>DASXCX010000100.1:0-6609 GCA_036490955.1 Allostellaceae bacterium | reverse complement strand
CGTTGCCGCTCCCGAGCCGCGATAGACATTCATGCCATTGGGGGCAAGACAAGCGATTGTCATGGGCGTCTCTCCTCGAAGTGCAATCCTATCCTCATCACCAACGGCGACAAAGCAATCGCGCGCTTCTTATTTACGATTACACGATGAGAAAAGGCGTTTTCTCAATGCGTAAAACGATCGCTGCTGCTCACGCTTTCGGCAGAAATTCCTCGGTATAGAGCTTCGAGATATCGGCCGAGGCATCGAGCACTTTCAGATCGATGAACGAGGCGCGCAGCTTGTCGAGCGCCGGCTTTTCGAATTTCCCGTTCGTCGAGAAATGCGCGATGGTGCGGTCGTAACAGCGCTCGGCCACGGTCGGCGACCAAGCCAGCACCTCGGAAGCGAGCTTCACGGATTCGGCCTTGTGGCCTTTCATATACGCCACCGACTCATACCAACCGGCAAGGAAACGACGCAACGCATCCGGATTTTGCTGAACGAGAGCGGTGCTCGCGAAGGTGACGAAAAGCTCGATCTCTTTCACGTAATCCGCAATATCGACCAGTAGCCGGCCTTCATGTTGCTCTTCGAGCTGGAAGCCAACCTGCAAGCCACCGATGGCTCCGTCTACCTGGCCGGTGCGGATCGCCGCGAGCATCGTGGGCGGCGCGCCACCGACCGCGATCGGCTGCACACGATCGTCACCCGTCCAACCGTTGACGGCATTCAGTTCGTCAACGAGCCAATAGGTGAGCGAGCCGGTGCTGGTCACCGCGATCTTCTTGCCTTTGAGATCGTCGCTCGATTTCGCCGTCGACTGGCTGCCGACGGCGATACCCATGAAGACCGGCGAGGTCGCGATCGACGCGACGGCGATCTCGGGCGCGCCCTTGGCGGTGAAGGCCATATCCGGGCCGCCGCTTAGCGTGATGTCGATCGCATTCGCAGTGACCGCTTGGGCGAGTTGCGAGCCGCTGACAAAGCTCGTCTCCTCGATTTCGATTCCGTGCTTGGCGAAGATGCCGTAGTGCGTCCCGACATCGAGCGGGATGTAGCCAAAAACCTGCGCGACCGCTTTGCCGACGCGAAGCTTATCGGTCCCGGCCGCTGCAGCGGCCGGCACGCGCAGCACCGCCAGCGAGCCTCCGAGCACCGCCAAGGCCGTTCGCCGCGAAATCACCCCTGACATTCCTCCCCCTTTCGACACGCGCTTACGCGCCGCCGGATTCGTGCGCTCTTTTATATTCGGGCGACACCTCGGTTTGCGTCATCTCCGACGCCACATATTCCTGAATGCCCTGATGAATGAAGGCCATCCACACCGATGGCTTATTCGGATCGGTGTTGAAATGCTGATGCTCGACGCCCTCTTTGCGCATCGGCAGCAGCACCAGATCGCCTTTCTCCCAATCGCAACGCTCGCCATCGACAACCGAATAGCCCGTGCCCTCGATCACATAGATGATCAACCCGCCCTGATGCCGGTGCTTGCCCGAGACAGTGCGGATCTCATGCGTGAAGACGATCCAATCCTGCAGCGGGGTGTCTTTGACCGTGTGGCCGAGGTAATAGCGCAGCCTGCCCTGGCGCGTGAGCATCTGCGGGCAATCTTCGACCTTGCAGACGATACGGCCGGTTGCGTTACGCTCGGCCCGTTCGCGCTGGAACTGAATCGCCAGCTCGTAATTGTTCTGCGACGGCGCTTCGCGCTCCCGGACTCGCGTGCGTTCGAATTCAGCCATGCCCAGCCTCCCTCACCAACGCGGCCACTCAACCGTAGGCCCGCCGCCCGCGTTCTCGCGCACCCGGCAGGAAGGCCCGATAATGCACGCTCTTGGACACCGAAGCGAGACCCTGGGCAATCCGCGTCCAACGCTCGCCGTCATCATTGCTGGCAAAGACCTCGCCTTTCGAAGTGGCGAAGAACAGCGTCGCGCCGCCCGGCCAGCTATGCCGCGACATGGCCTCGATGCTGCCGTCGATGCGCGTGGGCAAGCCATTCTGGAGCTCGCGCCAAGTATTGCCGCCATCGCTGCTTTTCAGCACCGCCGAATTTGCCGTGCCGTTTCCCGGCCATTCTTTTGGGCTTGTTTCCGCGCCGGACACGATGAGCCGCTCGGGATCGTCGTGATCGAGGATCACGAAATCGGGATAGCCGAGGCGGCTGCCGCGCTGCGTCAGCGCACGCCAGTTGCGGCCGCCATTGTCGCTGCGATAGGTGCCGACCCCGGTTGTCAGATAGGCAATCTCGGGCTGCTTCGGATGGAGCACGATGTGATGCGTATCGCGATAGGTCGGATCCTCGGGCTTCGAATAATCGTCGAGCTCACGCCAGCTCTCGCCGTCATCCTCGGACATGAGGAGCGCGCCCTGCTCGATGCAGGTGAAGAGCGTCGCCGGCCGCGTCGGGTGGATGGTGATCGATTTCACATGCGCGATATGCGGCGGCGGCGGAAAATGCCATTTATCCGTGCCCGGTACACCGCGGAGCGCCGGCAACGCGCGCCAACTCTCGCCGAGATCGTCGCTGCGATAGATCGAGGCCGGCTCGGCACCGGCAAACAGCATGGCGCGATTGGCGTCGCGACGCGCGGCGAGCGAATAGATGTTGCGGTTCTCGATGTTCTTCGCCGCCGAGCGCCAGGATGCGCCCGCGCCATCGTCGCTCGCCCACACGCCCTCTTCGCCATGCGCGCCGGCAAAAAGCTTGCCAGAGCCCTCTTCGATCAGCAGCGAGCTGACATGCTTGCCGGCAAGGCCCTCGCCGGTAAGCGTCCACGCGCCGTCGCGACGATCGAGCCGCAGCGCGCCATTCACCGTCGCCAGAAAGAGCCGCGTCGCGGGGCCTGTGCCTTGCGTTTCCTGCTGGCCGTTCGGCGACAAAAGCGCGGTCTCGCTCATGCCTCTTCTCCCATTCTCTCTCAAGGCGGCAACGAAACTTCGGCTTCGCCGCGGCCAGCCTCGCCGCGATCATTCATCGCGAGCAACTCAACCTGGACGCGGTGTGTTTCGTCGGTCGTTCCCGTGACACGCCCGCTAACGGTGACGACGTCGCTCGGATAAGAGCTGCCGGTCATCCGGAAAGGACCGAGCTTCGTGATCCGCCCATCGAGGCCGATCCAGCGCCGCAGCATCACCTCGAACGTCATCTCATAGCCACGCGTGTTGAAAATGACATCGCGGAAGCCGCGCCAACGCGCACGCTCGCGATCGTGATGGAGCCCCGAGAACATGCGGTCGACCGCGACACTCATCACGACGCGCTGATAGCTCAGCCACATGGCGAAAGGCGGCACCGCGTCGCCGACCGCGACCTCGCCGAAACGCCGCTGGCGGCTCCAATCGAAATCCGCCGGCGTCGCTCGCGCGGCATTGGCACCGTCCGCGTCGAGCTCGGGCGGCGGCTCCAGCGGCTTCTCCTTGCGTGCTTCGGCCGATTTCGGGGCAAAGCGGTAATGCGTGTTGCTGTTCTTTGCGACCAGCTCGCCCGACCGCTTGAAGATCGTCGCCTCGACGGTGACGAAGACACCGTTGCCGAGCTTAGTCTCGCGCGGTTTGATCTCGACGAGCCGCCAATTTCCGCGCAGTTCGTCGCCCGGATAGACCGGCTCGAAATATTCCCACCACGTCGCGGTGTTGACGCCGCCTTGGAATGCCGACGGCACCGGCACATCGGTGCGGATGCCGCCTGCCTGCTCGCGCAGGCCGGGCTGCCATGGCACAGGCTCGCCCGGGCGCCAATAGGCCGGCATCGCCCAGAGCGGCGTCAGCGCTCCCGGCGCGACCAGATCGCGATAGCCATGCGCACGCGCGACGGCCTCGTCGTAATGCAACGGGCAGTCGAAACAATAGACCTCGAGCTTGCGGCGAATGTCGCTGCGCGTCACCGCGTCGATACCGGCGAACTCATGCTCGCGCCCGACCCAGGATTGCAATTCGTCCAGCGAAACGTCGACTTGCGCGCTCACGCGACGACACCTTCATCTTTGAGACGGTTGATCTCGCTTGCCGAGTAGCCGAGCTCGTCGAGAATCAACGCCGTGCTTTCGCCTAGCGCCGGTGCAATGCTCATTGCTTGTTGGAACATGCTCGCGAGCGCACCGGCCGGGAAATTGATCTTGCCGAAATCGGGATGGTCGATCGGCTTCAGGAAGCCGCGTGCCAAGAGTTGCGGATCATCGATCAACTCAAGCGGATTGGTGACGGCAGCCGCGGGGATATGGAAGCTTTGCGCCTGCGCGACGATCTCGTTCTTCTTTTGGGTCTTCGACCATTCGGCGATACAATCGAGAATCTCCTGCTTGCGTTCACGGCGCATCGCCTCGTCGGCAAGAGCGCCGTCATCCTTGAAGGCGGGATGCGGCACGAGCTGCACGAAATTCGCCCAGCCGCGCGGATCGGGCGGCACGCTGATCATCCAATGCCCGTCGACGCAAGGCAGTGCGCCGGCAACAGCGGTGATGCCGCCGCGCGAGCCCAAGCGCTCCATCATCTCGCCGGAGGTGCAGTATTCGACCCAGACCTGCTCGGCCAAAGCCGCGAGGCATTGCGCCGCCGAGACATCGACGACCTGCCCTTTGCCGCTCGCCTCCCTGCCGAAAAGCGCAGCGACCGTTGCCAGCGCAACATGCGCACCGACGGCCGAGCAAGGCACGTGGCCGCCGAGCATCGTCGGCGCGCCATCGGGCTCGCCGGTAATCGCGAGAAGACCCGCGCTGGCATAAGCGCATAGCTCGGGCGGCCCGTCGTCGAGCTGCACGAGCACGAGGTCGGGATTGACAGCAAGCAGCTTTTCTTCAGCGATCGGCAGCGGAAGACTCACGACCGCGGCATCGGCCTTTGCAACGAGCGCCAGAAGCAATTTCTGACCGCCTGCCGTCGTCGGATCGATCGCAGCGCTGCGCTTGCCGGCATTGAGGAATTGATGGAATGCGCCGGCTTCAAGACGCGGCGCACCGCCGAGCACCGGTGCTTCGTGACGAACGGCGTCGCCTTTCGGGCTTTCGACACGCAACACATCGTGACCAAGCTCGGCCAACAGCCGCGTGCCGTAAGCACCCATGAGGCTGGTAAGATCGAGGATGCGCGCCATCAGACCGCCTCCTCGCGCATGAGCTCGGTGATCGCCCGCTCGTCGAGGCCGAGCCAATCGCGCAGCGCCTCATTCCCGCTCGCGCCCATGCGCGGCGCCTCGGTCGCCTCGCGCGGCGCGCTGCCGCGGAACGAGAACGGCAAGCCGATAACTTTTGGGCCCGCCTCGCCATGCTCTTTGAGCGGTCGTAAGACTCTCCGCCATTCCTCGGTTGCAGCGATCTCGTTCGCCCGGCGCATCGCGGCCGCAGGAATTCCGGCTTGGGTGAGTTGGCGCTCCACCTCTTGGGGGTCGAGCTTGCCTGTCCAGGTTTCGATCACCGCATCGATCGCGTCGAGATGGGCCTGCCGCTCGTCCAACCTGTCGTAACGTAAGCAGCCGCCGAGCAGCGCGCGTAGCTTCTGCCATTGCGCATCCGACTGTACGCTGATCGCGCACCATTGATCCTCGCCGGCGCAGCGATAGACGCCCTGCGGCGCAACGCTGCTCGAGCGGCTGCCGAGCCGTGCCGGCGGCTTGCGCGTGACGGCGCTCGCGAAAAGCAGGCTGCCGATCATTGCGACGCTTGCCTCGAATTGCGAAACATCAAGATGGCAACCTTTGCCGGTCACGCGCCGCTTCGACAATGCGCCGACGATGGCGACCGCAGCATGCAGCCCGCCGATGTAATCGTTCCATGAATTGGAAATCCCGATTGGCGGGTCGCCCTCGCTGCCGGTCGCCAGCATCAACCCCGAGCAAGCCTGCAGCGTCACATTCATGCCCGTCCAGCCTTGCCGTGGACCGCTTTGGCCGAAGGACGCCATACTGGCATAGACGAGGCCGGGATTGGTCTTGGCCAAAGTGCGATAGCCGATGCCGAGCCGCTCCATAACGCCGCTGGAGAAATTCTCGACCAGCACATCCGCCTTGTCGATGAGCCGGCGCGCGACGGCAAGGCCGCGTTCGGTCTTAAGATTGAGGTCGATCGAGCGGCGGTTGCGATTGATGTGATAGAGATGCGGCGTCCGGCCATTCGTGCCGCCAGGACGCTGGCCGCGCCGTGCACCGGTGCGGCCTTGCCGTGTCGCCGTCTCGACTTTGATGACATCCGCACCGAGATCGGCGAGCAGGCGCACACAGAACGGCCCGGCGACGATATGGCCGAAATCGAGGACACGAATTCCGGAGAGAGGCAGCGGACGATCGCCGGTCATTTGCACCATGCTCAATTGGGATGATTACCGAAAATCAGGCAGACATTGACGCCGGTCACGCCGCACTGGCCGCTGACGATCGCCGTTTCGGCGTTCGCCACCTGGCGCGCGCCGCCGGCACCGCGCATCTGGATCGCCGCTTCGCTCAAGAGCAGCGCCCCGCTCGCATGGCCATGCGATAAGAGCCCGCCGCCGGTATTCACCGGCAGTGCGCCGCCGGGTTCGATGCGGCCGTCCTGGACGAAGGCCCCGCCCTCGCCTTTGGCGCAGAAGCCGTAATCCTCGAGCGTCACCAATGGTACATACGTGAAGCAGTCATAGAGCTCGGCAACGTCG
>DASXCX010000099.1:0-6893 GCA_036490955.1 Allostellaceae bacterium | reverse complement strand
ACGATCGGGATCAGTATCGGTCCAGACATTGCTGCGATAGGAGAGGAAGCCCGAGGGCTTGCCCTCGAAGAACGGCGAATTGGCGAAGAGCGCGACCGCGATCGGCTGCAGCGCGAGCGAGACGCGCGACTTCAACACCATATCGGCCTCGGTGGCGAAATCGAGATTGACCTGCACGGTGCAGGTGCGGAGCATCATGTCGATGCCGAGCTTGCCCTTCTTCGGCATGTAGTTGCGCATCACCTGATAGCGGCGCTTCGGCATCCAGAAGCAATCCTCGCGCTTCCATTTCGGCAGGAAGCCGAGGCCGAGCATGCCGAGGTCGAGCTCGCCGGTGACCTCGCGCATCTGTTTCAGATGCGTGTGCAACTCGTTGCAGGTTTGATGCAGCGTCTCGAGCGGCGCACCCGACAATTCGAACTGCCCGCCCGGCTCCAGCGAGATCGCGCCGCCGCCATCGTCGGTAAGGCCGACGATGTTCTCACCGTCGAGCACCGGCTGCCAGCCGAAACGCCGCAGCTTCTCCAAGATGGCGCGAATGCCGTTATCGCCTTCATACGGCACGGGATGAAGATCGGCGCGGCGGAAGATGAATTTTTCGTGTTCGGTGCCGATGCGCCATTCCGCGCGCGGCTTGCAACCCGCCGCGAGATACTCGACAAGCTGACGCTTGTCGGTGACGGGCGCGCCGCCGGAATGCGAGGGTGCCGACATAAACCCGATAGCCCTTAGTGACCGCTCCAGACTTTTATTTATCGGCGTTACTGCGCCTCGCCCCGAAGCGCCTGCAACACCGCCAGCCCCGCCAACGCGGCCGTATCGGCGCGCAAAATTCGCGGTCCCAGACTAACGGCTGAAACAAAGGGGAGTTTCCGAAGGGCGTCAAGCTCCGTTTCGGCGAAGCCGCCTTCCGGCCCGATCAGCACGGCCCACGCGGCCGCGCTTTGCCTGGCAAGGGCGGTAGCGGCGAGCGGCGCCGACCCGGTTTCGTCACAGAGCATGATGCGGCGCGACGCATTCCACGCAGCGAGCACATCCCCCAGCGCGCGCGGCTCTTCGATGCGTGGCACAGTCAGCCGCTCGCTCTGCTCCGCTGCTTCGATCGCATGCGCGCGCAGGCGGTCGAGATTGAGGCGCTCGACATGCGTGTGCTGAGTGATCACCGGCACCAGCGCGCCGACGCCGAGCTCGGTCGCCTTCTCGACGAGATAGTCGATGCGAGCGCGCTTGATCGGCGCAAACACCAGCCAGAGATCGGGTTCGGCTTGCTGCGCGCGCAATTGCTCTTCGACGACGAGACGCATAGCGCGCTTGCCAGCGCTTTCGATCCGCGCGCGGAACTCGCCCTCGCTGCCGTTGAACAGCGCGACCGCATCGCCCTCGCCGCGACGCATCACGTTTTTGAGGTAATGCGCTTGCTCATGGCCCAGCTCCACCGCGGCGCCATTCGCCAGCGGCGCGGTAACGAAGAGGCGAATGGAGACCCGATCGGCCATGGTCAATAGTTTAGCAGGTCGATTGCCGAAGGACGCGCGACCGTTATTGCGACGTGCCTCGGCGTGTCGAGGGTGATAAATAGCCACCGCATGGCCGAGCTTCGCACCGATATCCGCGCCGGCGATTGGGTCGATCGCTTCGTGCCGCCGGCGCTTCGACCGTATGTCCGGCTGGCGCGGCTCGACCGGCCGATCGGCACTTGGCTGCTGCTCTTTCCGTGCTGGTGGGGCATCGCTTTCGCCGCCGAGCGCTGGCCCGATTGGCGGCTCATCGCGCTGTTTGGCATCGGCGCCATCGTGATGCGCGGCGCAGGCTGCACCTTCAACGATATCGTCGATCGCGATTTCGACGCCCAGGTCGAGCGCACCAGCGTGCGACCGATCCCGTCGGGCGCGGTCAGCGTCAAAGCCGCAATCGCCTTCATGGCGCTACAACTCGCGCTCGGCGCGGCGATCCTTTTCTCGCTCAATCGCTTGTCGATCTTACTCGGATTCCTCGTAATCGTGTTGATCGCGACCTATCCGTTCATGAAGCGCATCACCTATTGGCCGCAATTTTTCCTCGGCCTCAATTTCAACTGGGGCGCACTGATGGGTTGGGCGGCGGTGCGCGGCGATCTCAAAGCGCCGGCCTTCTGGCTCTATGCCGGCGGCATTGCCTGGACGCTCGGCTACGACACGATCTACGCGCATCAGGACAAGGACGATGATCTGCTGATCGGCGTCAAATCATCGGCGCTCGCACTCGGCCAATACACGCGATCGTTCCTCTTCGTGTTCTACGCCCTCGCGGTCGCGCTCTGGGCCGTCGCGGGCGAGAGCGCGGGCTTCGGCTGGCCCTATCGCATCGCGCTGGTCTGCATCTTCTTCCAGCTCTTCTGGCAAGCGCGGCAGGTCGACACATCGAGCCAGCCCGATTGCAGCCGCAAATTCCGCTCCAACCGCTGGACCGGCTGGATCCTCTTGATCGGCATCATCGCCGCGCATGTCCTCTGATCCCCCTTCTTCCCGGGAAGAGTCCTTCATCCGCGCCAACACGGCGATCGGCACGCCTTCGCTCGTGCCCGAGATCAGGCTCCATCTCGCGAGCGAGGTGACGCCGCTCTGGCATGCGACCGAGGCGACGCTCGAAACATCGCAACTGCCGCCGCCTTATTGGGCGTTCGCGTGGCCCGGCGGCCAGGCATTGGCGCGACATCTTCTCGATCATCCGACGCTGATCGCCGGCAAGAGCGTGCTCGATATCGGCGCCGGCTCGGGCCTCGTCGCGATCGCCGCCAAACGGGCCGGCGCGGCGCGTGTCACCGCGGCCGAGATCGATGCTTTCGCGATCGCCGCGATCCGCCTCAACGCCGCGCTGAACAATGTCGCGATCGAAGCCGAAAGCCGCGACCTCATCGACGGCGCGAGCGGCTGGGACACGATCCTCGTCGGCGATATGTGCTACGAGCGGCCCTTGGCCGAGCGCCTCACCCGATGGCTCGACGCGCTCAGCGCCGATGGCGCGACCGTGCTGCTGGGCGACCCCGGCCGCGCTTATCTCCCCAAAGACGGGCTTCGCGAGATCGCGCGCTACGATGTTCCAACCTCGCTCGACCTGGAAGACCGGACCTTGCGCGAGACCGTGATCTGGCAGCTGGGCGGGACGATCGCTATATGACGTGGCAATGCCTGATGAGGACGCCAAAAAAATGCCGCAAACCGATGCGCTGAACCTGCTCGGCGATCTCATCGCCCGCGCGGCCAAAGCGGGCGCCGATGCCGCCGACGCCGTGCTGTTCGAGAGCGCCTCGCTCAGCCATGCGCAACGTTTGGGGAAGGTCGAGAAGCTCGAGCGCTCGGAGAGCTACGATCTCGGCTTGCGCGTGCTGATCGGCAAGCGCCAGGCGATCGTCTCTTCCAACGATCGCAGCGCGGGAGCGCTCGGCGAGCTCATCGATCGCGCCATCGCCATGGCGAAGACCGTGCCGGAGGATCCTTATTGCGGCCTCGCCGCGCGTGAGGAGCTGGCGCGCGATTTACCGGCGCTCGATCTCGACGACCCGACCGAGCCCGCCCCCGAGACGCTGATCGCGCGCGCCGCCGCCGCCGAGGATGCCGCGCGTGCGGTTCCGGGCGTCACCAACTCCGAAGGCGCGGACGCGAGTTGGAGCCGCTCCAAAGTCGCCCTCGTTGCGTCGAATGGCTTCGCCGGCCATTACGCGAGCACGCATTCGAGCATCAGCGCTGCGGTGCTTGCCGGCACCGGCACCGGCATGGAGCGCGATTACGATTACACCACCGCAGTCTGGGCCGAGGATCTGCTCGATCCGAAAGAGATCGGCAAAAACGCCGGCGAGCGCGCGGTGAAGCGGCTCAATCCGCGCAAGATGCCGACCCAGAAAGTGCCGGTGCTGTTCGATCCGCGCGTCGCCGGGGGCATGCTGCGCCATCTTGTCGGTGCGATCAGCGGGCCGTCGATCGCGCGCGGCACTAGTTTTTTGAAGGACAAGCTCGGCAAGCGCATCTTTCCGGCGGGACTCAGCATCATCGATGACCCGCACCGAAAGCGCGGCTTGCGCGCCAAGCCGTTCGACGGCGAAGGCGTGCGCAACCAGCGTCGCGCGATTGTCGAGGATGGCGTTCTTCAAACGTGGCTGCTCGATCAGCGCTCGGCGCGGCAGCTCGGCCTCAAGAGCACGGGCCATGCCAGCCGCGGCACCTCCGGCCCGCCCAGCCCCTCGCCGACCAATCTCTTTATGGAGCCGGGCAAGCTGGCGCCCGAGGCGCTGATCGCCGATATCAAACAGGGCTTTTATATCGGCGAGTTGATGGGCATGGGCGTCAGCGGCGTGACCGGCGATTACAGCCGTGGCGCGGCCGGCTTCTGGATCGAGAACGGCACGCTGGCCTTTCCGGTGAGCGAGGTCACCATCGCCGGCAATCTGAAAGACATGTTCCTGAACCTGACCGCCGCGAGCGATCTCGTCTTCAAGACCGGCAATGACGCGCCGACCCTGCGCATCGACGGCATGACCGTCGCCGGCGCCTAAACACTGAGCTCAAGGTCGCGCGTTAGGTCGACGGCCACGCTACAGCTGCTTATATATAAATCTCATATAGATTTCGCGTTGCGCCCCACAAGCGCCTCAATCCGCCATGTCTACTCTCGGACACAAGAAGCGGAGTGCGCGTGGAAAATGATCTTGCCCAGCTGCTCATGCAGATCGACGACGCGCGCGAGCGTGCGGAGACGGCGCGACGCCTTTCACGTGGCTTGAGCCGTACGGAGATAGCGGCGGAACACTTGCGCGCCTACGCAGCCGAACTTGAAACCATGCGTGAGGGACTAGAGGCACGAGCGGCGATCCTGCGGCAAGCCGCAAACGAACGCCAATTAGAACCACCCATCGCGGCGTCGAAGCCATGTTCCGATCCGGAAGGCTAGCGAAAACCGAAAATCCGATGAACGCAGACGTGTTTGCGAACTATATAATCCTCCAAATTTTCCGATCGAGAGCACGATTCACGTTGTGAAAAGGGCTTTCGGCTTCTTTTCGCGGCGACGGTGCGCTACGCGCGCCGCAGCATCGCCATCGCACCGATTGCCGCGGCGAGGAGGGCGAGCCCCGATAGCCAAAGTGCGTGGTGCAGCCCCGCGACGAAGAGCACGGCTTGCGTCGGGTTGAGCCTGCCGCCGGCGCCGCTGCGCGGCAGTCTCGCATAAATCAACGCGCCGAGCACGGCGACACCGAGTACTTGGCCAAGCTGGCGCATCGCATTGTGCACGGCCGAGGCCATGCCGGTGCGCGATTTATCGACCGCGCCGATCGCGATGGTGACCATCGGCGTCAGGCTGGCGCCGACGGCGCCGCCGACCAACGCAAAATCCCACCAGATCGCGCCGATGCCGGTGTCGGGCTCGAGCCGCAACAGCGCGAGCGTCGCGATGCCGCTCAGCGCCAGTCCGCCCAGCATCGGCACGCGTGGACCGAATCGTCCGACCAGCCGACCCGATAGCGCCGCGCCGAAAGCATAAGCGACGCCAATCGCCGAGATATCGAGGCCGGTCTCGACTGCCGTGCGCCCCTGGACTTGCAGGAAAAAGGCGCTGAAATAGACGATCGCGCCGACGAAGGCGAAGAACACGACCAGCGCCGCGACATTGGCGATGGTGAAAGCCGGCTGCAGGAACAGCCGGACATCGACCAGCGGCTCGCGGCGCCGCAGCTCCCATGGCACGAAAACGATCAGCGCCGCGACGCCCAGCGCGGCGGCCGCAACAATCGGCGGCGCGAGCCAGCCGCGATCCTGGCCGTTGATGATCGCGAAGGTGACCGCCGCCATGCCGAAGGTCGAGAGGACGAGGCCCAGCCAATCGAAATTGTTGTCGCTTTCGGCATGCGGAATGCGTGTTACGAAACGCGCCGCGCACCACAGCAGCACGAGGCAGCACGGCGCGTTGGCAAGGAACACCCAGCGCCAGCCGAAAGCATCGACCACCGCGCCGCCGAGCACCGGACCGATCGCGAGGGCAAGACCAGAGCTGGTCGACCACAGGCCAAGCGCTGCCGAGCGCTGCCGGAAATCGGCGAACGTCGCGGTGATGATGGTGAGGCTGCCCGGAATAATCAGCGCCGGACCAAGGCCCTGAACGGCGCGTCCAAGCAGCAGCACGCGTATATCGGGCGCCAAGCCCGCGATCAGCGTGCCGGTGCCGAAAGCGACGATGCCGAGCATGAAGACGCCTTTGCGGCCGCGCCTATCGCCGGCAACGCCGCCGGCGATCAGCAAACTGGCATAGACCAGCACATAAGCATCGATGATCCATTGCAAATCGGTCGGCGTCGCGCCGAGCGCGCGCCCGATCTCGGGCAGCGCCACGGCGACGATCGACATCGATAGCACCGAGAGGAACAACGCCACCGCGACAACGGCGAAACTGAGCCATGGGCCGCGCGGCAATGGCGACGGCACCCCTCCCGTCTGAGAACTTTGCGTAATGCGGGGTGGAGAATTCTTGACGACAACCTTCGACACAGGGCCGAGACTACAAGCCCGGGCGCTGGTGATGTCCGATGTTTTTATGCATTGCTGCCCAGAGGCTATGCGATAAGTGCGAGCGGCGCCGAAGCGAGGCGGATGCTGGCCGGCAGATGCGCGCGCACATCGCCGTCGATCTGTACTGGCGCGCCCTCGGGGCCGGCAAGCTCGATTTCGCGCGCGGCGCGCACCTCGACATCGCATTGCTGCTGTAGCGTGCTCGTCACCACCGCCGCCATGTAGCGCAACGCCGCGAGCCGCGACGCGCCGGGGAACAGCACAGCGTGCAGTTCGGGCTGATCGAGCCGCGCCGCGGGCGCGAGCACGAAGCGCCCGCCATAGAAATGCGCCCGCGCCACGACGAGCGAGGCCGGC
>DASXCX010000098.1:0-5642 GCA_036490955.1 Allostellaceae bacterium | reverse complement strand
GTGCAGGACAATGTCGCGCTCTCCGGCCAAGGCCGCATCGTCGATCGCAGCCAGGACTGGCTCGGCCAATCCGACAAAGGCGTCATCCTGCTGCGCAAGCTGTGGGAGCGCGAGCTCCGGAAGATCGGCGAAGGCAAGGCGCTCAAGAATTGGCACCGGCCGAAAGAGAAGCTGCATCTGCTGGTCGACCGGCCGAAGGAATTGGCGCAGGTCTGATCGAGGGCCATCGGCTCGCGACGGATGGCGCTTGGGGGGCCGCTTTATCGCATGAGTTTCTCGCATCGACGGGACTACTACGCCGGCGCGCTGATGGTGCTGGTCGGCGGCGGCGCGGCCATTATTGGCAGCCGGTATCAGATGGGCAGCCTGACACGCATGGGGCCGGGTTATTTCCCAACCGTGCTCGGCGTCATCCTCGCTTTCATCGGCCTCGTCATCGCCGGCAGCGCCGCCTATGTGGCGCCGGCGGCCGCCGAGGCGCCGTCGTTGCGGCCGGATTGGCGCGGCTGGCTCTGCATCGCAGCGGCGGCGCTGCTCTTCATCGGTCTCGCGCGTTATGCCGGGCTGGTCGCCGCAACCTTCGTTTGCGTCTTCGTCGCCGCGCTGGGCGATCGCGAGAATAGCTGGAAAGAGAGCGCGCTCCTCGCCGCGGGCGTCACCGTCTTCGGCGTGCTGCTTTTCGCTTTTGTGCTGCACGTGCAAATCCCGATTTTCGGCGGCATGTAGCGCATGGATACCGGTTTCGGCGATCTCATCCATGGCTTCGGTGTCGCGCTACAGTGGCAGAACCTGGTCTACTGCCTGATCGGCGTGCTCGCCGGCAATCTCGTCGGCGTGCTGCCCGGCATGGGCGTGCTCTCGGCAATCTCGATCCTACTGCCGCTGACCTACGGCATGCCGCCGGTCGGCGCGGTGCTGATGCTCGCCGGCCTCGCCTATGGCGCGCAATATGGCGGCGCGATCTGCTCGATCCTCTTGAACCTGCCGTGTCATCCGCCGCATGCCGTCACCTGTCTCGACGGCTTTCCGCTGACGAAGCAAGGCAAGGGCGGCACCGCGCTCGGCATCACCATGATGGGTGCCGTATTCGGCGCGGCTTTCGGCATCATCCAGATGATCTTCACCGCACCCTATATCGCGCGCATCGCCTTCTCTTTCGGCTCGGCCGAGATTTGCTCGCTGATGCTGTTAGGGCTGCTCGCCGGCTCGACCCTCGCCAAGGGCTCGCCGCTCAAAGGCGTGGCGATGACCATCCTCGGCCTGCTGCTCGGCCTGGTCGGGCAGGATGCCAACACCGGTGTCGAGCGCTTCACCTTCGGCATCATCGATCTCGATGACGGCGTTGAGCTGGTGGCGCTGTCGCTCGGGCTTTTTGGCATCGCCGAGTTCTTGAGGGGCGTCAATAACACCGCGCCGATCGATACGGCCTATGCCAAGCTCGGCGTCAGCGATATGCGGCCGAGCCGCGCCGACATGAAGCGCGCGGCCTTCCCGATCCTGCGCGGCACGCTGATCGGTTCGCTCTGCTCGATGATCCCCGGCACCGGCCCGACCATCGCCTCTTTCGTTGCTTACGCGGCGGAGAAGAAGATCTCGAAAACGCCCGAACGCTTCGGCCATGGCGCGATCGAGGGCGTGGCCGCGCCCGAATCCTCGACTCATTCCTCGGTGCAGGGCGATTTCATCCCGACGATGAGCCTCGGCATTCCGGGCGATGCGGTGATGGCGCTGCTCTTGGGCGCGCTGATCATCCACGGCGTGCAGCCGGGGCCTCGTCTCATCATCGAGCATGCCGATATCTTCTGGGGCCTCATCGCCAGCTTCTGGATCGGCAATCTGATGTTGATCTTCCTCAACGTGCCGATGATCGGCATTTGGGTGAAGATGCTGATGGTGCCCTATCGCTTTCTCTTCCCGAGCGCGCTGTTCTTCATTTGCATCGGCGTTTTCGCAGCGAAGAACACGCTTTTCGATGTCGGCACGACGCTGTTTTTCGGCCTCTTCGGCTATCTCTTGCTGCTGCTGCGCTTTGAGCCGGCGCCGATCCTCTTGGGCTTCGTGCTCGGTCCGCGCTTTGAGGAAAATTTCCGCCGTGCGCTGGTGATCGCGCATGGCGACCTCAACACTTTCGTCGAGCGGCCGATCAGCGCCGTCTTCCTTGCGCTCTGCCTGCTGCTGGTCGGCACGCAGGTCTGGGTACGGCTGCGCGGGCCGAAGACCCGCATTCCCACCACCTTGCTCGAGACCGAATGATGGGCATCCGCCAACCCTTTTCAAAATCGAGCCGCTTCGCATAGAGTGATGACAATGAGTCTGGGGGACATATGAATTGCTGGCAGCGCGGTGCGCGTAAAATTCTTCTCGGCCTGATCGCTCTGGTCGCGCTCGTCGCGCCGGCGGCGGCACAGGACAATTACCCGAATCAGCCGATTCATGTCGTGATCGGTTTCGCCGCGGGCAGCGGCGCCGATATCCTCACCCGCTATTTCACCGATAAGCTTCAGTCTCTCGCCAAGCAGCCAGTGATCGTCGACAACAAACCGGGCGCGACAGGCAATATCGCGTTGCGCGCCGTCGCCGAGGCCAAGCCCGACGGTTACACGCTGCTCTTCAGCGCGAATTCGAACATGGCGGGCAGCCGCTATCTCTTCAAAGATCTGCCTTTCGACACGATCAAGGATTTCACCCCGATCGCCTCTTTCGCGCAGATCGCCTTCGTGATGGTGGTGTCGCCGAAATCGCCGCTCAACAGCATCGCCGACCTGACGGCGTATCTCAAAAAGAAGCAAGGCGCGCTGTCGGGCTACACGAACCAGACGGGGCAGCTTTCGACCGAGTACTACAAGCAGCTCGCCGGCGTCACGACGACGCCGGTCGCCTATAAGGCGACGCCGGACGCGATGCGCGACATCATCGAAGGCCAGCTCGATTTCATGATCATCGACGGCACGTTCGGCGCGGCGCAAGTGCGCCAAGGTCAACTCAAGGCGCTGGCCGTGACCACGGCGCAACGCAGCCCGAGCCTGCCCGATGTCCCGACGATGCAGGAAGCCGGTATCGCGAATTTCGAATTCAGCCCGTGGTGGGCGGCCTACGCGCCGAAAGGCACGCCGCAGCCTATCCTCGATAAGCTGCAGAACTGGATTCTGCAGGTCACCCCGCTTCCCGAGACCGCGCAGTTCCTCAAGGACAATGGCGCAATTCCGCAGAACGACACCGGGCCGCAAGCCGATGCGCGCCTCAAGGCCGAACTGCCGAAATGGGAGAGTCTGGTCAAGGCCGCGGGTATCGAGCCGCAGTAAGCGGCCGTCGCCCGCGTCACCCGCGCGCGATCCGGTGCGCGGGCAGAAGGGAGGGATCGATGAGCTGGCGACGTTTTGTCCTCGCCGTGCTGCTGAGCTTGCTTGCGCTCTCGGCCCGGCCGGCTTTCGCGGGCAAAGCCGACGATACTCTGCGCTACGCGGTGAACGATTGGTGGAGCACGCTCGATCCCTACCAATTCCCGCTCGATGAAGCGGCGGTGTTTTTCCGCGACGTTTATGAGACGCTGATCTCCTACGACGAGCGGGCGCATAAATTCGTCCCGCGCCTCGCCAAATCCTGGCGGCAAATCGACGACAAGACCTTCGAATTCGATCTACGCGACGATGTCAAATTCCACAACGGCGACAAATTCGACGCCGACGACGTCGTCGCGACGATCAACTTCATCACCGACCCGAACGCGCCGCTGCGTTTCAAGAATCTCTACAACTGGGTCGACAAGATCGAAAAGCTCGGTCCCTACAAGGTCCGTATCACGGCGAAGCGCGCCTTCGCCACGGAGCTCGAAACCATCGCCTATCGTTTCGACATCTACGATTCCAAGGTCCTGTCGAAGCTCGACAACAAGGCGGATTACGGCCGACTCGGCGCGATCGCGACCGGTCCCTATCGCATGGTCTCGCTCGACCAGCAAAAGATGGTGCTGGAACGCTTCGAGGATTACTACGACAAGAGCCCCAGCGCGCTCCATCGCGCGCCGATCAAGCACATCATCGTCGCGCCGATCCCCGATCGCCAGACGCAGATCGCGCAATTCATGACCGGCAATATCGACGTCATCCGCAACGTCACGGCCGATACGGCGCGCGAGGTCGGCAAGGATCCGGATGCGCGCGTGACCGCAAGGCATGCCGGGTTGCTGCTCTATGTGCAGCTCGACGCGCTCGGTCGCTCCGACAACAAGGCGATGAAGGATCAGCGCGTGCGCAAAGCCTTCATGGAAGCGATCGACCGCAAGGAGCTCGCGCGTACGGTCATTCCGGGTGGCGAGATCGCCGATACGCTCGACGGTATCTGCGTGCCGGCCGATGTCGGCTGCGCGTCGTCGACCAAGCCTCCCGATTACAATCCCGACGACGCGAAGAAGCTGCTCGCCGCGGCCGGGTATCCCGACGGGTTCGATCTCGAATTCGACGTGCATGAGCCGGTCAAGGAGATCGGCGAAGCGATCGCCGGCCAATTGCGCAAGGTCGGCATTCGCGCCAGCGTGCGGCCGCTGCCGATCGCCCTCTACGTGCGCCTGCGCGGCGAGGGCAAATTCACCGCGTTCCTCGGCTTCTACCCAACGGGCGCGCAGCCCGACATGGACAATATCTTCGACATCTTCTTCAACGAGACGCGCGATTATTGGAACGATCCGGTGATCCAGGCCGCGCAGAAGGCCGGCGCGCTCGAGGAAGACGAGGCCAAGCGTCGCGAGATCTATAAGACCGGCGTCGATCAAGTGAACAAGATGAATTACATCCTGCCCGTCGCCGACCTGCCGCTCGTCATGCTGCACACGAAAGATGTGCGCATCCTCGACGACCCGCTTTCGCCTATCAATACCGGAATCGGCGATTTTGCCTGGACGAATTAAGGAATGCGATCATAGAACCGCTGCGTCGCGTTCGCGGGGCAAACCGCGACCTTCGCTTTTCCTGGCCGCGCACCTCCTATATCATCGCCTAAATTCTCTGTCGGAGCGGCAGTCAAAGAATGTTATCGGGGGAAAGGCGGCAAGACAGAGCGTCGCGCACTCACACCGGGGCGATCCACGCCACGGGGGTCGACAAGACCTATCGGGCCGCACGCGGACGCACGGTTGTCGCTCTTAGCGATATAAACCTGTCGGTTGCCGCCGGCGAATTCCTCAGCATCGTCGGTCCCTCGGGCTGCGGTAAGAGCACCTTCCTCAATCTCGTCGCGGGTCTTCTACCATCGAGCGCGGGCACGATTACCGTCGGCGGCAACGTTGTAGCTGAACCCAGCACGGATGTCGGGATCGTGTTTCAGAACGCGCTGCTGCTCGACTGGCGGACAGTGCTCGAAAACATCATGGTTCCGATCGAGGTCATGGGCTTGGCGCGTAAGGAGCACCGCGAAGCGGCTCTACAACTCCTCGAAATGTCGGGGCTTGCGTCGTTTGCCGACAGCTATCCCTGGCAATTATCGGGCGGAATGCAACGCCGCGTCGCGATTTGCCGCGCGCTCGTTTTCAATCCACCTATCCTGCTTCTGGACGAGCCCTTCGGCGCCCTCGATGCCATGACGCGCGACTATATGAACATCGAACTTATGCGAATCTGGCAGCAGTACCGCAAGACGGTCATTCTCAT
>DASXCX010000097.1:0-2334 GCA_036490955.1 Allostellaceae bacterium | reverse complement strand
GTGGTCTCCGACAATCTGCGCAAGGGCGCGGCGCTCAACGCCATCCAGATCGCCGAGTGCCTGATCAACCGCAAGCTCATCGCGGCGAAGAAGAAGGCGGCGTGACCGGAAGAAAGCGGCCGCTCGCCGGATCGAGCGCCGACAATTCCCCGGAGGCTACCGCGAAATAGGCGCCGTGCAGAGACAGCGTCCCGTCGTCGCAGCGGGTTTTGACAAACGGAAACGTCCGCAGGTTTTCCAGCGAGGCCACGATCGAGGCCTGCTCGAGCCGCGTCAGATAATCGTCCGCGGCGCGCTCGCGGGGGCCGATTGCCGCCGCGACCGGCGCCAACAGCGACATCCAGCGTCCGATGAAATCGCCGGCGGCGGCGCCATCGGCAAAGGCCTGCACGCCGCCACAGCGCGCGTGCCCGAGCACGACGATGTGCGGCACTTTCAGTACCGCCGCGCCATATTCGAGCGCCGACGAAACGCCATGATAAGCGGCGTCGGGCGAATAGGGCGGGATCAGATTGCCGACGTTGCGGACTACGAACAGCTCGCCCGGACCGACATCGAAAATCACTTCCGGAGAGACGCGGGAATCGCAGCAGCCGATCACCATGGTTTCCGGCGTCTGCCCGTGCTCAGCCAGCTCGCGGTAGCGATTCTGCTCAGCGGCGAGCCGTCCATCCCGAAACGCGGCATATCCCTCGCGCAACCGTTGCGGCAACATCGTCATGCCCTTACCGTTGGAACGCGGCCTCAATGGCGGCTGCTGGCGCCGACGTGGCGCGTCCAAGGCGAATGAGCAAGGGGGCTCGTCAATGTCAATCCGTCCGCGCCGCAGCGTGCTGTTCATGCCGGGGTCGAACGCGCGGGCGATCGAGAAGGCGCGCACGCTGGCGGCCGACTGCGTGGTGCTCGATCTGGAAGATTCGGTCACACCCGACGGCAAGGAGGCCGCGCGGGAGCAGGCGATGGAGGCGGTGGCGGCCGGCGGCTTCGGCGGCAGCGAAGTCGTCGTGCGCATCAACGGGCTCGACACTGAATGGTGGCTCGAGGATGTCAATGCCGCCGCTTGGGCTAAGCCGGACGCGGTCCTGTTGCCGAAAGTATCGAGCCCTAAGGCGCTGGAAGATGTTGCTGAGCGTTTCTTCGACATCAGCGCGGATCACAAGATCCGCATCTGGGCGATGATCGAGACGCCGTTGGCGGTGCTCAACGCGCGCGAGATTGCTGCTGCCGCTTTGGACATGGAGACGCGGCTTGCCTGTCTCGTCATGGGCACCAACGATCTCGCCAAGGAGACGCGCGCCAAAATCCTGCCGGGCCGCGAGCCGATGCGGGTGTGGCTTTCGACCTGCATCGCGGCGGCGCGCGCCTACGGTCTCGATATTATCGACGGCGTCTACAACACGATCGGCGATACCGAAGGGCTGACGGCCGAATGCGCGGCGGCGCGCGACATGGGCTTCGACGGCAAGTCAGTCATTCACCCGAGCCAGGTCGACGCCGCCAACGCGGCCTTTTCGCCAAGCGCCGAAGAGGTCGCGCAAGCACGCAGCATCATCGCAGCGTTCGATCTGCCTGAGAATCAGCGCAAGGGCGTGATCGCGCTCGACGGCCGCATGATAGAGCGCCTGCACGTCGACATCGCGCGCCGCACGGTAGCGATCGCCGATGCGATCGCGGCGCGCGAAGCGGGCAGTTCGTAGGGGGAGCAAAAGGCCCGGCTTCGGGGCGTTGCCCACCAGCCCATGTTCCGATGGAGCCATCAGGTGCGTCATCGCACATTCAGCGTTTACTGGATGCCCGCTTTCGCGGGCATGACAGCCGCTAGGCCCAGGGCCGCTCGGCTTTCAGCTTGGACTCGAACGTGTCGATCTTGTTCTTCTTCATCATCGTCAGGCCGATGTCGTCGAGGCCGTTGAGCAGGCAGTCCTTGCGGTGCGGATCGATCTCGAACTTCACCACGCCGCCGTCGGGGCCGCGGATTTCCTGCTTTTCGAGATCGACAGTCAGCGTCGCATTGGCGCCGCGATCGGCATCGTCGAACAGCTTCTCGAGATCTTCCGGCGACACCTTGATCGGCAGCACGCCGTTCTGGAAGCAGTTGTTGTAGAAAATATCGCCGAACGAGGTCGAGATCACGCACTTGATGCCGTAGTCGAGCAGCGCCCAGGGCGCGTGCTCGCGCGAGGAGCCGCAGCCGAAATTGTCGCCGGCGACGAGGATTTTCGACTTGCGATAGGCCGGCTTGTTGAGGATGAAGTCCTTGTTCTCGGAGCCATCGTCGTTGAAGCGTTTCTCGGCGAACAGGCCGATGCCGAGCCCGGTGCGCTTGATGGTCTT
>DASXCX010000096.1:0-14091 GCA_036490955.1 Allostellaceae bacterium | reverse complement strand
CAGCGCCGCTTCCATATCCTTCTCAAACCAGAGATGCTGGCAGACCTTCATGCTCGTCCTCCTACGCCGGATGCTCGCAATTGATCATCCACGGCGTGCCGAAACGGTCGGTCACCATGCCGAACCGTTCGGCGAAGAAGGTTTTCGCGAACGGCATCTCGACACTTCCGCCATCGGCGAGCGCGTTGAAGGCACGCTCGGCCTCGGCGGACTTGTCGAAGCTCAGCGACAGGCGAAAACCTTGCGCCTTCTGTTGCCGTCCCGGCGGCGCGTCGGACGCCATCACCACGGTATCGCCGAGTTGGATGCGGCCGTGCATGATCTTGTCGTTCCACTCGACCGGGACCTGGCCTTCGGCTGGGGTGCCGGCGTGCTTCATCATCACGAGGATCTTGCCGCCGAGATGCGTCTCATAGAACTTGAACGCTGATTCGCATTCGCCGGTGAAGAGAAGATAAGGACTGGTCTGCATCGCTTGCTCCAGACGCTTAGTGCTTGGCCGACGCTTGCGCACGCAGACGTTCTTCCTGCTCCTTGAGCTCGGGCGTGAGATTTTCGCCGAAATCCTCGGCCGCGAAGATCTGACGGATCTCCAACTCGGTCCCGTCATCGAACGGCGCGCGCTTCACCCATTCGATCGCCTCGTCCTTCGACTTCACCTTGAAGATCCAGAAGCCTGCGATGAGCCCGTCGAGCGGGAACGGGCCATGCCGCACGGTTCGATCCTTGCCGGTGAATTTGATACGCGCACCGCGGCTGGTCGCATGCAGCCCCTCGCCGGCCTCCATCACGCCAGCTTTCACCAGCTCCTCATTGTATTTGCCCATGGCCGCGAGCAGGTCGGTGCTCGGCGGCTTGCCGGCTTCACTGTCCTTGCTCGCCTTGACGATGATCATGAAACGCATCTCGTTCTCCTCTTCTTTCTCTTCTCTCAATTGCGGTCAGTCTTCGAGGGCTTGGTAGGCGCCGGTCCAGAAATCGAGATAGACCGGCGATAGAATGGGGAACTGCGCCCGCTGCGACATGAGGATGACGATCGTGTCCTCCGCCGGATCGTTCTGCCAAGCGGTGCCGTAGCCACCGTCCCAGCCATAAGCGCCTGGGGACGCCGCCAGCCCGTCGCGGCCGGTGACGATGCCGACGCCGAAGCCCCAGCCGCGATTGTCCCAACCGTCCCCGAAGGGCGAGGCCGCCTTCTGCGCCGCGGTGAGTTGATCGGTCGTCATCAGCCCGACCGAGACACGCGACAGGATTTGTTCTTTGCCATGCTTGCCGCGATTGTGCAGCATACGCGCGAAGGCGAGATAATCGTCGATCGTCGAGACAAGTCCGGCGCCGCCATCCTCGAACGCCGGCGGTCTGGCCCAGCGGCTGTCCGCGACGCCGTCATAGCGCGTGAGTGCGCCGCTTTTGTCGACGAAATAGCTCGTCGCGAAGCGGTCGAGCTTGTGCGGCGGCACGAAGAAAGCGGTGTCCTTCATGCCAAGCGGCTCGAAGATGCGCTGGTGCAGGAAATCGCCGAAGCTTTTGCCGGAAGCGCGCGCGATCAGCGCGCCCAGAATGTAAGCGCCGGCACCGTAGAGCCAGCGCTCGCCGGGCTGATGGATCAGCGGCAGAGTACCGAGGCGCTTCAGCCATTCATCGGGATCATGCGGCATCGCTGGATTGGGCGGCCCGAAGCCGACAATGCCAAGATCGGCGATCGCTTTGAGGATCGGGAATTTGTCCGGAGCCCCCCACACCGCGCCGTAGCCCGAGCGAAAGGTCAGCAGATCGCGCAGGCTGATCGGCCGCTGCGCCGGCACCGTATCGTCGAGCGGCCCGTCGAGCCGCTTCAGCACCCGGCGATCCGCAAGCTCGGGCAAGAAGCGATCGACCGGCTCGTCGAGCCGCAGCTTGCATTCCTCGACCAGAATCATCGCCGCAACCGCCGTAATCGGCTTCGTCATCGAGGTAATGCGAAAGATCGTGTCACGGCGCATCGCATCGGCGCTATCAGTCGATTTCTTGCCGATGACATCGACATGGACCTCGTCGCCACGCGCGACCAGCGTCGCCAGACCGGGCGCCAGGCCGTGCTCGACATGGCCGGCCATGATGTCGTGCAGGCGCGCCAGCCGCGCCTTGGACAACCCGCCGCTCATCCGCCTCTCCCTCACACCACCTAAGCGCGAAATCGCGCTTGACATATTAGGTTGATATCAACATAATTAGCCCATGTCAAGCGGTGACGAACTTTCTTGGGATGCGACCTGCCATGTGCGCGAGACTTGTCTCTGCATTCGCGTGCAGCGCGCCGCTCGCGCTCTGTCGCGATATTTCGACGAAGCGCTACGGCCCGCGGGGCTGACGCCGGGGCAGTTCTCGCTACTGGTGGCGCTCAATCAGGCGGAGCCGCCAATCATGAGCGAGGTCTCGGCCGCGCTCGCCATGGATCGCACCACGCTGACGGCAAACCTCAAACCGCTCGAGCGGCGCGGCTTGGTGAAAATCGCGGTGGATGAGCAAGACAAGCGCAGCCGCCGCCTCATCATCGCCGCGAAAGGCCGCGCCGCGCTGAAGGCCGCTTTCCCGATCTGGAAAGCCGCGCACGCCGCGCTCGATAATACTGTCGGCGTGACGCGTATCGATCGACTGCGCGCCGATCTGCGCACCATCGCGCAGATGGAAAGCGTGGCGGCGGACAAAGCCGCCGCCGAATAATTCCGCCACTCAGTGGTTGCGGCGCATCTCGCTCGACGTGTTGATCAGCGAGTGGAGATTGCGGGCGTAATCGACGGCGCCGGCAATCGGCATATCGTAAGCGACGCGGGTGAATTCCTTCGTGCCCTGCACGGCGAGCGCCGGCGCCTTCAGGACCGAGGCGACGAATGCATCCACCGCGGCGTCGAGCTTCGCCGCCGGGAAAACATCGCTGACGATGCCATAGCCGAGCGCACGCTCGGCACTGACGAGGTTCGTCGACCAGACGAGATAGGACAGCGCTTTGCGCGGCACGCGGTCGATGAAGGACGACATCACCATGCCGGGCATAATGTTGTGTCCCATTTCCGGCACCTGGAAGGTGGCGGCATCGCTGGCGAGCGTAACGTCGCAAGCCGCGGCGATGGCGCAACCGAAGCCTAACGCCTGGCCTTGAACGACCGCGACGACCGGGATCGAGACCGTGCGCATGATGCCGTACGCATCGAACACGATGTCGCTTTCGTTGCGGCGGGCATAAGCCTCGGGCGGCGCCGGCGGCGGACCGGCGGGACGCGCGCCCATGCCGGCGCGGCCGATGCAGAAATCCTTGCCCGCGCCGCGTACCACGATGATGCGCGAGGTCTTCGGCGCTTCGCGGATGATGCCGGTGAACTCGACCACCATCGCATCGGTCATGCCGTTGCCGTTATCCGGCCGGTTGATGGTGATGGTGAGGACCTGCCCGTCCTGCTTGGTGAGGATTTCGTTGCTCATGCTGCCTCCTGATTGAAAGTTATTGTTGTTCCGATTTCGTCATTGCGAGAAGCGTGGCAACGAAGCAATCCAGAAGCTTCGCATGCGGCTCCGGATTGCTTCGTTTCGCTCGCAGCGACGAAGCTAATTCTTCTGCTCTTTGCCCTTCAAGGCCCACTGCCCTTCTTTGAGGCGGGTGAGCGTGCCGTCTTCGCGCAGTTGGTCGAGCGACACGGCGACCTCGCGGCCATCCTTGCTGCCGACCGCGGCCATTAGCTCAGAGAAAAACATCGGCCCGCTCTCAAGCGCCTGACGCACGGTCTGATAGCGCGCCGGCGCGTCGCTGGCATGAAAGCCCCAGGCGCGGCGGAATTCGAAATCCTCCCGCTGCTCGGGCAGCATGGTGCAGTCATAGCCGATCTTCGAGACCGTGCCGTTCTTCAACATGATGGGATCAGTGTAGTAGCCCGGCATGCCGCTTTGGATCACCACGTCGCGCGACGGATCGAGGCGCGTCGACATCGCCCATTCGACTTCGTCGTTGTCGAAGATGTTCACGTCGTCGTCGAAGACCGAGATATTGCGGATGCCGGAGATCGCGAAGATCGTCGTGATCGCCGCGCGCGCTTGCCCCGGCGTCGGGTCCTTAAGCGCCAAGCGCAGATGCACGCGTCCGCCCGCCGCCGGTACCGCGTTCATCGCCACCGGCAGGATGCGCGCCTCGCGCAGCAGGCGATAGACCTGCGCCTCGGCATGGACGGCCGCGAGATTGGATGAATCGGCGCGGCCCAACGCGCGGCCGGAATGCAGCACGGTCTGGTGGATCATATCCTTGCGCTGCGTGATCGCTGTCACGTGGAACACCGGATCGATATGGACCGGGCCATAGAAGCCCCAGAACTCGCCATAGGGACCTTCGTTCTCGGTATAGCCGTGCTCGTGGAGATAGCCTTCAATGACGAGTTCGGCGTCGGCCGGCACGAGGATGTCGTTGGTGAGGCTTTTCACCATCGGCACCGCTTCGCCGCGCAGCGTGCCGAGCGCGCTGAACTCGTCGCCGGGGAAGCGGCCGCTGGCGGCTAGAAAATCGAGCGGATGCGAGCCGATGACGAAGCTGATCGGCAGCTTCTGCTTGCGCTCGACACAAGCCTTGTAGCAATTGCGTAGATCGGACGGCGCCGTGAGATTGGTGCGCATCGTATTCTTCGAGCGCAGCATCAGGCGCCGGCAGCCGACATTGCGCTTGGCCGTGACGGGGTCGACCGAGAAATCGATGGCGGATGATATGTAGGTGCCGCCGTCATATTGATGCTGCGGATGGAAGGGCAGCGTCGTCAGATCAATCTGGTCGCCGGTGCGCACGATCTCATGCACCGGCGCGTCGGCCGATTTCACCTCGACGATAGGCTGCGGCTTCGCGACGCGGCGATTGAATTCGGCAGCGATCTCGCCCTGTCCGACGCCGAAAGCGGCGGCAACGCGCTTGCGGCTGCCCGAGACGGCAGCGATCACCTCATACTGCTCGGCGCCGGCTTTCTTGAAGAGTACCGCTTTCGGCGTTTTCTCGACGATCGCGCTCATCTCGGCAAGCGCGACCGGCTCGTCGTGAATCTCGACCTCGCCGATCTCGATCAGTTTCTTCACGAAAGGCCGCAGCCGGAATTTCTCGAAATCGATCGCGCCGCGCGCCGTGCTCGCGTCCATCGTCAATCCTCCCAATTTCTGCGGTCGACTTTAGCCGATGCGACATAGGTCGGCTATGCCAACCAACCGGACATATCGGCGCGGATTCCGCCGGAATCCCTATTGTCGCCCCGGAAGAGAAGCCGAATAATGCCGCCGCGTGGGCGAATGCGCCCGATGAGCGAATGGGAGGGACGAGTGGCGACCAATCACGACGGCGGTGAAGCGATTCTGGAGGCATTCCGCAGCCTTGGCGTCGAGCACATCATGTCATCGCCGGGATCGGAATGGTCGCCGGTGTGGGAAGCGCTGGCTCGGCAGAAGACGAGCAACCGGCCGGGTCCGGATTTCATCGAATGCTGGCACGAGACGCTCGCCGTCAACATGGCGATGGGTTACACGCAATACAGCGGCAAGATGCAGGCCGTGCTGCTGCATGCCGGCGTCGGCTTGATGCAGGGCGAGATCGGCATCCATACCGCGCGCAATTTCGAGATCCCGATGGTGGTGATGTCGGGCGAGTCGATCACCTATGGCGAGGACCCGAGCGTCGAGCCGGGCGCACAATGGTATGGCAGCCTCGGCATCGTCGGCGGGCCGCAGCGCATCGTCGAGCCGGTCACCAAATGGGCGCAGCAAGCCGGCAGCGTGCACACGCTTTATGAGCAGACGGTACGTGCCGGCGAGATGGCACAGCACATCCCGCAAGCGCCGACCTATCTCGACGTGCCGCTCGAGCACATGCTGGCGGCCTGGACGCCGCCGGCCAATCTGCGCAACGTGCCGCCGGTGCCGAAGCTCCAGCCGATGGATGCCGACATCCAATCGGTCGCCGACATGATCTTGAAGGCGAAGAATCCGGTGGTCGTGACCGACTCTGTCGGGAAGGAGCCGGAAGCGTTCCGCGCCCTTGTCGCGCTCTGTGATCTGATGGCGATACCGGTCGGCGAAGGCCGCGTCACGGCCTATGGCAATTTTCCCAAAGACCATCCGATGTATCTCGGCATGCAGGGGCCGAAGATCGCGAAGGAGAGCGACTGCGTGTTGCTCGTCAAATCGCGCGCGCCCTGGTATCCGCCGAGCGACCGGCCCGCGAATGCGACCGTGATCGCGATCTCGGAGAATCCGCTGAAGGGCCAGTTCCCCTATCAGAATTTGCAGGCCGATCACTACCTCGAAGGCGACGTTGCGGCGACGCTCAAGGCCCTCATCGCCGCGCTCAAAGGCAAGGGTGCCGATGCGTCGAAATATGCCGAGCGCCACGCGCGCATCAAAGCCGAGCATGACAAGTGGAATGGGCGGCTACGCGACGCCGAGCACAAGGCGAAGGACAAGGATGGTGCGATCGACCCGCTCTGGCTGGTCGGCGCAATCCGCGAGGTGATGCCGAAGGACACGGTCTATCTCGAAGAGACGATTATGCATTCCGGCATCTTGAAGGAGCATCTGCCCTGGAACGAGCCGCAATGCTTCTACACCGTCGGCGGCGGCCTCGGTCAAGGCACCGGCATCGCGCTCGGCGTGAAGATGGCCGCGGGCAAGCGACCGGTCGTGCTCTTCATCGGCGACGGCGCCTTCCTCTACAACCCGATCACCCAGGCCCTGGGCGCGTCGCGGCAGCACAATTTGCCGATCCTCATCATCGTCTGCAACAACCTCAAATACTCGGCGATGCAGCGCAATCATGTGGAATACTATCCAAAGGGCGCGGCGGTGCAGCACGATGTGTGGCATGGCGTGCATATCGACGGGCCGGAATATTCCGAGCTCGGCAAGCCCTTCGGCTTCCACGGCGCACGCGTCGAGAAGTCGAGCGAGCTGGCCGGCGCCTTGAAAGCCGGCCTCGCCTCGATCCAGAGCGGCACCACCTCGATCCTCAACGTGGTCCTGAGCCGGTAACGAACTGGCTATCGCCCATTGAAGAGCAATTCCCTCTCCGCCCCTCGGGGCGGAGAGGGAATAAATTCTTCGAGCTTGAATTGGTTCGTCATTCCCGCGAAAGCGCGGGTCCAGGAAGCACCACGATGTCGCTCTGGATTCTCGCTTTCGCGGGAATGACGGTGAACTTTCGAACGGAGTGACCTTTCATGAAAGCCGTCGTCACCAAAGCCGACAACAGCGGCCCCGAGCTCGTCGAGCGGCCGATCCCGACGCCGGGTCACGGCGAGGTGCTGTTGAAGATCGCCGCTGCCGGCATCAACGGCGCCGATCTCAGCCAGGCGAAGGGCCGCTATCCGGTGCCGGCGGGCGCGACCGACATCCTCGGCCTCGAAGCCGCGGGTGAGATCACCGCGCTTGGCGCCGGCGTCGCGCAATGGAAGGTCGGCGACAAGGTCTGCGCGCTGCTGGTCGGCGGCGGCTATGCCGAATATGTCGCAGTGCCCGCGGTGCAGTGCCTGCCGGTGCCGAAAGGCCTCTCGGTTATCGACGCGGCGGCGCTGCCGGAATGCGTCATCACGGTTTGGCTTAATGTGTTCGATTTAGGCGGCCTCAAAGCCGGCGACCGGCTGCTCGTCCATGGCGGCTCTTCCGGCATCGGCACGACCGCGATTCAGATTGCGAGCGCGCTCGGCTCGCCTGTCGTCGTCACCGCCGGCAATGCCGCGAAATGCCAGCGCTGCAGCGCGCTCGGCGCGAGCCTCGCCGTCGATTACAACGGCGAGGACTATGTCGAGGCGATCGAGCGCGCGTTCGGCAAGCGCAGCATCGACGTCTCGCTCAACATGGTCGGCGGCGATTACGTGATGCGCGACATCCGCCTCCTCGCGCAAGGCGGGCGGCTGGTGATGATCGCCGCGCGCAAAGGCAGCAAGATCGAATTCGATTATACGGCGCTGACCGAAAAGGACGGCCGCATGACCGGCTCGCGCCTGCGTCCGCGCCCGATCTTCGAGAAGGGCCGCCTCGTCGCCGCGGTGAAGAAAGCGGTGTGGCCGCTGATCGAGAGCGGCCGCTTCAAGCCGGTGATCGAGAAGACCTATCCGCTATCGCAAATCGATGCCGCGCACGCCCATATGGCGGGCTCCCATACCGGCAAGATCCTGCTGACGCTGTAGAGAGCCGCCTACTCTTCCTTCATCTTCCCCAACCGCGTCGAGGCTTCGTCGACGATCGAGAGATCGGCGTATTTCGTCACCTCGATGTCGCCTTTGAGAAAACCGAGCTCTTTTTCCATCTTGAGATCGTCGGCGACGGTCTTGAGATCGGGGTTGCCGTTGGGGCTGCGATAGAAATCACCTTTGGTGAAGACCCAGTTGAGCGATTCGATCGGCTGCTTGGTGATCTTCGCGGCGATCTGCTGCGCCTCAGCGTGGTTGGCGGGATCGAAATACCAGCGCTGCATCCGCAGGACGTCTTCCATGAGATCGACCAGTGCCGCGCGATGCGCCGCGATATAAGGCGTGCGGGCTGCCCACATCAGCAACTCGGACGGACCGGTCTCGGCGCCCTGCTCGAAGAGCGTGCGGCCGATCTTGACGAGCTCCGGATCGTACATGAAGGGCAGCACCGCGGAGATGAGATCGACCTTATGCTCGGCGAGCGCCGATTTCATGTTCGGAAAATTGATCTCGACATCGGTATAGTCGGTCTTCGCCTCGAGATGATGCTTCAAGAGCACCCAGCACAGCGCGATATCGAGCCCGGTGCCGATGCCGTTGGTCGAGACGACCTTGCCTTTTAGATCATCGATCGTCTTGATCGGGCTGTCCTTCAGCACCGTGAAACGCGTCGTCGACCAGCCGGGCTTGCCGTCCTCGAGCTCGTCGGCGATGAGCCGTACATCCTCCATATGCGCGTTCTCGACCGCGGCGCCGAGCGTCGAATAGCCAAGCTGCGCGATATCGAGATCACCCGCGGCAAGCGCGGTAAGCTGCGCCGGCGTTGAGGAGAAATGCAGGGGCTCGATCGTGTAGGATTGGTTGAGATGATGCAGCAGCTCGGGCTTCTCGAGGAGATAACCGGCGCGCGAGGCCGGCATCGCGATCCAGCCGATGCGGATTTTCACCGGATCGGCCTGTGCCGGCGCAACCCACGCACCCAGCAAAGCGCCCCCCAACAGCGCCATCATTCGCAGCGACATCCGCATCTTCGTCTCCCTATTCGTCGATTATTTCACGGGGATTACTTCTCTGGGCCGAGCCGTTGGAAGGCTTCGGCGGCGATGGTGAGATCGGCGTATTTTGACACATCGATGTCGCTTTTGAGATAGCCGAGGGTCTTTTCCATTTTGAGATCGGTATCGACCGACTTGAGATCGGGCGCGCCATCGGGCCCGCGAAAATCGTCCCGCTTGGTGAAGACCCAATCGAGCGCTTCCGGCGGCTGCTTCGTCAGCTTGGCGACCATTGCGACGGCCGCCTGGTGGTTCGCCGGATCCGAATACCAGCGAATCATGCGCAAATTGTCCTCCATCAGATCGACCAGCGCCGCGCGATGCGCCGCGATATAGGGCACGCGCGCCGCCCACATCAGCAGTTCCGACGGGCCGATTTCGGCGCCTTGCTCGAACAGCACGCGGCCGATCTTCAGCATCTCGGGTTCGTACATGAAGGGCAGGATCGCCGAGACCAGATCGACCTTATGCTCGGCGAGCGCCGGCCGCATGTTGGGGAAATTGATTTCGACATCGGTATAGTCGCGCTTCTCCGTCATGTGATGCTGCAAGAGTACATAGCGCATCGCGATATCGAGGCCGCTGCCGATGCCGTTGGTGGCAACGACCTTGCCTTTGAGGTCGTCGATGGTCTTGATCGGGCTATCCTGCAGCACCATGAAATGCGTCGTCGCCCAGCCGGGCACGCCGTCTTCGAGCTCGTTGGCGATGAGCCGGATATCCGTCATATGCGCGTTCTCGACGGCGGCGCCGAGCGTCGAATAACCGAGCTGCGCGATGTCGAGATCGCCCGAGGCCAGCGCCTGCAGCTCCGCCGGCGTGTTGCTAAAATGCATCGGCTCGATCGTGTAGGATTGATTGAGGTGAGACAGCAGCTCCGGCTTCTCCAGCATGAACCCGGCGCGCGAGCCGGGAACCGATGCCCAGCCGATACGGAACTTGATCGGATCGGCCTGCGCCGGGCCAAACCACGCCCCGAGAAGCGCGCTCCCGAGCAACGCCACTATTCCGAGCGCTCGCCGCCCGACCGATTTCCGCATGCATTCCTCCCCGTCCGAAATAACGCCGCTTCGGCGCGGCGTTGTCGCTATGATCGGCGCCCGGAAAGCGCGGCGCAAGCTCTGCCTCGCGCGGCGCTATCGGGATGGCGATGATGGTTGAGAAGGTTAGCGAGAAAACGCCCGCTCAGCAGACGGGGTATGACGGCGTCGCCAAAGCGCTGCATTGGCTCATCCTCCTGCTGCTGATCGTCCAATATACGGTTGCCTGGACGATGCCGCATATCGGCCGCAACACACCGGCCGTCGGACTGATCAGCCTCCATTTCTCGATCGGCGTCACGATCCTTACCGTCGCGATCCTGCGGCTGTTGTGGCGCTGGACGCATCCGGTGCCGACGCTACGCGGCATCGTTCCTGCGTGGCAATACGCGCTCGCCTATCTCTCGCATCTGCTGCTCTATCTGCTGCTGTTCGTGATCCCAATCCTCGGCTGGGTCGATTCGTGTTTCCGAGGCTATTCGATCGATTTCTTCGGCCTCGTCACGATACCGCAACTGATCACATCCTCGCCGGCGCTCGCCGGCCGCACCGGCGACCTTCACGCCTTCGTCGCCACCATCCTGCTCGTCTTGATCGGGCTGCATGTGTTGGCGGCGCTCTATCACCTGATCGTGCGGCGCGATGGCGTATTCTCCCGCATGCTGCCCGCTGGGAGCTGATCGCCCTCCGCATGAGCCAGACCGCGACCCTTGCCGATCTCTCCCCGGCGCGGCGGCGGCTCGCTTTCTATATTTTGCTGGCGGGCGCGCTGATGCCGTCCCTCAATACGTTCATCGTGACCATCGCCTTGCCGGCGATCCGCGCCGCGCTCGATGCCTCGGATTCCGAGACTAACCTTATCGTCGCCGGCTACTCCTCGGCTTATGCGGTTTGCCTCGTGACCGGCGGGAGGCTCGGCGATCTCTTCGGCCGCCGCCTCATGTATCTCCTCGGCATGGCGGGCTTCACCCTAGCCTCGCTGCTCTGTGGCCTTGCGCCGAACTCCGTGATCCTCGTGAGCGCTCGCATCTTCCAAGGCATCACCGGGGCGCTAATCGCTCCGCCGGTGCTCGCGGCCTTGCGCTCGCTTTTCGCCGGCGAGGAAATCCCCTGGGCGCTCAACATCTACGGCACCGGCGTCGGCGTCGCGGTGGCCGGCGGTCAATTGCTCGGGGGCGTGCTGATCGCTGCCGATATCGGCGGGCTCGGCTGGCGCGCGGCCTTCCTCATCAACGTACCGATCGGCCTCGCCGCCATCCTCGCGGCACTGGCGCTGGTGCCCGAAAGCGGCGGCAGCGAAAAGCCGCGGCTCGATATCCACGGTGTCCTTCTGCTCTCGGCCGCGCTCGGCTGCCTCGTCGTCGGCTTGTCGATCGGCCGCGAGCAAGGCTGGTCCGCCTGGGTGCTGAGCCTGATCGCGGCCTCGCCGCTGCTCCTCGCCTGGTTCTTTGCCTATGAAAAGCGAATCGCGCGCGAGGGGGGCATGCCGCTGCTCGATCCCGCGCTCTTGCAGATCGCCACATTCCGCCGCGGCCTTATCGTCGCGCTGCTCTTCTTTTTCACCTCGCCCTTTTATCTCTTTTTCTCGCTCTATCTGCAGGCCGGGCTCAACGAGGGCGCGCTTGCCGCGGGACTCGCGGTGCTGCCTTACGGCGTCGCCAATTTCATCGGACCGATGCTGGCGACGCGCGCCGGACCGCGTTTGCGACGCTGGCTTTTCGGCCTCGGTATGGCCGCGCAGATCGTGGCCTATGGCAGCGTCGGACTCTGCGCCGCGACCCAGACCGGCGGCGTGCTGCTGTTTCTCGCGCTGTTTATCGGCGGCTTTGGCCAGGGCGTCGCTATGCCGGAGATGATCCATTTCATCCTCGGCGACATTCCGCCGAAGGATACCGGCTTCGCCGCCGGCGCGATGAACTCGACCCTCCAGATCGGCTCGGCAATCAGCGTCGCCGGCATCGGCAGCTTGTTCTTCACGATATTGGGTAACGACACCAGCCCCAGCGCTTACGGCCATGCGCTGGGCATTGCGATGGCGGCGATCTGCGTGGCGCTGATCGGCTCGCTGCTCCTAGGGCTCCGCACGCAAGCGCGCAGCTGACCCCTTGGGCTCTTTCGGCACTTTACGAGCCCGCTCCTGCTGGATCGCGATATCGGCGCCGCGCCAGAGATACCAGGCAGCGACGCTGCGATAAGGCGCCCAGCGCTGACCCCGCTTCGTCATCTCGTCTTTCGTCGGCGTGCCGCGATTCTTCTTGAAGGCGAAGCCGAAGCCCTTGCGCACGCCGAAATCGTCGAGCGGCAGGACATCGGGCCGCCCGAGACGGAAGATCAGCAGTATCTCGACGGTCCAGCGGCCGATCCCGCGCACCTGCGTCAACTTCTCGATGATTACCTCATCATCGAGACGATTGATCTCGGCGAGATTCGGGATCTCGCCCGCCGCGTCGCGCCTCGCCAAATCGCGGACCGACAGCAGCTTCGATTGCGACAGACCGGCGCCGCGCAACTTAGCGTCGCTGGGTCTTGATGATCTGCGCCGCGGTCGGCGCCTCATGCGCGCGCGGATAGAGCGCGCGGACCCGCGCGAAGATCGACGCCGCGGCCTTGGCGTGAAGCTGTTGATAGACGATGGCCTCGGCGAGAGCGATGAAGATGCTCGGCGCGCGGCTGATCTGCATGCGGAACGGGCCGACCGTGTCGATGAGGCGGCCCAGCACCGGATCGGCGTCGCGCAGATAGTCGAGCGCGAAGGCTGGATCGAAAGGCAGGACGCCGTCGCCCTCGAACAGCGCCGCCGCGCCTTCCGCTGCCGCCGCTTCCATCGACAAGAGGCGCAGCTTGGTCGCGAGCCCGCCATGCGCGGAATAGCCGCCGATCTTGCCGCCGGCGCCGAAGACGCGGTGGCACGGGACCAATATGGAGAACGGATTGCGCCGCATCGCCTGACCAACGGCACGCGCCGCACCCGGCGCCTCGGCCTTGGCCGCGACCTCTCCGTAAGAAAGGCTCGCGCCCGGCGGGATCGCACGCACCGCGTCATAAACGCGGCGATGAAACGGCGGGACGCCACTCATATCGAGCGGCACCGCAGCAAGATCGCTCGGTTTGCCGCGCAGCAACTCGTTGATGCCGTCGATGGCGCGCTGCACTTCAGCCGGCGGCGATGCCGGCTCGGCCGCGCCCAGCTTGTCGAGCAGCTTGGCGCGTGTCGCCGTATCGCTCGCCTCGGGCAATTGCAGACCGGTGATGCCATGCGCATTCCAGGCGATGCCGCAGCGACCCAGCGGCGTGTCAAAGAGTGCGTATTGCGCTGCGTCGGTCATAGCGGCGCGACTTTATGAGCGCTGCACCGCTTCGACAACAGGGACCGGTGACGACAGCCGATTATCGCCAGTTCGCCCTCACGACACTCCCTGCTGCTGCTTTTCCGCGATGCTGGCGCGCAGCCGCGCGCGGTTCTCGTCGCTCCAGACATCGGCGAGCTTGTACATCGTCTCGAAAGCGCGCGCGCCTTGAGGCAACACGACCCAGGGCAGCTTGCTGCGCGTGAAGATATGCACATCGGGCGTGATCGCCGCCGGATCGTCGAGCGTGCCGGCGCGCAGCAGCAGCGTATCGCCCGGCGACGCGTGGTAGTGGCTCCAGAGGCGGGTGCCGCAATGCGGGCAGTAATATATTTCGTGCGGCCGGCCGGTGCCGGCGGTCAGCCGAAAGGTCTCGAGCGGTGCATCATTCGCCGCGACGAATTTCCGCTCGATCCAGAGATTGATGACGAAAGCGCTGCCGGTGTGGCGCTGACAATCGCGGCAATGG
>DASXCX010000095.1:0-9427 GCA_036490955.1 Allostellaceae bacterium | reverse complement strand
AGCATCGATTTCGGCGCCATCAGAATGAGCGGTTTGCGGAAATTGCGCCGCACCTGACGGCGCAGCAGGTGGAAATAGTTCGCCGAGCTGGTCAGGTTGCAGACCTGCCAATTGTCCTCGCCGCAGAGCTGAAGATAGCGCTCGAGCCGTGCGGAAGAATGTTCCGGACCCTGTCCTTCATAACCATGGGGCAGCAGCAGCACGACGCCGGACATCCGCAGCCATTTGGCTTCGCCCGAAGCGATGAACTGGTCGATGATGACCTGCGCGCCATTGGCGAAATCGCCGAATTGCGCTTCCCAGAGGACGAGCGCATGCGGATCGGCAAGGCTGTAGCCGTATTCGAAGCCAAGCACGCCGCCTTCCGATAGCGGACTGTCGATCACCTCGAACACGGCTTGGCCGTCGCGGACATGGTTCAGCGGGACATGGCGGTTCTCGTTAGTCTGATCGATCAGCACCGAATGGCGCTGCGAGAAAGTGCCACGGCCCGAATCCTGGCCCGAGAGGCGCACGGGCGTGCCTTCGGCGCAGAGTGTGCCGAAAGCCAGCGCCTCGGCGGTCGCCCAATCGACGCCCTCGCCGGTCTCGAACGCCTGTTTCTTCGCTTCGAGCTGGCGCACCAGCTTGCGGTTGAGGTCGAAGCCTTCCGGCACATGCGACAACGCGGCGCCGACTTCCTTCAAGAGCTCCACCGGCACCGCGGTTTCGCCGCGGCGATCATCGCCCGAGGCGGCCTGCAGACCGGTCCAGGCGCCTTCGAGCCAGTCCGCCTTGTTCGGCTTGTAACTCTTCGAGGCCTCATATTCGATTTCGAGCTTGGCCGTAAACTCCGCGGCCATCTGGTCGACGTCTTCCTGCTTGACGACGCCTTCGCCGATGAGGCGCTTCGCATAAATCTCGCGCGTCGAAGTATGCGCGGCAATCGCCTTGTACATCAGCGGCTGGGTGAAAGCTGGCTCGTCGCCTTCGTTATGGCCGTGCCGGCGATAGCAGAAGATATCGATCACCACGTCCTTCTTGAAGCGGTGACGGAACTCGGTCGCGATGCGCGAGACATGGACGACGGCTTCCGCGTCGTCGCCGTTCACATGGAAGATCGGCGCCTGGATTTCTTTCGCGACCTCGGTGCAGTAAGGGCCGCTGCGCGAATAGGCCGGGCTGGTGGTGAAGCCGATCTGGTTGTTGACCACGACATGGATCGTGCCGCCGGTGCGATAGCCCTTGAGGTCGGAGAGATCGAGCGATTCCGCAACGAGGCCCTGGCCGGCGAAAGCCGCGTCGCCATGCATCAGCAGGCCGACAACCTGATCGCGCGCGGTGTCGTTGCGCTGCTGCTGCTTAGCGCGAACCTTGCCGAGGACCACGGGATTGACGGCCTCGAGATGCGAGGGATTGGCCTGCAACGAGAGATGGACCGGGTTGCCGTCGAACGTGCGGTCACTCGACGTGCCGAGATGGTATTTGACGTCGCCCGAGCCCTGCACGTCCTCGGGATTGGCCGAATTACCCTGGAATTCCGAGAACACCGCGGTGAACGACTTGCCCATCATGTTCGTGAGCACGTTGAGACGGCCGCGATGCGGCATGCCGATCACCAGCTCTTTCATGCCGAGCTGGCCGCCGCGCTTGATCACTTGCTCGAGCGCCGGGATCAGCGCTTCGCCGCCATCGACGCCAAAGCGCTTGGTACCAGTGTAGCGCTTGTCGCAGAAGCGCTCGAACATCTCGGCATCGGTCAGGCGCTGCAGGATCGCACGCTTGCCGAGCACCGTGAATTCCGTGTGATTGCGCGGCACCTCGATGCGCGCCTGGATCCATTGGCGCTGCTCGAGCTCCTGAATGTGCATGTATTCGATGCCGATCTTGTCCGAATACGTCGCCTGGAGCGCCGGAAGAATCTCTTTGAGGGTCGCGGTTTTGAAGCCGAGGAGATTGTTGACGAAGATCGGCCGGTCGTAATCCGCCTCGGTGAAGCCGTAGGTCGTCGGATCGAGATCGGGGTGATAGGTCGTGCGCTGCAAGCCGAGCGGATCGAGATCGGCGATCAAATGACCGCGCACGCGATAGGCGCGGATCAGATTCATCGCGCGCAGACTGTCGAGCGCGGCTTGCTGCGCATCGGACGGCAACACCGCGGCTGCCGCATGGCCATTGGTCAGTACCGCAGCTGGCGCGGCGTGACCGTTGACGATCTGCATCGGCACCGGGCGGCCCCAGCCCGGGCCGGTCACCTCTTTCTCGACGCTGTCCGGCTCGTCTTGAAGATCGGCAAAGAATTGCCGCCAGCTCTCGTCGACGCTGATCGGATCTTCGAGATAGCGGGCGTGGAGTTCGGCGATGTAATCGGCGTTGTGGCCGGTCAGGAAGCTGCTTTGCTGGCGCTCGGGCATGATCGATCGGGGAATGAGGGGACGAGCTATAAATTGGGATTCACGACCCCAATACCTAGCCCGCAAATGTTACCTTTTTGGTTAACCGGCCGTCAAAAACGCCGGAAAACCGCCGTTTATTTCGGTTTTGCCTCTAAAAGAGGCTGGGATCAGAACTTCCCGGCCTCTTTCAGCAGCTTTTTGCCGACCTCGCAGAGATCGCGGACCGCGCCCGCCGATTTGTCAAACTCGGCCTTTTCGCCGGCGTTCATCTGGACCTCGATGATGCGCTCGACGCCCTTGGCGCCGATCACGACGGGAACGCCGACATAGAGATCTTTCACCCCATATTGACCGGTGAGATAGGCGGCGCAGGGCAGCACGCGCTTCTTGTCGAGCAGGAAGGACTCCGCCATCGCGATGCCGGAGGAGGCCGGCGCATAGAAGGCCGAGCCGGTTTTCAATAGATTGACGATCTCGCCGCCGCCGTCGCGGGTACGCTGGACGATCTTGTCGAGCTTGTCCTGCGTCGTCCAACCCATCTTCACGAGATCGGGCAACGGAATGCCGGCGACGGTCGAATAACGTACCAACGGCACCATGCTGTCGCCATGGCCGCCGAGCACGAAAGCCGTGACGTCCTCGACCGAGACCTTGAACTCGTCGGCGAGGAAGTAGCGGAACCGGGCGCTGTCGAGCACGCCGGCCATGCCAACGACGCGCTCATGCGGCAGGCCAGTGGCCTCGCGCATCACCCACACCATCACGTCGAGCGGATTGGTGATGCAGATGACGAAAGCGTCGGGGGCATTCTGCTTGATCGCCTCGCCCACCTGCCAGACGATCTTCGCATTGATGCCGATGAGATCGTCGCGGCTCATGCCGGGCTTGCGCGGCACGCCGGCGGTGACGATCACGACATCCGCGCCCTTGATCGCGGCGTAGTCGTTCGAGCCGGTGTAATTCGCATCGAACCCTTCGACCGGAGAGGCTTCGGCCAGATCGAGTGATTTGCCCTGCGGGACGCCTTCGACGACGTCGCACATCACGACATCGCCGAGATTCTTGAGACCGGCCAGCAAAGCAAGCGTGCCGCCGATCTGTCCCGCGCCAATCAGCGCGATCTTTCTGCGTGCCATGATAGATCCTCGTATTTTCGGATGGATTGGCCGCGTCTTAGCGCGATTCGCCGCCAGCGGCAAGGGCTGGCGGCGCCGCGAAAGATGAGCAAAACTTAATCAACGCAGAGAGTTAGGGGAGGGACGCATGAGCGGCGCCAAGATCGCGCTGGTGACTGGCGCGGGCAGCGGCATCGGCAAGGCGGTGGCCGTCGCGCTGATGCGCGAAGGCTACACCACCGTGCTCGCCGGCCGGCGGCGCGAGCCGCTCGAGGCGGTCGCGCGCGAGGGAAAAGACGCGCTCGCCGTGCCGACCGATGTCGGCGATCCTGAATCGGTCGATGCGCTCTTCGCCGCGATCAAGCAACGCCACGGCCGGCTCGATCTGCTCTTCAACAATGCCGGCGTCAACGCGCCCGCCGTGCCGGTCGAGGAGTTGCCGGTCGCGACCTGGCTCAACGTCATCAACGCCAATGTCACCGGCGTCTTCCTTTGCACCCGCGCCGCTTTCGCGCTGATGAAGGATCAGAGCCCGCGCGGCGGCCGTATCATCAACAACGGCTCGATCGGCGCGCATACGCCGCGGCCCAACACCGCGCCCTACACCGCCTCGAAGCACGCGGTCTTGGGCCTCACCAAATCGACGTCGCTCGATGGGCGCAAATACGATATCGCTTGCGGCCAGATCGATATCGGCAACGCCGATACCGGCTGGGCGGACAAATTCAAGCAGGGCGTGGTCCAGGCCGACGGCCGCATCGCGCCCGAGCCGGTACTCGATCTGCAGCATGTCGCAAAAGCCGTGCTCTACATGGCCTCGCTGCCGCTCGATGCGAATGTGCTGACCATGACGGTGATGGCGACGAAGATGCCGTTCGTCGGTCGCGGCTAAAGCAAAACATACGAGGGGGAGAGGACGATGAAGCGGAAAATGATGGAGACGGCGCTGTTCGGCGCGTTGTTGCTCGCCGCGCCGGCGGCTTTCGCGCAGAGCCTTGTGCTCAACGGCGTGACGATCGTCGATACGCAGAGCGGGAAGCTGACCCGCAATCAGTCGGTCGCGATCGATGGCGGCAAGATCACGCAGATCGGCCGCGCCGGATCGATCAAAGGCGGCGCGAACACGAAAACGGTCGACGCACGCGGCAAATATCTCGTGCCCGGATATCTCGACATGCATGTGCATTCGCTGAACGAGCCCGACTCGACGGCGAGCTTCGAGTTGATGCTCGCCGATGGCGTCACCGGCGTGCGCCAGATGTCGGGCTCGCCCGAGTTGCTGCAGATGCGCCGCGATGGTCAGCTTATCCTCCCGGCCGACAGTCCGGAGTTACTGGCGATGCCCGGCACCGTGCTGACCGGCGCCAATGCCGGCACCCCGGAAGCCGCGGTCGCCGAGGTCGACCGGCAAAAGCAGATGGGCGCCGATTTCATCAAGGTCATCGATGTGAAACCGGACCCGTTCTTCGCGGCGCTGGCCGAGTCGAAGAAACTTGGCCTGGTCTTCGACGGGCATTTGCAGGCGACGTCGGCCATCGAGAAAGCCGCCGATGAAGGCATGTCGGCGATCGAGCATCTTGGCCCGCGTGAAAGCGTACTGATCGGCTGCTCGACCGATGAAGACGCGTTGCGCAAAATCATCGCCGCGAAACCGCCGCAAGCGCCGCCCTCCGCATCCGGTCCAGGCCCGGCTGACCGCGCCTTGCGCGCCACCACCAACCCGATCATGTCGACCGACCCCATCAGCTTCGATCTGATGACACGCGTCGTCGCGACCTATAGCGAGAGCAAATGCCGCGATCTGGTCCAGCGCATCAAGAAAGACGGCATGTGGATGACGCCGACCTTGATCCGCCTGCGCACGATGGAATTCGGTGACGATCCAGCCTACCGGCACAGTCCCGACCTGCGTTACGTACCGGCGAAATCGCAGAAACTTTGGCAGGAGATGGCAGACCAATTCCCGACGATCGTCACACCCGACCGGCGGGCGATGTTGAAGAAATTCTGGGCGCTGCAGTTGCGGTTGACGAAACTGCTCGACGATGCCGGCGTGCCGATGATGACCGGTACCGACTCTGGCGGCGTGGGCCACTGGGAAATCTCGGGCGTCGCGCTGCACCAGGAGATCGACCTGCTGCATCAGGCGGGCTTGAAGCCGCTAACCATCCTGCAGATGACAACGGTGAACGGCGCCAAGTTCCTCCACCGCGAGGATCACATGGGCACCGTCGCGGTTGGTAAGGACGCCAACCTCGTCCTGCTCGACGCCAACCCGGTCGCGAGCAGCGCCAATCTCCATCGCGTCAACGCGGTCGTGCGCAACGGCAAGTTCTATGCGAAAGACGCGCTCGAGAAACTAAAGCAGGACGCCGAGAAGCGCGCCGCAGGGTGAGCGGGAACGAAATCGGTCGCGGCGGCCTACTACGGTCGTCGCGACTGTTTTGGAGTTCCGCTTTGTCCACGATATCCACGCCCAAACGACAGCAGAGGATGCTGCTGCCGTTTCTTCGGCCTTTCTACGATTGGGCGATTCCGTTTTCCTGGCTGATTATCCGCGCCGGATTCGGCATCGATCTCGCCATTCACGGCTGGGAAAAGGTCGAGCGCTTGCCGGCGATCTTCGCGGCGATCTCGGCCGGCACGACCGCATCGCTCAAGCCGCAGCTCGATCCGACGCATAACATCGTCCTGGCGATTTTCGAATTCGGCGGCGGCATCTGCATCGCGCTTGGCTTGTTCACGCGCTTCTTTGCAGCCGCGGCGGCGATCGATCTCGCCATCATCACCTTCACGGTTTTCTGGCCGCATGGCTATAAGGCCTATGAGTACGTGTTCTGGTGGGGCCTGGCGATGTTCGCTATCGCGCTGCGCGGCGGCGGTCCCTACTCGCTCGATCAAAAGATCGGCCGCGAGCTTTAAGGCAAATACGCCTCGGTGTAGAGCCGCGTCATGTCAGGCGGCGTGTAGAGCAGCTTCAGCTCGATAAACGAGCGCTGCAGCGCGGCCAGCGATTCGGCGTCGAATTTGCAATCGCCGGAGAACATGCCGATGGCGATGTCGTACTCGCGCTCCATGATCTCTGGCGAATAGCCGGTCGCGGCGCTCTCGACCTTCACGGTTTCGGCTTTGTGCGTGCGCATGTATTGCGTCGTCTCGAGCGAGGCCGCAACGAAGGCGCGAATACCATCTGGATCGCGCGCGACCAGCGCGTTCGAGGCGAAGATCGTGCCGGAGGCAACGCGGCCCATGTAGTCCGACACCGGCGCCAAGATGCGGCCGGCTTTCTTCTCGGCCATCGCCAGGAAGGTCGTGTTGCCGCCGATATAGGCGTCGATTTGATGGCCGTAGAAAGCGGCCGCAGCGGACGACGAACCGGCGCCGATCATCACGCGTTGAACGCCGTCCGGCCCCCAGCCCTCTTTCAATTGCAGCTCGAGTGCCAGCCAATCGCCGAGCGAGCCTGCACCTGAGACGCCGATACGCTTGCCTTTGAGCTCGTCGCGCGATTTGAGCGGCGAATCCCATGGCACGCCGATGCTGGCATAGGGCAAGGTCGAAGTGTTCTCGCACACGGCGATCATCGGCACGCCCTTGGCGATGAAGGCCATCTGCAAACCGGCGCCGAGGCCGATATCGATGCTGCCGGCGGTCATTGCCTGAATCATTTTAGCGCCGCCGCTGAAGTCGACGATCTTCAGATCGAGGCCATGTTTCTTATAGATGCCGAGCTGATCGCCGACATTGACGGCGATGATCTGTTCCGCATCGGGCGCTGCCTTGCCGACGGTCAGCGCCGTATCGGCGAAGGCCGGTGTGATGAGAAGTGATAGCAGCGCCCCGGGAAGCAGCGATCGCATCGCCAAGCTCAATTCCGTCGTGCGGCGATGTAATCGTCGCTCTGCATCTCGATGAGGCGCGATATGGTGCGCTGGAACTCGAAAGAGCCGTCACCTTCGGCATAAAGATCTTGCGGCGGCGCCTCGGCCGAGCAGACGAGATTGCCGTGCGCGTCGTAGAGCGTATCAATGAAGATGTTGAAGCGCTTGGCTTCGTTGCGGCGCTCGAAATTCATCCGCGGGATCGCCTCGAGGATGAAGGAATGATAGCGGCCGATCAGCGCGAGATAATCGTTCGGCCCGAGGGGCTTGATGCACAGTTCCTCGAAGGTGAACCAGGCGACGCTCTTTGCGGCACGCGGCACCTCGATCTCGCGGCCGAGCACGGTCAGCGTCTCGCGCGCCGGCGTCGCGCCATCGGTCAGATCGGCGAAGGCTTGCGCCAACGCTGCCTTCGCTTTCGCATCGGGCGGCGTGAAATAGACCTGCCGGCCCTTGAAGCGCTGCAGCCGGTAATCGCGCGGCCCATCGAGCTCGATGACATCGAGCCGCTCTTTCAAAAGATCGATGAAGGGCAGGAAACGCTCGCGCTGCAGACCGCCTTCATAAAGCTTGTCCGGCGCGCGATTCGAAGTCGCGACCACGACCACGCCGGCCGCGAAGAGCGCGGCGAACAGCCGGCCCAATATCATCGCGTCGGCGATGTCGACGACATGGAATTCGTCGAAGCACAATACGCTCGTCTCGCTGGCGATATCCTGCGCGACCGGCGCGATCGGATCGCCTTTCTCGGCGCGGCGCGCATGGATGCGGGCATGGACGTCGGCCATGAAGGCGAAGAAATGCACGCGACGCTTCTTCTCGCCGGGCACGGTCGCGAAGAACGCGTCCATCAGCATGGACTTGCCACGGCCAACGCGACCGTAGATGTAGAGTCCCTTGGGCGGACGAGGCGGCGGCCTGCTAAGACCGAAGCGCGCGAGAAGCCCTCCGCCTGCATGCGGCTGGTAATCTTGCAGTTCCTGCCAAAGTTCCTGCAACCGAGCCGCAGCGCGCTCTTGCAGGGCATCGGGGAGAAGCTCGCCATGAGTGAGCCGCGCGCGGAACAACGCCAGCGGCCCTTGCGCCTCGAGATCGATATCCTCGGCGGTCAAACGATCGACGGCCTCATCGGCGCTCGACCATCATCTGCTTGATCTCGCCGATCGCCTTGGCCGGGTTGAGGCCTTTCGGGCAAGTGCGCGTGCAGTTCATGATCGTGTGGCAGCGATAGAGCCGGAACGGATCCTCGAGGGCATCGAGGCGATCGCCCGTATGCTCGTCGCGGCTGTCGGCGAGCCAGCGATAGGCTTGCAAGAGGATCGCCGGGCCGAGATAGCGATCGCCGTTCCACCAATAGGAAGGGCAGCTCGTCGAGCAGCAGAAGCAGAGGATGCATTCCCAGAGCCCGTCGAGCTTCGACCGCTCCTCGACCGATTGGCGGCGTTCGCGATCGGGCGGCGGCGGCGAGTCCGCCTTGAGCCACGGCTCGATCATGCGGTATTGCGCATAGATGCGATTGAGATCGGGAACGAGGTCCTTCACCACTTCCATATGCGGCAGCGGATAGATCTTCACCTCGCCCCTCACATCTTCGATTGCCTTGAGACAAGCGAGCGTGTTGGTGCCGTCGATATTCATCGCGCAGGAGCCGCAAATGCCTTCGCGGCAGGAACGTCGGAAGGTCAGTGTGGTGTCGATCTCGTTCTTGATCTTGATCAGCGCGTCCAGGACCATCGGGCCGCATTGGTCGAGATCGACCTGATAGGTATCGAGCCGCGGATTCTGGCCGTCGTCGGGATTCCAGCGATAGATCTTGAAATTCCTAACCCGCTTGGCGCCGGCGGCGGCCGGGTAGGTTTTGCCGGTACCGATCTTTGAATTTGCGGGGAGCGTGAACTCAGCCATGATGCCTCAATAGACGCGCGCCTTGGGCGGGAAGACCTGAACCTCATTCGACATCGTGTACATGTGAACTGGCCGCGAGCCGAGTTTCACAGTACCGTCGTCGCCGAGCCAGGCGACCGTATGCACCATCCAATTCTTGTCGTCGCGATCG
>DASXCX010000094.1:0-4464 GCA_036490955.1 Allostellaceae bacterium | reverse complement strand
GCGGCCGCGATCACGGCATGCGCATCGCTGCGCGGGTAGCCGAGATTGACCAGCGCCGATACGGCTTCGCCCGCCGCCGCCAGCGGCGCCGGCGCGGCCGGGCCGAGCGCGATGCCGCCGACCTTGTCCTTAAGTTCGCTGACGATGCGCTGGCCGAGCTTCGGCCCGACGCCATCGGCCTCGGTGATCGCCGCCTTGTCCTGCGCGGCGATCGCCGTCGCCAGAGCCTCGGGCGAAAGCACGGAGAGAATCGCCAGCGCAATGCGCGCGCCGACGCCTTGCACCGTCGTCAGCAGGCGGAACCATTCGCGCTCGGCCTCGTCGACGAAGCCATAGAGATGGATATGATCCTCGCGCACATGCGTCTCGATCAGCAGCCGGATCGGCTCGCCGCGCGCCGGCGCCTTCCCCAAGGTGCGGCGCGAGGCGAAGACGAGATAGCCGACACCATTCACATCGACGACGAGGCCGTCATCGCTTGCCTGATCGACAACGCCCGCGAGCATCGCGATCATGACGCCGCTCTCACGGCGAGCGAGACGGCGCGCGCGGTCGCCGCGTGATGCGCATGGCAGATCGCGACCGCCAGCGCATCGCAGGCGTCGGCGCCGCTCGCCGCGCCGGGCAACAGGCGCTTCACCATCATCTGCACCTGCGTCTTGTCGGCATGGCCGACGCCGACCACCGATTTCTTGACGAGGTTGGTCGCGTATTCGAAGACCGGGATACCGCGCTCGGCCGGCGCCAGAAGCACGACCCCGCGCGCCATGCCAAGGCGCAAGGTCGAGCCCGGGTTCTTGTTGACGAAAGTCTCTTCGACGGCGGCGGCGTCGGGCTGATAGCGATCGAGCACTTCGCCGAGCAGGCGGTAGAGATCGCCGAGACGCACCGCCAGCGATGCATCCCCGACGGTCTTCACCACGCCTTGCGCGACGTACTTCAGACGGTTGCCTTCAACATCGACGACGCCCCAGCCGGTGTTACGTAATCCCGGGTCGAGACCGAGCAGCCGCATCAAGAGATTCCCGGGGCGAGCGCTTTGCCGTCAGGCGCTCAAGCGCGCCATGACGTCGTCGGAGACCTCGAAATTCGCGAAGACGTTTTGCACATCGTCGCTGTCTTCGAGGGCTTCCAACATCTTGAAGAGCGCTTCCGCCGTCTCGCCATCGACCGGCGTCAGCGTCTTGGGCTTCCACACTGTCCTTGCCGAAGCGGCCGCGCCGAATTTCGCATCGAGCGCGTCGCGCACCGCGTTGAGCTGATCGGGATGGCAGGTGATGACGTGCTCATCGCCGCCGCTCTCGACATCATCGGCGCCGGCCTCGACCGCGGCCTCGAACATCGCCTCACCCGTGCCGACGGACGTCGGATAAGTGATCTGGCCGACGCGGTCGAACATGAAGCTGACGCTGTTCGTCTCGCCGAGATTGCCGCCCGCCTTGGTGAAAGCCGCACGCACGTCGCTCGCCGTGCGATTGCGATTGTCGGTCAAACCTTCGACGATCACCGCGATGCCGCCCGGCCCATAGCCCTCATAACGAATCTCTTCGTAGTTTTCGCCATCCGCGCCGCCAGCGCCGCGCTTGACCGCGCGATCGACCGTGTCCTTCGACATGTTCGCGGCGCGTGCCGCGATGATCGCCGCACGCAAGCGCGGATTGGCCGCAGGATCGGGCAAGCCGCTGCGCGCCGCCGTGGTCAACTCGCGAATCAGCTTGGTGAAAATCTTGGCGCGCTTTTTGTCCTGCGCGCCCTTGCGGTACATGATGTTCTTGAACTGGGAGTGGCCCGCCATGTCGATCGCTAAAAGTGGAGGTGAATTCGCGAATCATAGCATATGCCGCGAATCCGTCGCTATCCGACCGCGTGAAATGATTTTTTCCCCAGTGCCGAGTCGCGGCTGGCTTTAACGACGCAATGTGGCGGATTTGCGGCCAATCACTCGAGCAGCAGCCGCAACTGCTGCACCGCGAAGCCTAACATTAAAATCCCTGTGAGACTGTCAGCGACGAGTCGCCAGCGTTTGCCCCAGGCTTTGTTGTCGAGCCGCAGACGCAGCCGCACGACGAACCCGCACAGCACCAGCACCCACGCACCAGCGCCGAGAATCACCGCTCCCGCCAGCGTGAGCGCGCCGGCAATGCCCGTATCGAGGCTTTGCGGCCGCCCCATCACAGCGAGCCAGAAGGCAAGATTCCAGGGACTGGTCAATGCCATGCCGAGACCGAGGAAATAGCCGCGACGAGTCGCGGCGAGTCGAGTCGGCGCCAGCCCGGGTGCTTCGCTGCCGCGCCAAGCCCGCCACGCCGCCGCGAGAAAGAAACCGGCGAGGATCAGCAGCAGCGCCGAACTGGCGATCCCCAGACCGAAGCGCGTCGCCGGGCCGACCAGCAACCCGATGCCCGTCATCACGACAACGGCCCAGAGCGCATCGCCCGAGCAAGCGCCCAACCCGACCGCGGCAGCGGGCCAAAAGCCGGCGGCGAAGCCGCGGCGAATCATCTCGGCATTGATCGGCCCGGGCGGCCAAGCAACCGACCAGCCGAGGAGAAAGCCGTAACCGGCGAGCGCGCACCATCCGCTCACGGCACACCGCTCAAGCCAGCTCGTTCAGGGAAGAGATGGCACAGCCGGATCGAGCTTGCCGCCGAGGCGCAATGGCCATATCCCGCGCGCCAGGCCGCTCACCGGGTCGGTCTCGATCACGGCGCCGCAGATCGTCGGCTCGCCGGTGGCGACTTCGAGCCGCTCGCCCGGCAGCTTCTTGACGAAGCGCGCCACCGCAATCTCTTTCTGCATGCCGATCACCGAATCATAGTCGCCGCACATGCCGAGATCGGTGACATACGCCGTGCCGTTGGCGAGGAGGCGATGATCGGCGGTCGGCACGTGGCTGTGCGTTCCAACCACAGCCGTCGCACGTCCGTCGCAAAAATGACCCATCGAAGTTTTCTCGGATGTCGCCTCGCCATGGAAATCGACGACGATCGCATCGACCGAGCCGAGCGGATAGGTGTTGAGCAGCCTATCGATCGCGGCGAAAGGATCGTCGATCGCATCCATGAAGAGTCGCGCCATGGCGTTGACGACGAGGATGCGCGGTCCTGGCGTCATGCCATAGATGCCGAAACCGTTGCCCGGCGTACCGGGAGGGAAATTGATCGGCCGCAGTAGCCGAGCATCGCCGGCGATATAGGTCATGATCTCGCGCCGATCCCACACATGATTGCCGGTGGTGATGACATCGACGCCGGCGGCGTAGAGCTCGGCACAGATCGTCTCGGTAATGCCGAAGCCATGGGCCGCGTTCTCGCCGTTGACGATGACGAAATCGAGCTTCAGCGCGCTGCGGAGCCGTGGCACTTGCTGGGCGACGGCTTCGCGTGCCGCCCGGCCCACGATGTCACCGCAAATCAGCAGCCGCATCGCCGGTCATGCCCTCGAATGGAGAGGATAAGATATTGAAAGAAAGTGGAGCCGCATCGGCCGTCGGTATGGCTAAACCCTCGTGGCCCGCTTACGCAGGTGGGAACCATATAACGAAACCAGGGCTTCGTCAGGGACAGTCCCCTAGAGGTACATATCGGCCCCGGGGTATTGCGACCTAACGCACCGCGCAGCCCCACAATCTCCACTCAAATGTGGGACGTTTCGAGTCGCGCTGCAACTGCCTCGATGCGTTGCGCCAAGCGGCTGACGCTGCCGGCAACGGCGATATTGTCGGATGCCGGCTGATTTCCGAGACGACGCGATGTCTCATTCGCTTCGGTGAGCTCGTCTGCGAGCACCAGCGCCGCCAGCACAAGGAGCCGTGCCTCGCCAGCCTGGCCGACCTGACGCGCAAACCCGGCGACCTTGCTGTCGATGAGACGCGCCAGATCACGGATCCGATTCTCTTCCCCGTCGTCACATGCGACAGGGTAAGATCGGCCGTTAATGGTGACGGAGACTTGTGGCATCACTCCTCCAGCAGCCGGTCGATGCGCAGGATCGCTTCTTCGAGCTTGGCGGCCACCGCCGCCGTCGTCTCGGTAACCGCGGCAGGGTTCCTGCCGCCCGCCTTGACCTCTCCAACCCGTTTCGAGGCGGTCTCAAGCCGTTGCACGGCCTGATCCAACCTTCGAGCGGCATCGTCCAATTCGCTCATGAGCGATTCCTCCAACGCGAATCGTTGAGGTTATTCCGAGGATTGGCCGATCGTCAATGTGCCGCCGCGCGGCCGCCACGCATTCTCCTTCAGCGTCAACCATTCGTTAATGCCCCGCCATTTATGGTGAATACAGGATGAACGGCTGGGCAAAGGCCTTGTCGATCAACGAGTCGGACGTCCTGAAGGGGCTTATAATCCAAGCCTCGACGGGGTAAGGAGTACGGTACGATGACTGCCCCCGCTGCTCAATGGCAGCTTGACCGCCTCTCGACCAGTGCCCGCGAGGCCGCCGAGATCGCTTCTCTCGGCGCCGG
>DASXCX010000093.1:0-4371 GCA_036490955.1 Allostellaceae bacterium | reverse complement strand
TTTCCCCGTCGAATTCTGAAAGCGCCATGGCGGGTCTGCCATGATCGTCTTGAAGCGTTCACCGCTTGCGAAGCTCAAAAGCTCTTGGGACGGACCAGGCATATCTGCATCGGCGAGCATCTTTGCCTCTATTTTCTTTGTCACCAAGGATGCCTCACTATACGAACAAAAAAGGAACGAAAGTCAAGGGTCTTCTTCATCACAGCTTCAGCCAATCCTCCAGCAGCCGACGCGCGATCGAATCTTTGCGCGGCAGGCGGAAATGCTCGTCGTCCTGATGGGCGAGGAGCCAGGAGCGCTCATACCATGCGGCGGCTTCGAGCTCGGTCTTGTCGACGGTGATCGCGGTCGTCTTCGCCTCGGCGTGGAAGCCGAGCATCAGCGAAGCGGGAAACGGCCAAGGCTGCGACGAGTGATAGGTGACGGTGCCGAGCTCGATGCGCGTCTCCTCGTAGACCTCGCGGGCGACGGCTTCTTCGAGGCTCTCGCCCGGCTCGACGAAGCCGGCGAGGGTCGAATGCATGCCTTGCGGCCAGGCGGCTTGCCGGCCGAGCAGGCAGCGCTCGCGCCCTTGATGCACGAGCATGATCACCGCCGGATCGGTGCGCGGGAAATGCGTCGCGTCGCATGCCTTGTTGGTGCAGCGCCGGACATGGCCGGCTTCCTCGGATTGGGTCGGGCTGCCGCACAGGCCGCAGAAGCGGTGGCGCTGATGCCAGTAGGACATGCCGCGCGCAAAGGCGAGCAACGAGCCGTGCTGGTGCGGCAGGAGCGGGCCGACGCGCCTCAGATCGATGAAGGCCGAAGGCGGCGCGGCGCGCACGGCGTCGAGCGGCGCCTCCATCGCCGAGAGGTCGATCGCGAAATAGGCGTTTTCGTCCTCGATGCCGAGCAATACGGTGTCCTTGCCCGCCGCATCGATCGCCTCGGGTGGGAGGAACACGGCGGCGGGCGCGGTGCTCTCGTAATCGGCGATCAGGTTCTGCCCGCGCCAGACGAGCACGAAGCGTGAGGAGGCATGTGCCAACCGCTCGCCGAGCCAAGCCGTGTCCGTGCGCAAATGTGAAGCGCGGTCGACTCCGCCGGCGTAGAAATTCCCCGATTTCGGCGACGTTGGCGGCATCACTTCTCCTGCGGCGTTGCGTCACCATAGCATCGGCGCCGTCATGTGGCCCGCTTGTGGCATGGCCGGGCGATCCTGATATAGTCCTCTCGGGAGGCTGGCGATGGACGGGTCCCTCGCCAACCCGGTCAGGTCCGGAAGGAAGCAGCCGTAACGAGTTTCGCCTGGGTCGTTGTCCAGTCTCCCACCTCTTTTCCCGATCCCCTTCCCGGAGGCAGCATGAGCGAGCCGGGCGGCGCTTACCGCGTCCTCGCGCGCAAATACCGGCCGAGCACCTTCGCCGAGCTGATCGGGCAGGAGGCGATGGTGAAAACGCTCACCAACGCCATCGCGACCGGGCGCATCGCCCATGCCTTCATCCTCACGGGGGTGCGCGGCGTCGGCAAGACCACCACGGCGCGCATCATCGCCCGCGCGCTCAACTGCATCGGCCCCGACGGCAAGGGTGACCCCACTGCCAGCCCCTGCGGCGTTTGCGAGCCGTGCAAGGCGATCGCCGACGACCGCTTCGTCGATGTAATGGAGATGGACGCGGCCTCGCGCACCGGCGTCGACGAGATCCGCGAGCTGACCGACGGCGTGCGCTACAAGCCGGTGGCGGCGCGGTTCAAGATCTACATCATCGACGAAGTGCACATGCTCTCGAAGGCGGCGTTCAACGCGCTGCTCAAGACGCTCGAAGAGCCGCCGCCCGATGTGAAATTCATCTTCGCCACCACCGAAATTCACAAAGTGCCGGTGACGGTTCTGTCGCGCTGTCAGCGCTTTTCGCTGCGCCGCGTGCCGCAAGAGACGCTGGCGACGCATTACGCCGCGATTTCCGATAAGGAGGGCATCAACGCCGAGCCGCAAGGCATTGCCCTCATCGCGCGCGCCGCCGACGGCTCGGTGCGCGACGGCCTCTCGATCCTCGATCAGGCAATGGCCCTGGGCGGTGCCGCGATCACCGAAGCCGCGGTGCGCGACATGCTCGGCATCGCCGATCGCGGCTTGGTATTCGACCTGCTCGAAGCGGCGTTCAAAGGCGACGCCGGCGCGGCGCTCACCCAGATGAAATCGCTTTATGAGGGCGGCGCCGATCCGATCATCGTGCTGCAGGATCTCTTGGAGCTCGCGCATTTCTTGACGCGTCTGAAGCTCGCGCCCAATGCCGGCGAGGGCGATCCCGCGCTCGAAGGCGACCGCGCGCGGGGCGCGCCGCTGGCGCAAAAGCTGGGCATTCCCGCGCTGACCCGCGCCTGGCAATTGCTACTCAAAGGCCTCGAAGAGGCGCAAGCCGCGCCCTCGCCGTTGCAAGCGGCCGAGATGGTGCTCGTGCGCCTGGCTTATGTCGCCGATCTGCCGTCGCCGGCCGAGATCATTCGCGCGATGGACGGTGCACCCTTGGCGCCGGCCGGGACATCGAGTTCCTCACCGCGCGTCAGCGCTAGCCCCGCGCCGGTGGGAAATGGCGGCGGCGGGACGACCGCGGTTGGCAGCCTTGCCATGCGCGAGGCGCCCGAACTCTTGTCGAAAGGGGCGCCCGTCGCGGCACCGACCGTGCCGCAGCCGACGAGCTTTCTTCAGGTCGTCGAGCTCTTCGAGAAGAATCACGAAGCGCTGGTACGTGCGCAGCTCTATGCGCATGCGCATCCGGTGAGCTTCGAGACCGGACGGATCGGATTGCGGCTCGATGAAGGCGCGCCGCGCGATCTCACCAACAAGCTCGCGACCTTGCTGTCGCAGTGGACCGGCCAGCGCTGGCTGGTCAGCATTTCGAGCGAGCTCGGCGAGCCGACGCTGAAAGAACAGGCCGAGCTTCGCACGCAAACGATGAAAAGCGAGGCGGCCAGCGATCCGCTGGTGCGCGCCGTGCTCGATGCTTTCCCCGGCGCACGGATCGAAAGCGTGCGCGAGACCGTGGTGCTGCCGGCCGAGCCGATGCCCGATGCCGACGAGCTTCCCGATGAAGAGGATGTGTTATGAAAAATCTCGGCCAGATGATGAAGCAGGCGCAAGAGATGCAGGCGCGCATGGCCGAAATGCAGGCGAAGCTCGCCGAGGTCGAGATGAGCGGCAGCGCCGGCGGCGGTATGGTGCAGGTGACCTTGAATGGCAAGGGCGAGATGCGCCGCGTGAAGATCGACAAGGCGCTGATCGTGCCGGACGAGGCGGAGGTGCTCGAGGATTTGATCGTCGCCGCGACCAACGACGCCAAAGGCAAGGTCGAAGCCCACCTGCAGCAAGAAATGTCGAAGCTCACCGGCGGGCTGCAATTGCCGCCGGGCATGAAGCTGCCGTTCTAGCTCTCAGCTCTCGGCCCGTCAGCTATTGCCTCGGCCATTTCGCGGCCTCGCAATGACGGCGTTGAAACCTTGCTGAAAGCTGATAGCTAACAGCCGATGGCTCATTCCCCCACCCAGCTCGATAATCTGATCCAGCTCCTCGCGAAGCTGCCCGGCCTCGGGCCACGCTCGGCGCGGCGCGCGGCGCTCTTCCTCATCAAGCGGCGCGAATCGCTGATGGAGCCGTTGTCGCTGGCACTAGCCGATGCGGCGCGCGCGGTGAAGCCGTGCTCGGTCTGCGGCAATCTCGATACCATCGATCCGTGCGCGCTGTGCGACGATGCGGGTCGCGATGCGGGCCTCGTCTGCGTTGTCGAGGATGTCGCCGATCTCTGGGCGATCGAGCGCGCGCATATCTTCAAGGGCAAATACCATGTCTTGGGCGGCACGCTCTCGGCGCTCGACGGCATCGGACCGGGCGAGCTCCGGATCGATGCGCTGGTCCAGCGCGTTGCCGCGGCGCCCGTACGCGAGGTGATCCTCGCCATGAACGCGACCGTCGAAGGCCAGACGACGGCGCATTACATCATCGATCGTCTCGAGGGCAGCAAGGCGGCGGTAACGCGGCTCGCGCATGGCGTGCCGGTCGGCGGCGAGCTCGATTATCTCGATGAAGGCACGCTGGCCGCCGCGCTCACGGCACGCACCGCGATGAAGAGCGGCGCTTAATCCTTCTCGGCGATCAGCCGCGGCCGTGTCGGTCCGATCGGCAGTTCGGCTTCGCGGTCTTCCGTTGCCTGGCCTTCGATCACCTGATTGAGCTGTGTCACCTGGAACACCGGCAGATTGGGCGGCAGGCGCTTGCCCGGTTCCAGGCCCATCGCCGCGAGCTTGCGTGCGCGGCCCAGAACGAATCGGTTGGTCGAGCCGGCGAATTTGCTGAAGGCTTCGGCGGCGCTGCTGAGATTCTTTCCGACATTCGCG
>DASXCX010000092.1:0-8250 GCA_036490955.1 Allostellaceae bacterium | reverse complement strand
CCACGAAACTTGCGGCTCCCTTCGTCCCCGAGTGGAGCCGCTTTTCGTTCGCGAGAACCGTTCCTCAACCAGGTCCCGCGCGATACGAACCATTCCCGAACGGGATTCGTAACACTTCCTTAACGCCTCTGGATGGATTCTCTGACTCTCGATCTTCAGGAGTTTTCGATGCGTCGCAAAGCAGCACATGAAGTCGGAAATGTCTATGCGAAGGCGATTCCCAATATTCCCAGCCACCGTTGGCAGGAATGGGAGTTGGTGAAGATTATCGAGAACAATAGAGAGCTGCCCCACGCGAAGCTGCGGGAGGTGGGCGGCAAGACGGTCCGCACCCTGGCTTGCGTCATGCTCGATGACGACGCGGTGTGGATCCGACGCCAAGGCAACCGCGCGACGGCTGACGTTGCTGCCGCAGGCTAGCGGTCACGAAACCGTCCGACGCTATCTCCCCCTTTTGACCGAAGGGGCAGCCTAACGAAGTGCCCCCGGCGGCTTGGTTTGGGCGCCGGCTCGATGGCATCATTCGCCACTCATCGGGTGTCACCGCTCGCGTGACCAGGCGTCCCGCGCCTGACGGTTATTGCCATCCAACCGACACGCTCGACGAACCTCGCACCTTCATAAAGAAGAGAAGCCGTGGTTTAGTAGCGGCACCGCCATAATTCTTCGGGCGTCATGCGACGTTTGACGCGAGGCGGATCAAGGGAGGGGGCATGAAGATCGTCGTCGCACTATTGGCGCTGACTCCGGTCCTCGCGGGCTGCGCGACGCCCCCGCAGCCCTATGTGGCGCCGCCGCAGCCATATCAGGTCTCGACCCCCTACAACGAGGCAGATTTCGTCGCCTGGGGCCGCGCGGGACCGGCGCATGTTCGAGGCCAAGCATTCATGAAGACGGCCGGCGGCGAGGTCAAAACCTGCGCTGGCTACGCGGTCGTCCTATTTCCGGCCAACGCCCTCGGTAGGGAGTTACTCGCTGCCGACAGGCGGGGCGTCAACATTGCCGAGGGCGTGCCGGCCGATGCGTCGAAATACTTCCGTAGGACGAGATGTGACGCGCAGGGCAATTTCGCTTTCTCGGAGTTGGCGCCACTACCGTGGATCATCGAGACGAACGTCGCCCGGGGAAGCCCGACGGGAAGCACTCCATCCCCGGTCGATACTCAAGGGGGCGTTCTGGTTCGCGAAATATTGCTCAGGCCCGGCGACAATCAGGTGTCTCTCACCGGCGCCGACGAGCGCTAGGGGGTCCCGTGGCCTGCATGAGTAGGCCGCGATCGCGGCGCGACACCGCGACCGACCAGCCTCCCGCCCGCCGAGGCCTCGGGCGGTCGCGGTTTTCATTCACGAGATTGTGCACGACATGCACATCGTCGATCCCGCGTTTAAGCCTTGGAACAGATACCGCCCGTCTTGGCGCGCCCCGAAAGCCGCGGTGAGCCCCAGGACGAAACCTGGCGGAGAGAGTGGGATTCGAACCCACGATACGGTTTCCCGTATACACGCTTTCCAAGCGTGCGCCTTCGACCGCTCGGCCACCTCTCCGCTTAGGAAGCGCCGAAACTAGCCAAGCGATGCGTTGCCCGCAACCATGCCATCACCGGCCAAGTGCCGCGAAAGCTTGCGCTTTTCGCCCTCTCGCCGCACGATGGAATGGCGAAAAAAGCAACGAAGCGAGAGTCGGGCGGCATGGCGAGCGACGAGTTGGTGACTGTCGGCGGCATCGAGATCGAAGTGGCGCGCCGCGGCAACGGCGAGCCGCTGTTGCTTCTTCCCGGCGAAGATATGTTGGAAGCCGGGTCCGCTTTCGTCGCGGGGCTGGCGGAGCATTTCGACGTCATCCTCGCCGCACCGCCGGGTTTCGGCCGCTCCGGCCGGCCCGATTGGCTGAGCCAGCCGGCGGATCAGGCCTATCTCCTCTTATCGCTTTTGAAGAAGCTTGGCCTCGCGCGGGTGCCGGCGATCGGCTGCTCGCTCGGCGGCTGGATCGCCGCCGAGATGGCGGTGATGGACGACGATTGTTTCTCCCGCCTGGTGCTGATCGATCCTTACGGCGTGAAACTCGGCGGCCCGACCGAGCGCGATTTCGCCGACATCTACCAACTGGGACCGGCAAAATCGGCGGCGTTGAAATTCCGCACGCCCGAGACGATGAAGCGCGATTTCACCAAGCTGAGCGACGACGAGCTCGGCCGCATTGCGCGCAACCAGGAATCCTTCGCGCGTTTCGGCTGGGAGCCTTATCTCCACAATCCGAAGCTGCGCCATCTGCTTTATCGCGTCACGGCGCCGACCCTCATTCTTTGGGGCGAGCAGGACGGCATCGCCGGCGCCGATTACGCGCGCGGCTTCGCGAAGCTCATCCCCGAAGCGCGCGTCGCGACCATCGCCGATGCGGCGCATTATCCACATCTCGAGCAACCCGATGCCGCGCTCCGTCATGTCACTGAATTCCTGGGAGATGCGAAATGAGAGCCTGGCACTTCACGGAAATGCCCTATCCGCATTATCCGCAGGACGAGCCCGCGACGCGCATCAACCTGCCGAACAAATTCTTCGACCCGAAGCTCGGGGCCGAGCTCTATAACCGCTATCTCGACGAGCATATGGCCGCCGATGAGCTCGGGCTCGATATCATGCTCAACGAGCACCACCAAACCCCGAGCTGCATCGACACCTGTGCACCGCTGACCGCGGCCATCCTCGCGCGCCAGACCAAGAACGCGCGAATCTGCATCCTCGGCAATCCGATCGGTCATCGCAACGATCCGATCCGCGTCGCCGAAGAGATGGCGATGATCGATTGCATTTCGCACGGCCGCCTCGAATGCGGCTTCGTGCGCGGCGTGCCGTACGAGGTCTACGCCGCCAATACCAACCCGACCTATACCGGTGAGAAGCTCTGGGACGGTATCGATCTCGTCACGCAAGCCTGGCGTGCCGTCGACGCTCCCTTCAATTACGAAGGACGCTTCTGGCATCGACGCAGCATCAATGTCTGGCCGCGGCCGCTACAGACGCCGCATCCGCAGATCTGGGTGACGGGATCGAGCGATCTCGAGACGCCGCGGCGCTGCGCCGAGCGCGGCTATGTCTTCGCGAATTTCCTGCTGCCGCACGACAAGGTGCGGCCGCTCTTCGATACCTACCGCAAGCATTTCGTCGAGCATGGGCTGCCGGGTGGCGGCGGTTGCGCCTACATGCCGCTGGTCCATGTCGCCGATAGCGACAGCGAGGCCGATCAAGGCGCGGAAGAGCTGCGCTGGTACCTGACCGCACCGCGCGCCGAGCCGCACTTCCGCAATCCGCCCGGCTACATGCCGGTGATCGCGAATGTGAAGGCGATGCGCGCAACGCAGGGACCCAACGAGCGCGCGGCGCGTACGGCGTCGCTCGACTGGCTGCGCGACCAAGGTATCCTGATCAGCGGCACACCCGACAACGTCGTGAAGCAGATCAAGCGCTTCTACGATCTCGTCGGCGGCTTCGATCATCTCCTGATGATGGATCACGCCGGCTTTATGGGGCATGAGCGCACCGTCAAAGCGATGACGCTCTTTGCCCGCGAAGTCTATCCACAGATCAAGGATCTGCCACGCACGACGCCGCTGAAAGTCGCTCGCGCCGCCGCCGAATAGGTCATCGCTCTTTAGCTGTCATCCCCGCGAAAGCGAGGGGCCATGGAAACCGCCTGCTGTCCCCGCATCGTCAATTTGACCCTACCCCGAACATCGGCTTCGCGCGCTCGATCACGGCCGGCGGGACATCGTCGATCTGCTTGATCGTGTCGACGATCTGCGCCGCGCCGAGCGGACGGATTTCGAGATTTTCGTTTTTCGCTTCGGCCAACAGTGCCGGATCGGCGAGGGTCGCGGCGAAAGCCGCACGTAAAGCGTCAAGCCGTGGCGCCGGGACAACGGGCGGCGCCATGAAGGGCCGACCGAAATACCAGGGCCCCGCGAGCAGCATCAACAATTGCCGATCCTCCTCGCTCTTCACGAGATCGAAGGCATTGGGCACATCCGGCATATCGGGATCGGGCGCCAAGGTGGCACGCACCGGAATCTGCAATTGCTTCGCCTCATAGGTCGGCCAGAAGGTCGATTTCAGCGTCATTGCCATGACGCCACAGAAGCCCTGCACTTCGCCACGCTCCGACGCGGCGCGTAGCTCGCCGAGATTGTTGTAGCCGGGCACGATCTTGAAATCCAAATGCAGCACCGCCTCGAAGACACGATCGCCTGCATAAGTGCCGCCGGTGGTCGCCGTGCTGCCGACGGTGAAATGCTTCGATTGCAGATCGGCGAGCGTAACCGGCTTATCGGTCCAGAAGCCGCAATTGTAGTAGTCGGTCGTCATGCTGCCGATCCAATTGAGCTTCAGCGGATCGAAATTCGCGACGTCGGGCTGCAGCATGTGCTGCACCGTGGTGACCGGATTGACCATGCCGAGGACGGTGCCGTCGCGCGGCGCGGCGTTGTTCACATAATTGAGAGCGACGAGGCTACCGGCGCCCGGCATGTTCTGCACGATGACCGTCGGCTCGCCCGGGATATGCGCCGCCATGAAGCGCGCGAGCAGCCGCGCATAGATGTCGAAACCATCGCCGACGCCGAAACCGACGATGATGCGCACAGTCTTGCCGTGGTAGAAATCGGCGACCGAGTCGGCGGCGCGCGCCGGCAGCGCCGTCGCGGCAAGCAACGCCGCGATCAGTGCCAGCGATCGTGTCTTCTTTCGCTCCATCACCACCTCCCTGCAGGTCCTTTTCTCGTGCGCCGTGCGAGCCCTAATCTTTGCTTAACCCCGAAACCTCCAAGACTCGGGATTTTCAACCCTATCTTGGTTGCACAAAATCACGGCCTCGTTCACGATAACACATTATGATCGGACGTTTTGTCGGTTGGGCGCTTTTGCTCGCGGCTGCCGCAGTCCTTGTGCGGGACGTATTGGCTTGGCACGACGCCGGATCCCTCCGGCCCGAAACCTTCAGCGCGCTCTGGTACAACCTCAGCCCCGGCAGCATCGGCATCTTCCGCGCCGATGTGCTGCACACGATGCCCTGGCTTTGGACTTATCTGCTGGGACCGGCCCTGTCGCTTTGGGCGGCGCCGATGCTTTTCATTCTGTCGCTGGCGATGTTCTGGACCGCGCGGGCCGCCGGGCGGCGGCGGCATTAAGCAGCGCTACTCGTCGCCCATTTTGAGCGCGGCGAGGAAAGCGGATTGCGGAATATCGACCTTGCCGTATTGCCGCATCCGCTTGCGGCCTTCCTTCTGCTTCTCGAGCAGCTTGCGCTTACGGCTGATGTCGCCGCCATAGCATTTGGCGAGCACGTCCTTGCGCAGCGCTTTCACCGTTTCGCGGGCAATCACCTTGCCGCCGATCGCCGCTTGAATGGCGATCAGGAATAACTGACGCGGGATCAACTCTTTCAGCCGCTCGCACAGCGCCCGGCCGCGGCGTTCGGCGTTGGAGCGGTGAACGATGATCGCGAGCGCGTCGACCGGATCGCCATTGACGAGAATGTTCAACAGGACCAGATCGCCTTCCTCGTAGCCTTCGAGCTGGTAATCGAAGCTGGCATAGCCGCGGCTGACCGATTTGAGCCGGTCGTAGAAATCGAACACCACCTCGTTCAGCGGCAAGCGATAGACCAGCATCGCGCGTTTGCCGGCATAGGTCAGCTCTTTCTGCACGCCGCGCCGCTCTTCGCATAGCGCGAGAATGCTGCCGAGATATTCGTCAGGCACCAAGATCGTCGCTTGGATCCACGGCTCCTCGATATGTTCGATGCGCACCGGATCCGGCATATCGACCGGATTGTGCAGCGTCATCGACTTGCCGTTGGTGAGTAGGATGCGATAGACGACCGACGGCGCGGTAGCGATGAGGTCGAGATCGAATTCGCGCGTCAGGCGCTCTTGGATGATCTCGAGATGGAGAAGCCCTAGGAAGCCGCAGCGGAAGCCAAAGCCGAGCGCGGCCGATGTCTCGGGCTCGTATTCGAAGCTCGCATCATTGAGGCGGAGCTTGGCGAGGCTGTCGCGCAGCTTTTCGTAATCGGCGGCATCGGTCGGAAAGAGGCCGCAGAAGACCACGGGCTGCACCGGCTTGAAACCGGGCAACGGCTCGGACGCGGGCCGGCGCTCTTCGGTGATGGTGTCGCCGATCTTGCAATCCGCCACCGCCTTGATGCCCGCGGTGATGAAGCCGACCTCCCCTGGTCCGAGCTCCGGCATGGGCGTCGCTTTCGGCGTGAAGACGCCGACGCGCTCGACGACGTGGCTCGCGCCGGTCGCCATCATCCGGACTTTCATCCCCGCTTTGAGCACGCCGTCTTTGACGCGCACCAGGGTCACGACGCCGAGATAGGAATCGTACCAGCTATCGACCAGCAGCGCCTTCAACGGCGCCTCGGCATCGCCTTGGGGCGGCGGCAAGCGCTCGACAAGCGCCTCCAGAACGCCTTCGATATTGAGCCCCGTCTTGGCCGAAATCTCGACCGCTCCCGACGCGTCGAGGCCGATCACCTCTTCGATCTGCTCCTTGACGCGCTCCGGCTCGGCGGCCGGCAGATCGATCTTGTTGAGCACCGGCACGATCTCGTGGCCGGCATCGATCGCCTGATAGACATTGGCAAGGGTCTGCGCCTCGACGCCTTGGCTGGCATCGACCACCAGCAGCGAGCCCTCGCAGGCGGCGAGCGAGCGGCTCACCTCATAGGCGAAGTCGACATGGCCCGGCGTGTCCATGAGGTTGAGCTCATAGCTCTCGCCGTTCTTGGCCTTGTAGGAAAGGCGTACGGTCTGGGCTTTGATCGTGATGCCGCGCTCGCGCTCGATATCCATGGAATCGAGCACTTGGTCGCGCATTTCGCGCTCGCTCAAACCGCCGCAATATTGGATCAGCCGGTCGGCAAGCGTCGATTTGCCGTGGTCGATATGCGCGATGATGGCGAAATTTCGGATATGCCGAAGATCGGTCATGCCTGAGATCAAACATAGGGTGCGCGGCAGACGGGCGCAACGCCGCGCCGATTTCGTCCCGCTATTTACGCAATGTGCCGGCGGTGGCTTTCTCGACCGCGGCGATCAGCTTCTGGCTGAAGGCCTCGATCGCTTCATCGGTCATGGTCGCCTCCACCGGCTGCAACACGACCGTCACGGCGAGCGATTTTTTCCCTGGATCGATGCCCTTGCCGCGATAGACATCGAATAGCCGGACATCGGCGACAAGCTTGCGGTCGACGCCGCGCGCGGCGCGCAGCAGCATCTCGGCAGCGACGCTTTCATCGACGACGAAGGCGAAATCGCGCTCGACCGGCTGGAAGGGCGAGAGGACGAGCAACGGCCGCGCCTTTCCCAAGCGTGCGCGCGGCGCCGGGACGGCATCGAGGAACACTTCGAAGCCGACCGCCGGACCGGTAACCCCCATCGCGGCGAGGATGCCGGGATGGATTTCGCCGAATTGGGCGAGCGGCTTGTTGCCTTGCTTCAGCACGCCGGAACGCCCGGGATGATACCAGGCCGGCGCGTCGGCGGTGACTTGCAGGCTTTCCGCGGCGACCCCGGCGGCGTTCAGCGCCGCGAGCGCATCGGCCTTGGCAAGCAGCGCATCGACCGGCCGCCCGGGATCGTCCCAGCGCTTGGTGCCGGTGCTGCCGCTGCGCAGCCCGGTCGCGGTCGCGATCTGACCTTCGGGCTCATCGTTCTTGTAGAACGGGCCGATCTCGAACAGCGCGCCATTCGCAAAGCCGCGATCGGCGTTGCGCTGCGCCGCCGTCAGGAGATTCGGCAGGATCGACGGCCGCATGACGTCGAGATCGGCGCTGATCGGATTGGCGAGCGTCAGCGCTTCGCCGCCGCCGCCAAAGAGCTCCGCCTGGGCGCGCGGCAGAAAGGAGAACGTCACCGCCTCGACCAACCCGCGCGACGCGAGGGTGCGCCGCACCTGCACGGCGCGGCGTTGCGTCGGCGTCAGCGCGGCCTTCGGCAGGACGCTGTCGCGCGTCAACGGCACGACCGGAATTTCCTCGTAGCCGCGAATGCGCAGAATCTCTTCGACGAGATCGGCCTCGCCCTCGATATCGGCACGCCAGGACGGCGCCTCGACCGCGAAACCGTCAGCCTCACTCTCGAGCTTGCAGCCGAGATCCGCGAGGATGCGGTGCTGATCGGGCGCCGAGATCGCGACGCCGCCAAGCGTCTTCACGCGGTCGGTGCGCAGACGATAGTGGCGGTGCCAATCC
>DASXCX010000091.1:0-10995 GCA_036490955.1 Allostellaceae bacterium | reverse complement strand
GCGGTCGTCGGCGAGTTGCTCGCCAGCGGCGCCATCTGTTATGTGCCGTATCACGTCGATGCCGAAGAGCAGCATTTCGCGCATCGCTCTCATCCGCGTGTCAAGCTGATCGGCAACGCCAATCTCGCCTCGCAATTGGTGGTGAAGCGAATTTATGACGGCGTCCCGAAGCTCTGGGCCTCGATCCATCTCGCCGGCGGTTATGCTTCGTGGCCGATCGCGGAGACCGACGAAGCCGAGCTGATGGGCATGCTGCGCAACAACTTGGTCAGCTGCTACCTCTGCTGTGCCGCGGCGGTAGCCGCCATGCGGCATAACGGCGGCGGTGGCGGGCGTATCGTCAACATCGCCGCGCGGCCGGCGCTCGAGCCGCGAACCGGCGCGGGCGCGACCGGCTACGCCGTGAGCAAGGCCGGAGTCGCGGCCTTGACGCAATCGCTCGCTGCCGAAGTGCTGAAGGAAGACATTCTCATCAACGCGATCGCGCCATCGACGCTCGACACGGAAGCCAATCGCAAGGCGATGCCGAAAGCCGATCAGTCGGCTTGGCCGAAGCCGGCCGAGGTCGCGTCGATCATCTGTAACCTCGCCGCCCCGAGCAACCGCGTCACCAGCGGCGCGGTGATACCGGTCTACGGCAAGGCCTAGAGCGCGCGTCTGCACGCACAAAGAAAAGGCCCGGCCGCATCGGCAGCCGGGCCTTTGTCGTTCATCGATCTTTCGATCAGTTGCGGCGATTGCCCATCAACTGCATCAGCATGAGGAAGAGGTTGATGAAGTCGAGATAGAGACGCAGTGCGCCCATGAGCGACTTCTTGCCAGCGACCGCGGTGCTGTCGCCCTGCCAATACATCTCTTTGATCTGCTGCGTGTCCCAGGCGGTGAGGCCGGTGAAGACCAGCACACCGATCACCGAAAGGGCGAATTGGAGCGCTGCCGATTGAACGAACCGGTTCACCACCGAGGCGATGACGATGCCGATCAGGCCCATGAAGAGGAACGAGCCGAAGCGCGAAAGATCACTGCGGGTCGTGTAACCGTAAAGGCTCATCGCGAGGAAGGTCGCAGCAGTGATGAAGAATACCTCGGCGATACTGGCACCGGTATAAACGAGGAAGATGGTCGACATCGAAAGGCCCATCACCGCCGCATAGCCCCAAAACGTCGCCTGGGCGACGCCGAGACTCATTCGCTGGATGCCAAAGCTCAGGGCCAGCACGAAAGCGAACGGGGCGAAGATCAACACATACATGAGCGGCGAATGCTGCTGCGCCAGTTGCAGCACGAAGCCTTGGCTGAACCAAGCGACGAGACCGGTGATCGCGAGGCCGCCCGCCATGTAGTTGTAGACGCGCAGCATGTAGTTTCGCAGGCCGACATCGACGCCGACTTGCGAGGTCGAGGCATTGGCGCTCGCCGACCAGCGATTGGTGGGATCGTATGACATCTGGAAAACCCCCGTAGAGGCGTGGGAATACTTGGCCAGGATATTGGCAGGTTCGGCGCTGAATTCAATGAGATTGCAGGACCCGCCGGAGCTGTAGAGCCAGCCTTTGAGCCGTTTTGCCGGTTTAAATCGCTGTCACGTACGAAACATGGTTGACGGTGCACCCCCGATCATGATATTTAACCAATTAGTTAAATAATGGAGGCGTGGTGGTTTCGCTCCCGCTCGATGGCGTCTTTGGCGCCCTGGCCGATCCGACACGGCGCGCCATCGTCGAGCGGTTGATGCTGCGCGGCGAACTCGCCGCCGGGGACATCGCCGCCGATTTCGATATCAGCTTTCCGGCGATCTCGCGCCATCTACGCGTGCTCGAGGAGGCCGGCCTCATTCAGCGCCGCGCCGAGAAGCAGAAGCGTCTGGTGCGCGCACGGCCGGAGACGCTGGCCCTCGCGCAATCCTGGATCGAGCAGCAGCGCGCGCATTGGACTGCCGCTCTCGATCGCCTCGAAGCCGTACTCGCGGCCGAAACACCCAAAGGGAGAAAGACATGAGCGATACGATGGTGAAAGATAATGTGCTGCATTTGGAGCGTCTGATCGCGGCGCCGCCCGAACGCGTGTTTGCCCATTGGGTCGAGCCGGCGCTGCTGGTGAAATGGTGGGGGCCGGAAGGCGCCGATATTCCCGAGCATACGATCGATGTGCGGCCCGGTGGCCAATGGCGCACGACGATGCGTTTCACCGACGGCAAGCGCATGACGGTCAGCGGCACCTATCGCACCATCGACAAGCCGAAGCGTCTCGTCTTCACCTGGGCGTGGGAAGACGAGAAAGGCGTGCGCGGTCACGAGACCGAAGTGTCGGTCGACTTTGCCGCCGCGCCCGGCGGCACGCGAATCAGCATCACGCAACAGGCCTTCGAGACCGCCGACAGCCGCGATGCGCACCAGCGTGGGTGGAACTCGACCCTCAATTGTCTCGACAAGCTGTTCGGCGGAGGAAAATGATCATGGCTACCGTCGAAATTCTCGGTTTCGCGCCGTCGACCTTCACCCGCGCCGCGCGTATGGCGTGCGAGGAGAAGGGCGTGCCATACGAGTTGAAACAAGTGCCGCCACATTCGCCCGACGTGCTCGCAATCCATCCGTTCGGCAAAATCCCGGCGCTGCGTCATGGCGATTTCGAGCTCTGCGAATCGAAAGCCATTGCCGATTACATCGATCGCAGCTTCGATGGCCCGGCGCTCTTCCCCAGCGATGCGCGCGAGCGTGCCCGCGCCGAGCAATGGGTCTCGATCGTCAACACGGTCATGGACCCGGTGATGGTCCGCACTTACCTCTTCGGTTATTTCTTCCCGAAGACCGAGGACGGCTCACCGAACCGCGCCGCAATCGACGGCGCCCTGCCGGCGCTGAAGCAGCAGATTACCATTCTCGATAAAGCGGTCGCGCCGACCGGGTATCTCGCGGGCGACCGCTTCGGCTTCGCCGACATCAATCTGATGGTGATCCTTTACTACGTGAAGATGCTTCCCGAAGGCGCCGAAGCGCTCGCCGGTGCGAAATCGCTGGCGGCTTATTATGAGCGCCATGCACAGCGGCCGAGCTTCAAGAACACCATCCCGCCACCACCCGCAGGGCGATAAGCAAGGGCCGACGGCAAGCAAAGGCTAAGGAGGAGCGGGTGGCCGCGCATCAAATCGTCTCGCATGAGGAATGGCTCGCGGCGCGCAAGCAGCTGCTTGCCGAGGAGAAATCCTTTACCCAGGCGCGCGACCGGTTGAGCGCAGCGCGGCGCGGGCTGCCGTGGGAGAGGGTCGAGGACTACCGCTTCGCCGGTCCCCGGGGCGAGGTGCGGCTCTCCGATCTCTTCCGCGGCCGCTCGCAGCTCATCGTCTATCATCTGATGTTCCATCCCGATTGGAGCGCCGCATGCAAGAGCTGCTCTTTTTGGGCCGATAATTTCGAGCGCGCGATCGTCCATCTCAATGCGCGCGACACCAATCTTGCGGCGGTGTCGCGCGCGCCGATCGAGAAGCTCGAAGCGTTCAAGCAGCGCATGGGGTGGAGCTTCGAATGGGTTTCTTGCGGGCCGGCCGGGGCTTTCAACCGCGATCTCGGCGTCAATTTCACGCCTGAAGAGACGAAGACCGCCGACAAGAATTATAATTATGGCTCAAGTCATTTTGGGATCGAGGATGCGCCGGGCCTCAGCGTCTTCGCCAAGGACGAAACGGGCGCGCTTCATCATACCTATTCGACCTATTCGCGCGGCCTCGACATGCTCAACGGCGCCTATCACTACCTCGACATCGTGCCGAAAGGCCGCGACGAGGATGGCTTGGCACACGCGATGTCCTGGGTGCGGCTGCGCGACGAATACGTGAAGCTCTGATCGCCGTTGGCCGTTCCGTGCTAGTCTCTCTCCGATCGAGGGAGAGATTAGCGATGCAGCGAAGCATTTCGTTCGTCACGACTAGCCTGGTCGCGTTAGCCCTGGCTCTGCCCGCGCTGGCCCAGCAAACCAATACCGCGCCGCCGCCCGCCTACATGTATCGGCACCATTTCTGGCACGGCGGCTTCTTCGGGCCGCTTTTGATGGTGATCGTGATCTTCGCCTTGGTCGCGCTTTTCAGGCGGTTCGGCTTCTGGGGCCCGCATGGCTATCGCTATCACCGCGCCGGTAGCGCGCTCCACATTCTCGAAGAGCGGTTCGCGCGCGGCGAAATCGACAAGGCCGAGTTCGAGGAAAAGCGCAAGCTCCTGATGCGGTGATATCGGCCGCTGCGTTCGGCCGCGGTCTAGAGCTCGCGGCCGAGATAGTGGTCCACCGAATAGCGTCCGCCGCCGCGGAAGAAGATCGCGGTGCAGAGCAGCAGCCAGAGCAGCGCGTATTCGATGCCTTTCTGCGTCCAGAAATAGCCGTTGTCCCACTGATAGAAGACGATGATCACCGCCATCTCGATCCAGATGGTGGCAGCGGCGAAACGCGTGAGAAAACCGATCGCGATGAAGACCGCGGCGAAGGATTCGGAAAACACGGTCGCCCAGGCAAGCAGTTCGGGGAATGGCAAGCCATGCGACGCAACGGCGGCGGGGTTCGGCGGCAAATGCATCAGCTTCTGCACGCCGTGCGGTACCAGCACCGCGCCGGTGCAGAAGCGCATGAAGCCGTAAGCGAAAGGCGAGCCGGCCTGATAAAGCGCGGCAAGGCCGGGGAAGACGAGTCGCTTGGGGTCGACGGATTCTTCGCTCATATCGCGTTCCTCCCTCCGTAGCCGTTCATCGCAATTGCCGCTCGCAGCGTAAGTGCTGGCGGCGCGTGATGGAATGACAATCCCGTGAGCGGCCCCCGCCAGTAGCGCCATGCGCCTATTCGTTGCGCAGGAAAGGGGCGGCCTTGGCGCCGAGCGCGCGCCAGGTACCGGCGATGCCGGCGGCAAGCGTCAACGCGATCGCGCCGAGCCCGGTGATCGCGACCGTGCCGGCGAGGAATTGCCAGGGGGCATGCATGACGCGCGTCAGCAGGAAATAGGCGGCGGTGGTGCCGACGGCGCAGGCGATCGCCGCCGCGGCGAGACCGATGAGTCCGTATTCGATGAGGAAGCTACCGGCGATCTGGCGCCGCGTCGCGCCGAGCACTTTCAGCACGACCGATTCGTAGACGCGGCGGCGATACGTCGCGGCAACGGCGCCGGCCAGCACCAACGCGCCGGCGGCGAGGGTGATCGCGGCGGTGATGCGCACAGCGGCGGCAATCGCGCCGACGATATCGCCGAGCGTGCCGAGTGCGTCGCGCACATCGATCGCCGAGACGTTGGGGAACGCATCGGTAACGACGCGCTCGAGCGCGGCTTCGCTGCCGGGAGCGGCGCGTGCCGTGGCGATGAAGGTCTGCGGCGCGCCATCGAGCGTGCCGGGCGAGAGCACGATGGCGAAATTGATGTTGAGCGATGTCCAATCGATCTCGCGCAAATTGGCGATCGTCGCCGTGACGTCGCGGCCGAGCACGTTGATGGTGATGGTGTCGCCGAGCTTGAGCCTCATGCCGCGCGCCAGATCGGCCGCGAAAGAGACGAGCGGCGCGCCGCGATAATCGGCCGGCCACCATCGGCCCGCGACGAGGCGCGATCCTGCCGGCAAGCTCGCAGCGTAGGTCAGGCCGCGCTCGGAGCTGGTCGCCCAACGCGCATCGGGACCGACAAAGGCTTTCTCCACCGGCACGCCGTTGAGGGCGCTGATGCGGCCGCGCAGGCTCGCAACTTGCCGCACGTCGCTGACGCCCGGCATCGCGGCCACCAGCTTGTCGAAAGCGGCGATCTGATCCGACTGGATATCGATGAAGAAGAACGACGGTGCCCGTTGCGGCAGACTCTCGCTGAGCTCGGTGGCGAGATCGCCGTGCACCAGTCCGACGGCCACCAGCACGGCAAGCCCGAGGCCCAGTGACGTTACGATGCCGGCGGTGGTCGCGCCCGGGCGATACAGATTGGCGAGCGCGAGGCGCAGCCCCGGCCGGCGCGGCCGGCCGGCAAGCGCGGCGAGTTTCATCATGCCTTGCGCGGCAAGGCGGAAAACGATCAGCGCGCCGGCGGCGCCGGCGATGAACCACGCCGCGACGATGCGATCGGGCGCGCCGGCAAGCGCGAGGACGAGCAGGCCGAGTGCCGCGCCGCCCGCGATCAGCGCCGGCAACAGTGGAGGCCGCGCTCGCGCGGGCGCCAGCGCGTTGCGGAACAAAGTCGCCGCGCGTGTCTCACAGGCCGCGCCGATCGGCCACGCGGCAAAGCACAGCGTCGCCAAGAAGCCGTAAGCCGCGGCGAGCAATAGTGGCAACGGGTAAATGCCAAGCTGTGCCTCGACCGGCAACTCCGCCGGCAGTAGCGGCACGGCGGCGAAGGGTATTGCAATGCCGATGAGCAGACCGAGCACGATACCGCCCGCCGACAACGTCATGATTTGCGCGAGATAGACGAGGAAGACGAGCTGCCGCGACGCACCGAGGCATTTCAGCGTCGCGATCGTATCCATCTTGGTCGCGAGATAGCTCTCGACCGCATTGGCGACACCGACGCCGCCGACCAGCAGCGTCGTGAGGCCGACCAACGTCAGGAACACGGTAACGCGATCGAGCAGCTCCTGCAGATTGGGCGCCGCATCGGCGAAAGAGCGGATGCGCCAGCCGGCTTCGGGGAACTTTGCTTTCGCTGCTTCGATCGCCACGGAAGCATCGCTTGTCGGCGGCAGGCGCAAGCGATAGGCGTAGGCGACGAGCGCGCCGGGCGCGAGCAAACCGGTCGCGGCAAGCGCGTCCTGCGAGACCATCACGCGCGGGCCGAGCTCGTAGACGCCGCTGACGCTGTCGGGTTCATGGGCTAGCGTCGCGCGCAGGACAAAGCGCCCGCTGCCGATGCGGATCGCGTCGCCGAGCTTAAGACCCAGGCGATCGAGCAATGCCGGCGCGACCGCCGCGCCCCAGGCACCGTCACGCTCGGCGAGCGCCCCCTGGAGCGGTTGCGGCGGATCGAGGGTGACATTGCCGTAAAGCGGATAGGCGGCGTCGATGGCTTTCAGCTCGATCAGGCTGCGCGATGTGCCGCTCTCGGCGATCGCCATCGCGCGCAGCCGCGTCGCGCGCGACAGCGTGCCTTGTGCGGCGAGAAAAGCGGCTTCCGCCGTGCCGGCCGGACGCTGTGCGAGGCTGAATTCGATGTCGCCGCCCAACAACGCGCGCGCGTCGCCGTTGAGTCCCGCATCGATCGAGGCTCCAAGCGAGCCGACGCCGGCGATGATGGCGACGCCGAGACAGAGACAGGCGAGCAGCACGCCAAAGCCTTTAAGGCCGCCGCGCAGCTCGCGCTGCGCCAGGCGCCAGGCAAGGCTCACAGTTGGGCTCCATCGATCTTGCCGTCGCGCAACTGGATGATCCGGTTGCAGCGCGCGGCCAACGCCGGATCATGCGTGATGAGCAGCAACGTCGTGCCGCGCTCGGCATGCAGCGCGAACAGAAGATCGATCACTTGTTTGCCGGTCTCGCCATCGAGATTGCCGGTCGGTTCGTCGGCGAGCAGCAACGCCGGCCGCGGCGCAAAAGCCCGCGCGATGGCGACACGCTGCTGCTCGCCGCCCGAAAGCTGCGATGGATAATGGTGCAGCCGGTCTTTTAACCCGACGGCTTCGAGGCCTGCCGCGGCGACGGCGAAGGCGTCAGCGCGTCCGGCCAGCTCTAGCGGCACGGCGACGTTTTCGAGCGCGGTCATCGTCGGCACGAGATGAAAGGACTGAAAGACGATGCCGATGCGGTCGCGGCGAAACCGCGCCAGCGCGTCCTCCGATAGCGCGCTGAGGTCGGTGCCGGCGATCTCGACCCGGCCGCTTGTCACGCGCTCGAGCCCGCCGAGTACCATCATCAACGTCGACTTGCCGGAGCCCGAGGGCCCGACCAGGCCGATCGTCGTGCCGGCGTCGATCCTCGCGGACACGCCGCGCAGCACATTGACGGGGCCCGCCGCGCTCGTCAGGGTAAGGCGCACATCCTCCTAGAGGATCAACGGTTTTCCAATGTCTTTTTCTGTCATCGGCGCGCGCCGGGGTTATGGCCGTGGGGCGCGCTTTGTCAATCGAGTGGCGCTCGCCGTGCTGATCGCGCTGTTGCTCGCCGCGGCGCCGGCGATGGCGGCAACGCGTATCCTCGCCTTCGGCGACAGCCTCACCGCGGGCTTTGGAGTCGCGCCGGATCAGGCCTTTCCGATGCAACTCGCTGCACGGCTCAAAGCCGACGGCTACGACGTCATCGTCGACAATGGCGGCGTCTCGGGCGACACAACCGCGGACGGGCTGGCGCGTTTCGATTGGACCATGGGCGATCATCCCGACCTCGTGCTGCTCGAATTGGGTGCCAACGACATGTTGCGCGGCCTCGATCCGCAACGCGCCGCGGCCAATCTCGATGCGATGTTGAGCAAGCTCAAAGCTGCGAAGGTCAAAATATTGCTGCTCGGCATGCGCGCCTCGTCCAATTGGGGCGCGGATTACCAGAAGAGCTTCGATGCGATCTATCCGGCCCTTGCCGCGAAATACGATGTGCCGCTCGATCCGTTCTTTCTCGACGGGGTAGCGCTCGACCCGAAGCTCAATCAGGCGGACATGCTTCATCCCAATCCGGCGGGCGTCGCCGTGATCGTCAACCGTGTCGCGCCGGCAGTGGAGCGCCTGCTCGGCAAGCCGGCGGGCTGACGCATGTTGCGGCTCTTCGTCGGCATTCCGCTTCCGCCCGAGCTTAAATTATCGCTGTCGCTGCTTGCGACCGGCGTGCCGGGCGCGAAATGGGTCGATGCAGGGAACTACCACCTCACCCTGCGCTTCATCGGTGAAGTCGACGAGGGCCAGGCCGAGGATGTCGACGTGGCGCTGAGCCAGATCCGCGCGCCGCGCCTCGATCTCGCGCTCGCGACCGTCGGGCATTTCGGCTTGCGCCAGCTTTGGGTTGGCGTGGAGCGAAATGACGCGCTCCAGCATCTCCATCACAAGATCGAAAGCGCGCTGGGGCGGCTCGGCCTTCCGCCGGATGAACGCCGCTACACGCCGCATGTCACTTTGGCGCGGCTCAAAGGCACAAGCGAGGCGCGGCTGCAGATTTATCTTACGCAGCACGCGCTTTATCGCGCGCCGCCGTTCCGCGTCGATCGTTTCTCGCTCATCGCCAGCTATCTGACGAAGAGCGGCGCGATCTATGAGGATCAGGCGGATTATCCGCTGGGGTGAAAGCCGCACGCCAAAAAAGCGGTCGCGGCCGATGCTGGTTGAGGGGGGACCAGCACCGACCGCGGCCATCGCGCGCGAACTTCATTACGGCCGAGCCCATGATGCCCGGCTGAGCTCTACGTTACGGAAAACAGTCTAAGGAACCGTAAAATCAACGTTACGCGGTTAACGGCTATGTCGGGGAACCGGCCGTAGCAGCGGGTGTTCTAAAGCCGAGCAATATCTCGCGTAAGGAGCACGTCATGCGCAGTTTGTTGATTTTCGGGATTTTGGCGCTCGGTCTCACGGCCTGCGTCGACGTTCATAATCCGCCGCAGGCGCAGCAGCCGAGTACAGTGGTTGTCCCGGCATCGCCGCCGGCTTCGACCACGGTGATCTGCCCGGCCGGCTCGATTTGCTGATCCCGGCAGGCAACGACTGAGGAATTGAAGGCTGGGTCCGCGCCGCTAAGAATTGTTGCGGGGGCCCAGCCGCTGCCGCATAACCCAAGGCCGCCCATCGGGCGCTTGTTGGTAGAAGACGTCGAACTCGCTGAACGCCTTCGCCCAGTTCTCTTTGATTGCGCGCTCGCCGACAACGAAGCTGTTGATGCCGACGCGCTTCATGAACATCAATTGATCGCGCAACACTTCGCCTTCGGCGCGAAGCTCGCCTTTGTAGCCGAAGCGCGTGCGCAGCAGCCGTGCCTGCGAATAAGCGCGGCCATCGGTGAATTTCGGGAAGTGCAGGACGATCAGCGCGAAGCGCGAGACGTCGCCGGCAATCTCTTGCGGGGCGATCGTGTTGGGCAGGCGCAGGCCGAGCTTGTCGGCGCGAGGCTGCAAGGCCGCCTCATCGGTCTGCCAGCGTGCAAACGAGACGGTGATCGCGCCATTCGCCGGGATCGGTTCGTCGTCGGAGAGGTGATGCCAATCGTCGACGCCGAGGGTGCCGTCCTCAGCGAGGAGCATAAAGCGCCTCTTTGAACGGAGCCTGGCCGACGCGGCGATAGGTTTCCGGGAAGCGCTCGCCGTTCTGGCGCAGCTTCAGATAAGCCTCGACCAGCCGGTCGATGGCTGCCGGGACTTGCTCGCTTTTGACCGATGGCCCGGCGATCGTGCCGATTGCCGCATCGTTGCCGGCATCGCCGCCGAGGGTGATCTGATAGACCTCCTCGCCGTTCTTATCCACGCCCAAGATGCCGATATGGCCGAGATGGTGATGGCCGCACGCATTGATGCAGCCGGAAATCTTGATGTTGAAGGTGCCGATCGCGTCTTCTTTCGCCGCCATATGCTCGGCGATGCGTTGCGCTACCGGGATCGAGCGCGCGGTGGCGAGGCTGCAATAATCCATGCCGGGGCAGCAGATGATATCGGTGATCTGATTGATGTTGGCGCTGCCGAGCCCAGCGGCATCGAGACGCTGCCATAGCGAGAAGAGCTTGTCGCGCCGCACATGCGGCAGGACGAGATTCTGCTCATAGGCGACGCGCATTTCGCCAAAGCTCAGCTCGTCGGCGAGATCGGCGACAAGCTCCATCTGCTCGGCGCTGCAATCGCCCGGCGTCTTGCCGATCGGCTTGAGCGAGATCGTGACGACCGCGTGGCCGGGCACCTTATGGGCGAAAACGTTGCGCTTCACCCAACGCGCGAACGCGGGATTTTCGGCCGTGGCACGGTTGTGCGCGCTTTCATCAATCGGATGGCGATCGTATGCCGGTAGCGCGAAGGCCGATTGCATCTCGGCGATGTAAGTATCGGGCAGCGCCACGGCTTCGCGATCGGAAACAAGCCACTCGGCCTCG
>DASXCX010000090.1:0-3271 GCA_036490955.1 Allostellaceae bacterium | reverse complement strand
CCACCGGTCGCCGCGACCGTCAGCTCGCCCGACAGCACCACGGCCAATTGCTTGCGCGGTGTCGGATGGAAAACTTTGTCCCAGCCCGGCGGCGCCGCGAGGAACACAGCGGCGCTCGGCTTCATATCGGCAGAGACACCGATTGCCGGCGACGGCGGCGAGAAATCCCGCTGCTCGAACGCGATGGTCGTCGAACGGAAATGAGTATTGCCGGCGGCGTCAGCGTAAAGCTCCAGAACCTCCACGGCGTACCCCCGATCAGATCTCGATCACCAGCCCGTCATAGCCCGGCTCGACGCCCGCCGGCAGCGCCTGGCGCAGCGTCTCGTAGTCCAGGGTCTCGTCCATATGCGTCAGGATCGCGCGCGCCGGCTTCACGCGCTCGATCCAGCCGAGCGTGCGCTCGAGATGGCTGTGCGTCGGATGCGGTGTCTGGCGGATGCAATCGACGATCCAGAGCTCGACGCCCGCGAGCGCCGCAAAAGCCGCGTCGTCGAGCGCCGTCACATCGGTCGAATACGCCGCCCGGCCGAAGCGGAAGCCTGTGGTCTTCGAGAAACCGTGATCCTGCTCGAACGGCACGATAGTCATGCCGGCGGCGGTGAACAGGCCCGCGACCGTATGCGGCTCGATGGCCGGCTTGTAGAAGCTCGTCGCCGTGGTATCGACCGGCGTGAAGATGTAGCGGAACCGCGCCTGCAACTCGCTCATCGTATGCGGGTCGGTGTAGATCGGCAGCGGCTTGCCGACCAGGCGATTGACCGAGCGCAGATCGTCGATGCCGTGGCTGTGATCGGCATGCGCATGCGTGAACAGTACGGCGTCGATCCGGCTAATCTCCGCGGTCAGCAATTGCTGGCGCAGATCGGGCGGCGTGTCGATCAGCACCGTCTGGCCGCCATCCTCGATCAGCAGCGAGCAGCGCGTGCGCCGGTTCTTGGGATTTTTCGGATCGCAGGCGCCCCAATCATTGCCGATGCGCGGCACCCCCCAGGACGGTCCGCAGCCGAGCATCGTGATGCGCATCATGCGCGCCTTCAGCCCGCCGCCATAGGCGGTCGGGCCTTCGCAAAGAGCTTGAAGAAATTCTCGGTCGTGACGCGCGCCAATTCCTCTTGCGTCACGCCTTTCAGTTCTGCGACCAGCGCTGCCGTATGGACGACGAAAGCCGGCTCGTTGGTTTTGCCGCGCATCGGCACCGGCGCGAGATAAGGCGCATCGGTCTCGACCAGCAGCCGATCGAGCGGCAGATCGCGGATGATGTCGCGCAACGCCTGCGCATTCTTGAAGGTCGCGATGCCGGAAATCGAGATGCAGAAGCCGAGCGCGATGGCGCGCTCGGCCAATTCGCGTCCCGTCGAGAAGCAATGGATGACGCCGGCCCGCGGTCTTTCTTCCTCGAGGATCGCAATCGTCTCGGGATCGGCGTCGCGCGTATGAACGATGACCGGCAGCCCGGTCGCGCGCGCCGCCGAAAGATGCGAGCGGAAGACCTGCGTTTGCCGCTCGCGCGGGCTGTGCTCGTAATAGAAATCGAGCCCGGTCTCGCCGATACCGACGACCTTCGGGTGCTTCGTCAGCGCGATCAGCGCTTCGGCCGCGGCCGGCTCGGTCTCGGCCTCATGCGGATGGACGCCGACCGAGCACCAGATATCCGGATCGCTCTCGGCGATCGCGCGCACGCCGGGGAACTCGTGCAGCTTGGTCGAAATGGTGAGCAGGGTGCGTACCCCTGCCCCGCGCGCCCGCGCGACGATTCCGGCGCGCTCTTCTTCCTTGGCGAAATCGAGATGGCAGTGGCTATCGACGAGCATTAGGCCGCCGGCTCGACGAAACGCGGGAACACGCCTTGCGGTGCGGGCAATGCCGTGCCGGGCGCGAGCGGCGTCGCGAGGCCGGCGAAATCGCGCTTGTCCTTGGGCACCGCGAGCTGATCGAGCAACTTGGCGGAGGATGCGGGCATCACCGGCTGCACCAGGGTTGCAAGCTGGCGGATTACCTGTGTCAGCACGTAGAGCACCGTATTCATGCGCGCCGGATCGGTCTTGCGCAAAGTCCAAGGCGCGAATTCATCGACATAACGATCGCTCGCGGCGATCACCTGCCAGATGAGGTCGAGCGCGCGATGGAAGGCTTGCTCGGCATATTCCTTGCGCAGCGCCGGCAGCAGGTCCTGCGCGGCCTTGAGCAGCGCCTCGTCGGCGGGAAGCAGCGCACCGGGCGTCGGCACGACGGCGCCCGCGTTCTTGTTGATGAAGCTCAGCACGCGCTGCGCCAGATTGCCGAGGCCGTTGGCGAGATCGCTGTTCATGCGCTGCACCAGCGCTTCGTGCGAGATATTTCCGTCCTGACCAAAGGCGACTTCGCGCAGCAGGAAATAGCGGATCGGGTCGAGCCCGTAGGTCGCGATCAGATCTTGCGGCGCGATGACGTTGCCGACCGATTTCGACATCTTCTCGCCGCGATTGTAGATGAAACCGTGGCCGAAGACGCGTTTCGGCAGCGCAAGCTTCGCCGACATCAGGAAGGCCGGCCAGTAGATCGCGTGGAAGCGTGTTATGTCCTTGCCGATGATGTGGATGTCGGCCGGCCAGCGCGTCATCTCGCCTTGCGGCTCGGGATAGCCGAGCGCGGTGATGTAATTCGAGAGTGCGTCGACCCAGACATACATCACATGCTTGGGCGCATCGGGCACCGGCACGCCCCAGGAGAAGGTCGTGCGCGAGATCGAGAGATCGCGCAGCCCCGATTTCACGAAGCTGACGATCTCGTTGCGCCGGCTGTCGGGTTGGATGAAGCCGGGATTGTCTTCATAGAGCTCGAGGAGCCGATCCTGGTAGGCGGAGAGGCGGAAGAAGTAGCTCTCCTCTTCGACCCATTCGACCGGCGCGCCCGACGGCGCGAGTTTCTGGCCGCCCTCGCCTTGCGTCAACTCGCTCTCGTCGAAATAGGCTTCGTCGCGGACCGAGTACCAGCCGCTGTATTTGTCGAGATAGATGTCGTCCTTCGACATACGGCGCCAGAATTCCTGGGCGCCGGTTTTGTGCCGCGGCTCGGTCGTGCGGATGAAATCGTCGTAGGAGATGCCGAGCCCGTCATAGAGCGCGCGGAATTGGGCCGCGACCTTGTCGACCAGGGCCTGGGGGGCGATGTCGAGCTTGCGCGCCGTCTGCTCGATCTTCTGGCCGTGCTCGTCCATACCGGTCTGGAAGCGGACGTCGTAGCCGTCGAGCCGCATGAACCGCGCCAAGGCGTCGACGGCAATGACCTC
>DASXCX010000089.1:0-13385 GCA_036490955.1 Allostellaceae bacterium | reverse complement strand
AGCTGGAGCGCCGCCGGCTCACTGATCAGCGCGCCGAGCTTTTGATACTTCTCATCGGCCTCTTCCTCGGTCCGGCCGCAGAAGATAACGCAGCCCGGCAGTATCTTCAGCGTGTCGGGCGAGCGGCCGAATTTCGCCATTCGGCCTTTCACGTCGGCATAGAAAGCCTGCGCATCTTCCAGCGTGGATTGCGAGGTGAACACGGCATCGGCAACGCGCGCCGAGATTTCTTTCGCCGGCTCCGACTTGCCCGCTTGGATCAGCACCGGATGGCCTTGCGGCGGCCGCGGCACGCTCAGCGGTCCCTTCACGTCGAAATATTTGCCGTGGTGATCGAGGATGTGAAATTTCGCCGTGTCGAGATAGACGCCGGAATCCTTGTCGCGCACGAAGGCGTCGTCGTCGAAACTGTCCCACAACCCCATCACGACATCGGCGAATTCCTCGGCGCGGTCGTAACGCTCGCCATGCGGCGTATGCTGCTCCTTGCTGAAATTATGCGCGTCCTCGGCGTTGGCGCCGGTGACGAAATTCCAGCCGGCGCGGCCGCCGCTCAGATGATCGAGCGAAGCGAATTTGCGCGCGACATGGAACGGCTCGTTGTAGGTCGTGTGACAGGTTGCGGCGAGACCGATATGCTTCGTCACCCCGGCAAGCGCCGAGAGCAAGGTGAAAGGCTCGAGCCGGTCGGTCTTCGGATTGAAGCGCAGCGAATCCGGATCGTCGGCGCCATGCGTGCCGATGCTGTCGGCGATGAAGAGCATGTCGAGTTTGCCGCGCTCCATCGTCTGGGCGAATTCGATCCAGCGGTCGAGGCGGATACCGGCGTCCGCATAGCTCTCGGGCAGCCGCCAGCCGGCGAGGTGGTAATTCGATTCGCCCGACATGAAGACGGCGAATTTCAACTGCTCTTTCGGATCGCGCTCCGGCATGAGATCCCTTCGGGCACCAACGGCGAAAGCGGGCATCTTAGCGATGCCGCACCCTGTCTCTCAAATCGACGAACGATTTACCGTGAAGCTGCCGCGAAAGGCACCGCGGCTTGCTCTGGCTCGAACCAGCGCACCGCGAGAACGCCCCACACCAGGAAGATCGCGAGCACCGCGAGTTGGGCGATCGCGAAGGGTGCTTCGGTCTGCGTCGGTGCCAGGGCGTGGAAGAAAGCGAGCTTTTGGAAGGCCTGGACCACGCCGACGAATACATCGAGATAGACGGCCAGCAAGACGCTGACGACATAGAGCCAACGCCGCGGACCATGCAGGCTGCCGCTGTAAAAGGCCCACGCGGCGATCGCCAGCGCTACCAGCGAGACAGCGCCGACGATATGCGAGGGCAATAGCCCGGGAGCGGGAAACAGGTACCCGCCCGCGCTGGTCAGGATTGCGGTTGCGAGGAAAAGCCCTGCCCAGAAGCCAAGGCGGACCGACACGAGCAGGCCGATCATGACGACGATCCCGGCCAGCATGGCGACCAGGCTCAAGATCACGTGCAACGTCGTGAAGGCGGAAAGCGACAACCCAAGGACCATCGAATGCCTCCTAAAACGCCAAGTAGGGAAGATGATATCACGGATGGGATGCTCGCTCTAACGATTGGTTCGAGTACGCGCGCCGCGGGGATGCGCGGCCCTTCCCCGTCCTAGCACCGCCATAAGCCCTAATCCGCTCGGCCCATGGACTCGCAACGGCAGCACTTCGTCATACTCTCCCTTCCGCGGACGGGCTCCACTTATCTCGTCGACTACCTCGATGCCGTGCCCGGCGTGAAATGCCTTTCCGAGGTCTTCAACCCGGACGTCGTGCTGCTGCGCCATCACCAACCGAGCGATGCGACGCTCGCGAATAAAGATCTCAGGGATAACGATCCGCTCGGGTTTCTTCAGCGCCTCGAACAGGACGTCGGTACTTGCGACATCTTCGGCGTGAAACTTTTTCCGTCGCACGGCCTGAAACTCCTGCATTATTTCTGCTCGAGCGCACAATGGAAAAAGATCTTCCTCTGGCGCGACAACCTCCTCGAGCAATACGTCTCCTTCCTGCTCGCTTCCGCGCGCTACGGACTAGCAAGCTGGGAGCGCGTCGACGATGACGCGCGCCTAACCGTGCCGACCGGCACCTTGGTCGACGACCTGCACGCCATGGAGAAAAGCTACATCGAGATCGAGGATGCCTTGGTGCTCGCCAAGCCGGCGGACGTGTTCACCCTCGAATACGACGAGATGGGCCGACCCAACGTGATGGAGCGATTACTGCGCTTTATCGGTGTCGAGGCGGCCGCAGCCCAATCCCTGGCGGCCGCGCAATCCGGCGCCGGCGCCTTCGATCGCGGCCCGCGGGCCGCCGATCGAATCGCTAACTATGGCGACGTCCGTGCGGTCCTGCAGCAGACCCGTTTTGCCCGTTTGGTGACCTGACTCACATCGCTGTCCTTCCAGACCGGATCATGGCCTCGTCAGGGCCCGAGAGACTCGATGTCGTAGAGCGCGCGCAGCAGCGACGGCGGATCGGGTTGCCATTGCCCGAACCAGCGATCGTAAATCCTGACGATGTCTTCGCTTTGAAAAGTCAGCGCGAGCGTGCGATCGGCCAGCAGCCGGAAGGCGGCATCGTTCTGACGGACCATGAAGGCGTAGGGCTCATAGGAATAAAGCGCGCCGCCGAGCCGGAGGCTCTTCGGGTCCTTGGCGCCGGCCGCGAGGCCGATCAACACCACCTGATCCGAGGCATAGGCATCGATTTGCCCGCTCTCCAGCGCGGCGAGCCCCTCGGCGCCACTTTGGACCGGCACGACGGTGGCTGGGATCAGACGCAAGCTGAAGAGTTGCTTCAATGCCTTTTCGGTCGTGGTGCCGGGTTGGATGCCGACCCGTTTATTGGCAAGATCGGCCACGCTACGGATGCTCGAACTCGCTGGAAGGAGCAAGTCGGTGCCGCTGAGGAAAGTGAACAGCGTGAAATCGACCTGCGCTTGGCGCGAGATCGTGCGCGTCGTGGTGCCGCATTCGATGTCGATTGCGCCGGAGCGCAACTTGCTGATGCGATTCTCGGCCGTCACGGGCGCATAGCGCACCTGCAGCTTCGGCAGGTTGAGTTTGTCTTTCACGGCGCCGGCAATGCGGTCGCAAAGGTCGATCGCATAGCCCTGGGGCTTCTTATCGGAGCCGAGAGAGGAGAACGGCGCGGCATCGGCGCGATAGCCGATGATCATGGCGCCGCGACTGCGGATCGTATCAAGGGTGCCGGCCGCCGCGGCCGGATCGGCGCAGGTCGCGAAGACTACCAGGGATGCGAGAGCAGCAAGGAATGTACGCATGATACCCAACCTCGAAGTGAGCCTCACGCGATCTTAACGGCCCTGCCCGCGCTTGCGAAAGTATCCCGGCCAAGCCACTTCATCTTTTTGCGACTCCGCGAAGAACTCGACGCGACGCGCCTCTCCCGCCACTATGCCCGCCATGTGCGGGATTGCCGGGTTGTGGGATCAGCGGGCGCGCATGAGCCCGGAAGCGCTTGGCCATGCCGCCCAGCGCATGACCGATATCATGCTGCATCGCGGGCCGGATGCCGGCGATATTTGGTGCGATGTGCAGGCGGGGCTCGCGCTCGGCCATCGCCGGCTCTCGATCATGGACCTCTCCTCAGCCGGCGCGCAGCCGATGGCCTCGTCTTGCGGCCGCTTCGTCATCTCCTTCAACGGCGAGGTTTATAACTTCGCCGAAATCCGGCCCGAGTTGGAGGCGCTCGGGCGCAAATTCCACGGTCATAGCGATACCGAGGTGATCGTCGAAGCCTGCGCCGAATGGGGCGTCGAGGTCACGACCAAGCGCCTCATCGGCATGTTCGCCATGGCGCTCTGGGACCGGCGCGACCGCGTGCTCTACCTCGTGCGCGACCGGCTCGGCATCAAGCCGGTCTATTGGGCGCAATTCGGTGAGCTCTTGCTTTTCGGCTCCGAGCTCAAGGCTTTGCGCGAGCATCCCGGCTGGCAGCCGGCGCTCGATCGCGATGCGCTCGCTTCATTCCTCCGCCTCATGTATGTGCCCGGACCGACGACGATCTACCGCGGCGTCAACAAGCTGCCGCCGGGCACGATCCTCGTCGCACGCGCGGGCGCCGCGCCGCAGATCCGTCCCTATTGGACGCTCGAGCAGATCGCGCGCGATGGCCAGGGCGCGCGGTTCGTCGGCAGCGAGGACGAGGCGGTCGAAGCACTCGATGCGCTGCTTGGCGATGCGGTGAAGCGGCGCATGATCGCCGACGTGCCGCTCGGCGCGTTTCTCTCGGGCGGCATCGACTCATCGGTCGTCGTCGCGTTGATGCAAAAACACAATACGCAGAAGGTGCGCAGTTTCTCGATCGGTTTTCACGAGAAGCACTATAACGAGGCGGAGCACGCGAAAGCTGTCGCCGCGCATCTCGGCACCGACCATACCGAGCTCTACATCTCGCCCGATCATGCGCTGACGGTGATCCCGCTCCTGCCCGAGATGTACGACGAGCCTTTCTCCGACGCGTCGCAGATCCCGACCTTCCTCGTTTCGGAAATGACCCGCAAACACGTCACCGTCGCGCTCTCGGGCGACGGCGGCGACGAAATCTTCGGCGGCTACAACAAGTATTTTCAGCTGCAGAATCTGTTCGCGGCGCTGGGCAAGATGCCGGAGGGCACCGGCGGATTGATGGCGCGGGCGATCAATGCCGTGCCGCGCGGCGCCTGGCGCGGCCTCGCGCAGCTCATCCCCGAACGGCAACGCCCGCCGCAGCTCGACGACAAGATGGCGAAGCTCGCCGGCGTGCTCGAGGGCGGCCGCGACAATTTCTACCGTCTCGTCATCTCCCATTGGCCCGATACGGAGACGCTGGTGCCAGGCTCGACCCCGCCGCCCTTCATCGCCGATGATCCGCGTATTGCTGCGCTGGTCGCGAACCCGATCGAGCGGATGCAATACCTCGACAGCATCACGTATTTGCCCGACGACATCCTTACGAAGGTCGATCGCGCATCGATGGCGGTGTCGCTCGAAGCGCGCGTGCCGCTGATCGATCACCGCGTGGTCGCTTTTTCTTGGCAACTGAAATCCGAATGGAAGGCGCGGCCGGGGCGCAGCAAATATCTCCTCCGCCGGGTGCTCGATCGCTACGTGCCGCGTACGCTGATCGAGCGGCCGAAAATGGGCTTTGCGGTGCCGATCGATTCATGGCTGCGCGGGCCGTTGCGCGATTGGGCGGAAGGGTTGCTCGACGAGGCTCGGCTTAAACGCGAAGGCATCCTCGCACCCGCCCCGATCCGCCAGAAATGGCAGGAGCATCTCTCGGGCAGGCGCAACTGGCAGTATCTGCTGTGGGACGTGCTGATGTTCCAGGCGTGGAAAGAGCGCTGGCTGCCGAACGGCTAGCTCAGCGCGCGATCGCAGCGTCGTCGATCATCAACTGAACGTCGGTCCGGCCTTGCCAGGTGTCCGCGCGCAGATGGCCGGCGAGGTGGAAGCCCGCGCCTTGCGACGACAGCAGTGCCTTGCCCATCTCCTGTTGGCGCGGCGAGCCGAGCACTCGGAAAGCGATGCCCTTGAGGCGCGTGTTTGCGCCGCTGTCGCCGAAGACGCAGCGCACGTGATCCTGACCGACCACTTCGGCCTTGAGCACGCGCAGGTTGGGGATGACGAAGCGGGGCTCGGAATTGCCCGTGCCGAACGGGCCGAGCCGGTCAATCGTCTCGCAGAGATCGACGGTCGCGGCAGCGCAGTTGAGCGCGCCGTCGATCGACAACTCGGCGACCGGCTCGCCTTGGCCGAGCGCATCCGCGGCGCGCGCGGTGAGCGTCTCGCGTAGCGCGTCGAGCTTCGCGGCGACGACGGTGAGCCCTGCCGCCATCGCGTGGCCCCCGCCATTGATCAACAGCCCGGCTTGCTGGGCAGCGATGATCGCCGGACCGATCGGGAAGCCCGCGACCGAGCGGGCCGAGCCGCGGCCGACGCCGTCTTGCAGCGCGACGACACACGCGGGGCGGTTGAAGCGATCCTTGAGGCGGCTGGCAACGATGCCGATGACGCCGGGATGCCACCCTTCGCCCGCCGCGAAAACGATCGGCCCGAGCGGCGCGCTCTCGACCTGCGCGACCGCCGCGTCGAGCACATCCGCTTCGATCTGCCGCCGCTCGGCGTTGAGCATATCGAGGTGGACGGCGAGCGCCCGCGCCTCGCTCGGGTCATCCGTCGACAGCAGCCGCGCGCCGAGATCGGCTTCGCCGACCCGCCCGCCGGCATTGACGCGCGGGCCGAGGATGAAACCCGCGTGGTAGGCATCGAGCTTTTCGCCGATGCCGGCGACATCGCTCAGCGCCGCGATCCCGGTATTGGCGCGCCGGCGCATGACCTTCAGGCCCTGTGCGACCAATGCGCGGTTGACGCCGGTCAGCGGAACGATATCGCAGACCGTGCCGAGCGCGACGAGATCGAGCCATTGCAGCAGATCGGGCGCCGGCCGCGTCTGATACCAGCCCGCCTGCCGCAGCGCGCGATTGATGCCGGTAACCAGCAGGAAGGTGACGCCGACGGCGGCGAGCATGCCGTGAATACTGTCCTCGTCGAGCCGGTTGGGATCGATCACCGCAAGGGCCTGCGGCAGCGACGGGTCCCCCAAATGATGATCGACGACGATGACGTCGAGGCCACGCGATGCGGCTGCTTCGAGCGCGCGATGCGCCATGATGCCACAATCGACGGTGACCACGACTGATGCGCCCTGCGCTTGCAGTTTGGCGAGCGCCGTCTCATTCGGTCCGTAGCCTTCGCGCTGCCGATCCGGCACGTAGATGATCGCGCGCGCGCCGACCGCGATGAAGAAGCGTTTCAGCAATGCCGACGAGGTCGCGCCATCGACGTCGTAATCGCCGAAGATCGCGATGATCTCGTCGTTGCGAATGGCATCGACGAGCCGCGCGACGGCGCGGTCCATGTCTTTGAGATGCGACGGATCCGGCAGTCCATCGCGCAACGTCGGCGCCAGGAAGCGCTCGCAATCGGCTTCGGCGACACCTCGGCAAGAAAGTAAGCGCCCGATAATTTCGGGAAAGCCGAAACGCTGCGCCAAGGCAAGCGCGGCGCGCGCATCGCCGCTCCGGGCCCGCCAGGCGCGGCCCGAGAGCGAATGTTCGATCCCGAGAATGCAGTCCATCGACGGCGGCGTTCAGAACGCCGGCGGCTTGCGGTTGAAGTTATGCGTCGCGTCGATCACGCGCACCGTGCCGGTCTTGGAGCGCATGATGATCGATTGCGTCGTCGCGCCGCCGGCGAAGCGCCGGATACCTTGCAGCATGCTGCCGGACGTGACGCCGGTGGCGGCGAACATCACCTCGCCTTTGGCGAGATCGAGAAGACCATATTTGCGGTTGAGATCCTTGACGCCCCATTTCGCCGCGCGTCCCCGCTCGTCGTCGTTGCGGAAGAGCAGCCGCCCCTGCATATGGCCGCCGATGCAGCGCAACGCGGCGGCAGCAAGCACGCCCTCCGGCGCGCCGCCCGAGCCCATATAGATATCGACGCCGCTATCGGGCCGCGAGGTCGCGATGACGCCGCTCACATCGCCATCGGAGATCAGCATGACACGCGCGCGCGCCTCGCGCACTTTCGCGATGAGCTCGGCGTGGCGCGGGCGATCGAGAATGCAAACCACGAGATCGGCGACGTCGATCTGCTTCGCTTTGGCGAGATTCTTGAGATTGTTCGCCGGCGTCTCGTCGAGATCGACGATCTCGCCGAGGCCGCCCCCGATCGCGATCTTGTCCATGTAGACGTCTGGCGCGTTGAGAAAGCCGCCCGCTTCGGCCATGGCAATAACCGCGAGCGCGTTCTGCCCGCCTTTCGCGGTGATGGTCGTACCCTCGAGCGGATCAAGCGCAATGTCGATCTTGGGGCCGTGACCGGTGCCGACTTTCTCGCCGATATAGAGCATCGGCGCCTCGTCGCGTTCGCCTTCGCCGATGACGACCGTGCCCTCGATGGTGAGACCGTTCAGCGCCTTGCGCATCGCGTCGACAGCGGCCTGATCGGCCGCCTTCTCATCGCCGCGGCCCATCAAACGCGAAGCGGCCAGCGCGGCGGCTTCGGTCACACGGACGGCCTCGAGCGCGAGGTTCCGGTCCATGGTCGCGTTGTCGGTCATCGATTTTCTCCTGCGAGCCTAGCGCCTTGCGCTGAGCGAAAAACCAAACGCGATTCACGCGAGACGAAAACGACCGTGAGATTCACGGGGGGATCTCTTTCGCGAATGCAGCGAGCGGGAGTGTATCGTGCGCGCGAGATGATTTGAACCCGTGCCGACCGGCAATGTGGTGCAGACTTATGACGATGATGTGACTTCGATCTTGCCGAGTCGCGGCTAAACGGAGCGGTCGCGCGGGCGGTGTCGCAGCGCCATGGCATTGGCGCGGTCGTCGGTTTCGTCGGCCATCTGGCGCAACTGCTCGGCGATTTTAGGCTCCATCGTCGCCAGCGAGCGCAGGCGTGCCGCCAAACCGTGCAGGTAGGGAATATCTTCGGGCCTATCGCTCACGTTCTACCTCTACACCCATGGCAACAAAACGGTGAACCTAATGGTGCGGGGTTTGCCGGCTCCGCGCTTCCTTCACATCCGGAAGCACCGCCCGAAAATGGCGGTCGACGGCGGCATAGCATTCGCAGGCCGCTTCCTCGAGCCCGGCGCGATCGGCGATCGTAATCTGGCCGCGGCGATAATGGATGAACCCCTTGCGCTGCAGTGCTTGGGCCGCCGCGGAAATCGTCGTGCGCTGCACGCCGAGCAACTCGGCGAGGAATTCCTGCGTCAGCGGCAGATCGCGCGTCGGCACGCGATCTTGCGTTGCGAGTAGCCACCGGCTGCAGCGTTCTTCGATCGTATGCAGCGCGTTGCACGCGACCGATTGCAGCGTCTGCGCGAGCAGCACATCGGCATAGCGGCTGAAGAGATCGCGCAGGCTATGCGATTTCTTCTTCGCCTCCTCGAGATGCGCGGTGTCGATTTGCAGCGCGTGACCGCCGATCTCGACCACCATGCGGGCAAAGGCCGGCTTGTGTCCGGCGCTCACGATGCCGCCGACGGCGCCCTCCTGGCCGATGGTCGCGACTTCAATCGCACGATCGTCTCGCATGGTGAGCACGAGCGAGATCATCGAGCCGGCCATTGGGAAATACGTCGTCCGCACGTCTTCGCCGGCCTCGAACAGCACCTCTCCGCGCTGCAGCGCCACGGCCCCGATATGGGGCTCGACGAGTACGCGGTCCGATGCCTTCATCGATGCGAGCAAAGCATTGCCGGCCCAGAGACTTCCGACACTGATGGGTTCGGTAGCTGGACGTTTCTTTTTTGCCATGTTCTGTCGCCCCTCTTGTTCTTGCCAAAAAATTCGGTTTGATCCGGAAGGCGGCAGATTAGATAACCAGTTCCGGTACTTAGTCTGCCCGAGAGTCGACATAGCCCATCTCCTCTCGGGGACCGTGGTGTCGCCGCCGATCCGAACCGTACCCCTCCGACATTGGATGGGAGGTTGACGATTCAACGAAGGGATTGGGGCAAACTGAAAATGAATAGCGGCCCAAAAACGGTTGCTTTGGGCGGGGTTGCCACACTTGTCGGCAGGCGCGAGCTACGCAGTGTCGGCTGTCCGACCTAGCCGACGCGGCTCGAAAGACGCCTTGTCATGACCATCCGCTCACCATATTGAGAGCTGGCGATAAGGGAAAACCCACGGGGGCCTGCGTGCACACCATTATCCTGGTCGATGACGACCGAAATCTGTTGAACACCATTGGTGATGCGCTCGAGAGCGAGGGCTTTGCGGTCCGCCGCTACGACAACAGTACGACCGCTTTGGACGCGCTCAAGGATCTCCCCGCCGATGTTGCCGTGCTCGACGTCAAGATGCCGGGGATCGACGGTTTCGAGCTGCTGACGCGGTTGCGCAAGGACAGCAATCTGCCGGTAATCTTCCTCACCTCGAAGGACGATGAGCTCGACGAGCTGCTGGGCCTGCGCATGGGCGCGGACGATTACATCACCAAGCCGGTCTCCACCCGGCTGCTCGTCGAGCGGATTCGCTCGCTGATCCGGCGACGCGAGTTGACCGACGGCCGCGGCGAAAGCGAGCCGATCATCGAGCGCGGCGATCTAAGGCTCGATCCCTCGCGCCACGAATGCAGCTGGCGGGACCAGAAGCTCAAGCTGACCGTTACCGAATTCCTTTTGCTGAAATCGCTCGCCTTGCGGCCCGGCCATATCAAGAGCCGGCGCCAGCTCATGGACGCGGCGTACGGCGAGAATATCCATGTCGACGATCGCACGATCGACAGCCACGTGAAGCGGCTGCGCGCGAAATTCAAAGCCGTCGATGGGGATTTTGCGTTGATCGAGACGCTCTACGGTGTCGGCTACCGCTACCGCAGCACGTCCAGCTAAACCGGGAAGGAAGGCCGCGAGCGATTACGGCTCGTTGCTGACCTGCGACGGCGACACCCAATAAGGCGGGCCGCAATCGGCGACGGCGTTGTTGCTAAGATAATCGACGCCGCTGCCCTCTTTCGATTTCGCGAACGGCACGACCGCTGAAGCAATCGCGCTCGGGATCAGGGCCGGCGTGCGCAACACGCAGACCGGACCCTTGAAGGCGAAATAGAGGGGGCTTTCGACCGCCGCCACGACCGTCGCACCTGTCCCCGTGGGCGTCGCCCAGGTCCCGCCCGGGCCGGTCGCACAAGCGCAAAGCGGTGCCACGAACAGCGTGGCAAAAATGTGCATTCTCATATCCTGAATTCCTCCACTTCGCCCGCTTGTCGCGCCGAAAGGCCAGCTTGGCATATTTCCCCGATCCGCGCCAAGGGGTCTGGTCCAGGCAAATCGGGGTCAAAGATTCTCGACTCGGATCATGCAAGGCGGCTCGACCACGGTATCGAGACCCCCGATACGGCCCAACGCCCGCACCATCGAGGCTTCGACCGTGTCGTGGGTGGTTAGCACGACCGGCACCGCTTCGCCCGGCGAGCGGCCGCGCTGCAGGAACTGCTCCATCGACACGGCTTCATCGCGGAACGCGGCGGTGATATCGGCGATGACGCCGGGCCGGTCGACGACCATCAGCCGCACATAATAAGCGCCCGAGCGCCGCGCCATCGGCGCGCTGGGACGGCGCTGCAGCGCCGAGGCCGGCACGCCGAACCCCGGCGCCCCCCGGCCGGCGGCGATATCGAGGAGGTCGGCGGCCACGGCGGAGGCTGTGGGATCGGCTCCTGCGCCGCGTCCTTCGAGCGTCAACCGACCGACAAAATCGCCTTCGACCATCACGGCATTGAACACGTTCTCGACATGCGCCAGCGGCGCTGCGAGCGGCACCATGCAGGGATGGACGCGCTGCTCGAGCCCGTGCTCGGTGAGGCGTGCAAGGCCCAGCAGCTTGATGCGGTAGCCGAGATCCTGCGCGAAAGCGATGTCGAGTGCCGTGATGTGGCGAATGCCTTCGACATGGACGCCGGCGAAATCGACTTGGCTGCCGAACGCGACCGATGCGAGGAGCGCCAGCTTATGCGCCGCATCGATGCCATCGACATCGAAGCTCGGATCCGCCTCGGCATAGCCGAGCGCTTGCGCCTCCTTGAGTACGACAGCAAAGTCGCGTCCGGTCTCGCGCATTTGCGAGAGGATGTAGTTGCAGGTGCCGTTGAGGATGCCGCAGACCCGCAGCACGTGATTGGCGGCGAGCCCCTCGCGCAGCGCCTTGAGGATCGGGATTCCGCCTGCGACAGCCGCCTCAAAGCCGAGGGAAATTTTTTTAGATTCAGCAAGATGGGCAATTTCATTGCCGTGATGAGCGAGCAACGCCTTGTTCGCGGTTACAACGTGCCGGCCGTGCTCCAACGCGGCCGTGACGACCCGTCTCGCAATGCCATCGCTCCCGCCGATCACCTCGACGACGACATCGATGCCGGGCGCACTCGCCATCGCGACGGGATCGTCGTGCCAGGGAATGCCTTCGATATCGATGGCGCGGCTGCGCGTGCGGTCGCGGGCAGAAACGGCGACCACGTCGATCCGGCGGCCGGTGTGGTGCTCGATCTGGCCGGCATTGCGGCGAAGGAGCGCGACTGTCCCTGCCCCGACCGTCCCTAATCCGGCAATCGCGACTCTAAGCGGCGGGCTCATCCGGGCTAATGCTCGATATAGACTTCGGCGCGCGGCGCATCGACTCCGCCTTTGGCCAGAACCGGCGCTGCCTCGACCGATACATCCTTCGCCGCGACGCCGGCATCGGTCAACGCGACGGCGACCGCTTGAGCCCGGTCGAGCGCCAAGGTGAGGCCGGCGACCGCCGCATCTTTGCCGGTTGCCTCGCCGAAGCCGACGACGCGAATCCTGCCGCCTTCCGTGCTGTGAAGCTTCACGACCTCCGAGATCGTGCCGCGCAGCGCACCGGAGAGATAGGCCGAGCCCGGCGCGAAGCTGACATCAGCCACGCGATGCGAACCAGCGGGGCTACGTGCCGCTGCGGCTGCCGATGCATTCCCAGGCGCCGCCGCCTGCTGTGCCGGCGCGCCTCCGGGCGAACGCGGTGCCGGTGCGGGCGTTGGAGGCGGTGGCGCAGCACTCGCGACCCGGTCGGCGTTAGGCGGCGGCAGTTGCGGTGGCGGCGGTGCCGGTGTCGCGTTCTCGCCTTGCGGCAAATTGGCAATCGTCGGGCTTTGGAGCGACGATTCGGGGGGCGGCGCTTCGCTGCCGCGCGTCGGCGGCTTCTGCGGCGAGTTGCTGCCGACGATCTTTGAACCGGCCGATGACGGCGGTGACGAGGATGACGCTGTCGCCGCCGGGCTTGGTGCCGGCGGTGGCGGCGAAGGTGTAGCCTCAGGCGGCGGCGCGGCGCTCGACGTCTCCACCGGGGGCGGCGGCACCGATGGCGCTGCGGAGGAAAGCGTTGCCGACGTCGTACTCGGCTTGGGCGCCGGCGGCGCCGGCGGCGGCACCGTGCTCGCGACATCGCCCGCGCGCAGATTATCAGCGCTGTATTGCGCATTGTTGCGATCGGCAACGAGACTTTTCTCAAGCTTCTCGCGGTCGATGCCGCTGAGTTGCGTATCGGGCAGCGCCGGGACCGTGCCGAGATTGGGATAAGGCTCGTTGCCGCCTTCGGCAAGATTCTCCTCGTTCTCGCCCTTGCCGAGGTCGTCGTTCTTGGAGATGCCGGTGACGTCGCGGTACCACGAAATCGGATTGACGGCATTGGGCACTCTCGAGCAACCCGAGATGCCGACGAGCACGATGCCCAATATCACCAAGCCAAACTTGTTCCGCACTAGCACCTGCTCCATATAGACTGCTCAGGCCGGATAGGCTGCTCGGGCCGGTTGG
>DASXCX010000088.1:0-6986 GCA_036490955.1 Allostellaceae bacterium | reverse complement strand
GTAGACGGCGATCCAATATCCTTTGGCCATTTCGATTGCTCCCGTTGGGTTGATCTTGTTACGACACGCGTTCGGCGAGGCGCTTGATCTTCGCTTCCGACATCACCGGCTCGAGATTGAAGACGCGCTTGGCATTGCCGCCGAGAATGTTGCGCTTCGCCTGCTCCGATAGGAAGGGCAGGTCGTAGATCGTCGAGGGCAGATCGGTATCCCAATGAGGATAATCCGAGGAATACATGAGCTGCGTCTCGGCATTGATCATCTTGAAGGTGAGCTCGAGCGCCTCGCGATTGCCGACCATCTCCATCGGCTGGGTCGAGAAATACATCTCGCGCATATAGTCGCTCGGGCGGCGCTTCAGCATCGGCACTTCTGATGAGCGCATCATCCATTCGTTATCGCGTCGCTGCATCAGGAAGGGGATCCAGGCGAGGCCGCTTTCGACCCAAACGGTCTTCAGCTTGGGGAAACGCTCCGGCATGCCGTTCACGAGCCAGTTGGTCATATGCAGGATGTTCGACCAGGAGAAGCTCAACGCATGCGCGGCGATGAAGCGATTGCATAGAGCAATACTCTTGTCTTGGCCCCAGGTGAGGCCGGCATGGAAGACAAGCGGCAAGCCGCGCTCTTCGAGCATGCGATAGATCGGTACAAAACAATTGTCGTAAGCCGGCTTGATGTGTGAGGCGATGATGGTAAAGCCCGCGACGCCTTTGGCATCGGCGAAATCCTTCACACTTTGATCGCGCCTTCCGGATCGTTCATCGGCAAATAGAGCGAGGAGCGGATGCGCGGCTCCTGCGCCAGCACGTGCTCGATCAGCCAATGGTTATAGGCGCGCGCCATCGCGGTCTCGACGTCGGGCCGCGGCGTAAAGGGGAGGCCCAGCATCGGCGTCGGGAAGAGGCAGACGATGTCGATGCCGAGCGCATCCATCCAGCGTTTGGTCAGGACGATGTCGCGCTGCTGCCCGCCGGGGATCGCTTCGTGCCGCCGGCCATCCTGGCGCGTGACGCGGCCGCCCAATTCCTGATAGGCGCCCGAAGGCGAAGTGATGCCGCCGCCGCCGTAGCCTTGATATTTGGCCTGGTCGCGCATCACCGGGTCTTCGATATATTGGAGGATATGGGGGAAGGACATCATCTCCCAGTGATGACCATCGACATCGACGATGAGGAAATCCTCATAACGGCGCTGCACCGCCTGCTGGCTGGCATGCGCCAGCAGGGTGCGGGTGTCGAAGGCCTCGACCGACAAGTCGCGGAAATTGACGGTGTCCATCGGCATCCTCTCGCCCTCCATGCCGCCGCTCATTTTAGGACAGCGAAGCAAGGAGGGGAATGCGGCGGGTGTCGGCAATCTTCGGGAACCGGAATCGCTATCATTCGTTAGAGAAGGCAACCGGTCCCGGAGGGCGGAATGTCTGCACGCTTGCAATTGTGCTTTGCCGCGATCCTGTTGATCGCTACAGCGGGGAGTGCCGGCGCTGATTCCCCTCGGTCGAGCACGGGATCGACGCCTGCTTCAAGCGATACTTCCGGCGCCCAGTTGCCATCGGGCGCGGCTGCGTATAACCAAGCCGCCATTACCGATCCTTACAACCAGTCGGATTTCAGCCCCCAGCAAACCTTCAGCCTGACCGCCAGTCAGATGCTGGGGGCGGCCGCGGCGTGCGAGCAACTCCATTCCGATCTCGTGAGCATGAGGGGCCAGCAGACGGTCAAGACACCCTCGGATTCGAGCGATGAAGATCGCGCCGCGCTCGATGCCGCGCAACAGCACATGCTCGATCCGGCGGCGACGTCGTCGGACGCCTCCCAGGCAAGCGAAGCCGATTGTGACCGCATGTCGGGGTCCTTTAGTCAACTCCAACAGGTTCAACTTCACGATCAGGACCTGGCAAAGGGACTCGATCAGCCGGGTGGCGTGAGCCCGTCCGCGACGAGGAAAAGCACCAAATAACAATGGTGTCCGCGGCCACGCTGACGCCGCGATCACTTCGGCATGCACAGACCTGTAGCCGAATTAAGCTTCAGCAACGCGGGACGATGTCTCGCGATCGTGGCTGAGGCTTTCGAGGCCACGCTTCGCGGGCTCGATGCCCCACGCCCACACCACCGCGATCTGAATGGCAAGCAGCCCGATCATCAATGAGAGCACCCCGCCAACGCCGTAGCGTTGAAACAGAATGACGACAACGAGCGGCGTTACGATCGTCGCGCCGCGGCCGAACATGTTGCAGATGCCGTTGGCGCGAAGCCGCAGCTCGGTCGGAAAGAGCTCGGCGGTGTAGACGCCATAGAGGATCGAGGTGAGGACGTAGATCCCGAGGATCAACAGGAAGCCGATGCCGAGCACCAGGACCGGCGCGGCGACAAACGGATAGATACCGCCGAAGACGATGGTCCACAGCGAAGCGCCGATGATGGTGCGGCGCCGACCGAGCGTGTCGGCGGCATAAGCCCCCAGAGCACAACCGATGAGCGACCCCGAGACGATTACCAAAGTGTAGCCGAGCGAGCGCGTGACGCTCAGCCCCTGCTGCACGAAGAAGGTGGGCAGCCAGTTGACGAAGCCGAAGATCAACGCGTTGATTGCGATCAGCACGACGCTGCCGACGACCATGCTGGGCAGCAGTTGCGCGTTCCATAGGGCGCCGAGGCCGAGGCTGGGTTGAGCTGGACGCACGAGCGGCGGCGGCAGGATACCCTTGCCTGCAACTTCGCTCTCGATTTTCCTGAGTAGGGTCTCGGCCTCCTCGTTGCGGCCATTGGCTTCGAGCCAGCGGGGCGATTCCGGCAGACGCTTGCGCAGATACCAAACGATCAACGCGCCGATTCCGGCGATAATGAAAAGCGGCCGCCAACCGAAGCTCGGCACGATTGCCCAGCCCAGGAGCGCCGTCACCGGCAAGCCGGAGACGACGATGAAAGCCATGAACGCCATCCACTTGCCGCGCGTCTGGGGCGGCACGAACTCGGTCATCGTGCCGTAGCCGACGACGATCTCGGCGCCGAGCCCGAGGCCCATGACGAAGCGCAATCCATTCAGCACGTCGATGTCGGGCGCTGCCGCTGCGGCGATCGACGCGAGGCCGAAGATCATCAGATTGAATTGGTAGGTGAAGCGACGTCCGTAGCGGTCGCCGAGGAATCCCGCGAGCAGCGAGCCGAGCGTCATGCCAATGAAGGTCAAAGACAGGAACCAGCCGTTTTGACCGAGCGTGGAGAATTTGCTTTGCACCGCCGCGCCGAGGATCGGCCCGGCGACGTAGAGATCGTAGCCGTCGAAGAACATGCCGGCGGCGATGAGCCAGAATATCCGGTAGTGGAAGGCGGAAATCGGCAGGCGGTCGAGGCGCGCGCCCGCATTGACTGGCATAGGCATCGGAACCCTCCCGGAAGAAGCGCTTTCGGCGGCGTTTCGCGGTTCTTCAGCGTATGACGCTCGCCCTGCGCGAACCGGCAGGATGCAGTGCATCGCCCTGCGCGGCAAGGGCGACGCGCGGCATGCTAGGATGCCGATGAACAATTCTGCGCGAGGCTGAGGGCGGCAAAAGGAGGCGTTTGATGAAAGCGGTGGTGATGGCGGCGCATGGCGGTCCGGACGTTCTGCGGTATGGCGATGCGCCCGATCCGGTGGCGGCACCGGGCGAGGTGGTGGTCGATATCCATGCGGCAACGGTGAACGCCGCCGACTACAAGGTTCGGCTCGGCGGCACTTATGGGAAGCTGAATTTCCCGCACATCCTCGGCCGCGATTTCTCCGGCGTTGTCAGTGCCCTCGGCGACGGCGTCGACGATCTCGAGATCGGGGATGCCGTCTTCGGCGTGACCGAGCAGGGCAAGGAAGGGGCTTACGCCGAGAAGATCGCCATCAAAGCCGCGATCATCGCTAAGAAATCGCCGAAGCTCAGCCATGCGGAAGTGGCGGCGATGGCGCTGACTAGCCTGACGGCGATCTGGGCGCTCGAGGATACGGCGAAGCTGAAACGTGGCGAGCGTATCCTCATTCAAGGCGGCGCCGGCGGCGTCGCCGGTTTTGCGATCCAGCTCGCGAAATATATCGGCGCGGAAGTGATCACCACCGCCAGCGCGCACAATCATGACTATGTGAAGAAGCTCGGCGCCGATCGCGCGATCGACTATCAGAAAGAGGATTTCGCCAAAGCCGTGTCCGACTGCGATGTCGTCTTCGACACCGTCGGCGGTGAGGTGCGCGCGGGCTGTTATCAGGTGCTGAAGCCCGGTGGCCGCCTGGTATGGATCGCGGGAGCACTCGAAGGGTTCAAAGTGCCGCGGGACGACGTCGAGACGCTGCGGCCCGCCGTGCTGCGCGATCGCGCGCATCTCGAGCGCATGAATGCGCTGGTCGATGCCGGCGCGGTCTGGCCGCCGGCGATCGCGCGCTACAAGCTGCAAGACGCGGCCGAAGCCCATCGCGTTAGCGAAGGCCGCCATCTCCAGGGCAAGCTGGTCTTCGTCGTGCGCTGAGCTAAGACGCGTCCGCCTGCGACAACCGTCGGAACTGCCGCTCGAAACTGTTCACGCGCCCGATATAGGCGGCGATGTCTTGGTCGCCGCAGCGCTCGCTCGGTGTCAGGCGAAAGCCGCGCCGCAGATAGGACGCGGCTGGGCCTGGCCCGCAGAGATGAATGACGGCGGCGAGATTGTCTTTTTGCTGCTGCGTCAACGATGCCGGATGGCGCTTGGCGAGGAGCGCGGTGAGCTGGCGGTCGAGATAGGTTGCGGCAAGCTCGATCGCATCGCTCGGCAGGATGCGCCAAAAGGCACGGTCATGGCCGCGCCTCGCCTCGGCGTAAGCGGCGTCGGTCATCTGATACATGCCGATCGAGCTCGACGCCGGGCGATAGATCGCCAGCGGGTTGAGGCTGAAATGCCAACGCCAATACGTGGTCGCTGCAGGATTGCCGGCGCTTTCAGCTTGTGCCAAAGCGGCAAGAAGCTCGGGTGCCACATTTGCCGTGGCGTGGCGGCGGAAGAGCGGCGCATAGCTCTGCCAGGTCTCCTCCGGGGTTTTGATCAGCCGGCTGCTGAGTGGCGCCAGCAGTTCGCTGGGCTTTTGCACAATCTGATAGGCGAGATTGATCGGTGCCCAGAGCGCAAGTGCCGCGATAGCGCAGAATGTGAGCCGCGCTTGCCACGTCGCGCGTCGCCACGCAGCCCCGAGCTTGAGGACGTGGCGGCGAAGCGCGCGGCGGAAGGACGCCGAGGAGAGGCGCGCCCGAGTTTGTCGCGGCGGCGAACGTCCGGCACGCCCTTGAGCCATGCCGTGATTCTAGCATGCGGCCGCGCTGCGCCGGAAGGCGCGACGCGAGCCGAACGCTAGACGTTGATGCGCGTGCGCGAGATCAGCAGCCAGCCGCGCGGTCGTAGTTGTTGCCGATCGAGCCGCCCAGCAGCGCGCCGCCGGCGACGCCGCCGATCGTCGCCGCTGCATTGCCCGAGCCATGGCCAAATTGCGAGCCGATCAAGCCACCGGCTGCGGCGCCGCCCAGCGCGCCGACCGCCGTGCCGCTGCCGCAGGCATAGCCGGGCGCAGGGGCAGGGGCCGCAGCCACGTAGCCGCCCGGCGAATAGTAGTAGCCGGGTTGCTGGTAGTAGTAGCCGGGATAGCCTTGCGCGTACCCCGTATCGGGGCTGTAAGGCGCGGCGACGCAGCCGCCGAGACCCAGCAGGGCAGCACCAACGATCAAGATCTTAGGCGACATAATCAGTCTCCAATGGGTTTTCCTCACCCCATAACAAGCGGAGGCGTGGCCGGGTTCGCCGTGCCCCTAAATTGCCTTGATCAGCGCGTGGCGCTTGCGGCCGGCGGAGAGCTTGATCACACCGTCGCTGTTGAGATCGGCGGCGGTGAGCAAGCGCTTCTCGTCACTCACCGGCTGATCGTTGATGCGCGCGCCGTTGCCGCGGAAGAGGCGACGCACTTCGCCGACGCTCGCCGCGAGCCCCGCCTGGTGGAAGAGGTTGATCGCGGCTTGGCCTTGCTCGAGCAGCGCGTGCGACACTTCGATCACCGGCAGATCCTCGCCGATGCCGCCTTCGGCGAAGACGCGGCGTGCTGTCTCGGCGGCGGTGGTGGCGGCTTCCTGACCGTGACAGAGCGTTGTCGCCTCATTGGCGAGGACGATCTTCGCTTCGTTGATGTCGCTGCCCGCCAATTTCTCGAGCCGCGCGATCTCGGCGAGCGGCAACTCGGTGAAGAGCTTCAGGAAGCGGCCGACATCGGCGTCTTCGGTGTTGCGCCAGAATTGCCAGTAGTCGTAGGCGCTCAGCCGCTCGTCATTGAGCCACACCGCGCCGGCCGCGGTCTTGCCCATCTTCGCGCCGGATGCGGTTGTGATGAGCGGCGAGGTGACCCCAAACAACGCGCTGTTATCGACACGCCGGCCGAGCTCGACACCGGTGACGATATTCCCCCACTGGTCCGAGCCGCCCATCTGTACCGAGCAGCGATGGCGTCGGTTGAGCTCTACGAAGTCGTAGGCTTGGAGCACCATGTAGTTGAATTCGAGGAAGGACAGCGGTTGCTCGCGCTCGAGCCGCAATTTCACGCTGTCCTGGCTCAGCATGCGGTTGACCGAGAAGTGCCGGCCGAAATCGCGCAGGAACGGAATGTAGGACAACGCGTCGAGCCAGAGCGCGTTGTTCGCCATCAGCGCATCCGTCTTGCCGTCGCCGAAGGCGAGGAAGCGGTCGAAGATCCGGCGGATGCCCGCCATGTTCGCTTCGATCTCGGCATCGGTGAGTAGCTTGCGCGATTCATCCTTGCCAGACGGATCGCCGACTTTCGTCGTTCCGCCCCCCATCAGCACGATCGGCTTGTTGCCGGTCTTCTGCCAGAGCCGCAGCAGCATGATCTGCAGCAGGCTGCCGACATGGAGGCTGTCGGCCGTGCAATCGAAGCCGATATAAGCGGTCAGCGGTCCTTGTGCGAGGTGACCGTCGAGCGCGTCGCGATCG
>DASXCX010000087.1:0-3462 GCA_036490955.1 Allostellaceae bacterium | reverse complement strand
GCTCGTGAAAGGCGCCATCATCGGTAAGACGATCGCGCCGCAAACGCTGGGCCTGTACGCCGTCGCCGCGATGCTGCCTGTTTATGTGCTGCTCTTTTGGGTGATGCAGCTCGCGACCTATTGTTGGTTGTGGATTCCGATCATCAAGCATCTGGCGACGACGCTCGATATCGAGAATTTCGCCGCGGCGAATGAGATCGCGCAATCGACCCAGCCGCGCCAGAAGCTCGGCATCGCCGATAGTTTCGAGCTTGGCGCTTTCTGAGCCGCCGCGCCTCGCCTGGCCCGGCCGTTACAGCGACGGCCGAACGGCCACGTTCTCCCGCGTTGAAGCAAGGATCGGCGAGGACGGACTGGGCATAGTCGGCGAGGATGGCAGGCCGCGCGAGACCTGGCCGTGCGATGAGGTGCGGCTTGTCGACGGACCCGATGCGGGCGGCGCGATCCGCCTCGCCCGGTGCGGCAGCGACGCGCGGCTTAGCATCAAGGATACGGATGCGCTGCGCGCGCTCGCGCGGCGCTGTACCGCCTTGCACAGGCCCATCGGCGAGGAACCATCCTGGCGGCCGATCGCGATCTGGTCGGGCGCTGCGCTTGCCGCACTCGGCTTCTTAATCCTCGGCGTCATTCCTTTCCTCGCCGATCATGCGAGCCAATGGGTCTCGCCGCGGCTCGAGGCCCAGCTCGGCGACCAGCTTGCCGATTTCCTCATACGGCTCACCGTCGCTGGGGGCGATCAAGACCATGCCGAATGCAGCAATGCGAAAGGCCGCGAAGCGCTCGCCAAGCTCGTCGCGCCGCTCGAAGCCGAGTTGTCGCTGCCCAGTAAACTGCGCGTGCGCGTGATCAATTCCAGCGTGTTGAACGCGATCGCGTTGCCGGGCGACGAGATCCTTGTCTTCAAGGGGCTGATCGATTTCACGCGCGGGCCGAACGAGCTCGCGGGCGTGCTCGCGCATGAGATGGGACATTTGCAGCTCGAGCATCCGACGCGGCTGGTGATTCGCGAAAGCGGCACCGCGTTCCTGGTCGGGTTGGTGATGGGCGATATCTTCGGCGGCTCGGCGATCTCGATCGCCGGAACAGGCCTATTGGTCACAGCCTTCAGCCGCGATGCCGAAAGCGCCGCCGACGCCGAAGCCGTAACGCTGATGAGCCAGGCGGGCCTCGATGTCGCGCCGTTCGGCGCATTCTTCGAGCGTCTCAACGCCGACAGAGGCGATGGCGAGCTGCCGATCCCGTTCCTGCGCACCCATCCGCCGAGCGATCAGCGCGCGAAACTGATCGAAGCCGCGCCAGCTGGCGGAGCCCAAGCGCTGACGCCCGCCAAATGGCAGGATCTTAAAGCGATCTGCAGCCTCGATTAGGGCGCGCCCGGCAAGAAACGCTCGGTCACGTATTTCGAGACGTCGGGCTCGCTCGGCAGGATGCCGAGATCGACGAAAGAGCGGCGCACGGCTTCGAGACCTTCGGCGGGAAATTTCCCGTCCGTCGACATCGACGGCATCACCGCATCGTAATTGCGCTCCTCGACCTCTTGCGCGAAACCGTCGATGGCGCGTGCCAGCTTCACCGTCTCGTCGCGGTTGGCGCGCATGGAGGCAACGGTCTCGTACCAGGCTTTGAGGAAGGCACGGAGCGCGTCGGGCCGCTCGGCTATCAGCTTGTTCGAGGCATAAGCGGCGTTCATCAGGAAATTATTGACGATCTGGGACGCCGGGACGAGCAGGCGGCCGCGATTTTGCGTCTCGAGCTGCCAGCCGAGCGCGGCGGCCCCCATCACCGCATCGATCTGATGGGTTTCGAGCGCCGCGATCTGGGCGGTCGAGTCGGAGCCGACCGTCACCATCGTGACGTCGTCGCGCTGCCAACCTTGCTGCTGCAGCAGACGCAGCACGAGCCATTGCGTCATCGAGCCCATGGTCGAGATGCCGATCTTCGTGCCTTTGAGATCGGCGATGGCGTGAATTTGCGAATTGGGTCCGAGCACCAGGCCGTAAATGCCGGCGCCCACCATGATCGCGCCGACCGCCATCTCGGGCGAGCCTTTGACCAGGAAGGCGAGATCGGTCCCGGCGCCGAGGCCGATATCGAGCGCGCCGGCGAGCATCGCCTGATGCAGCTTGGCGCTGCCTTCGAGCACCGACATTTGGACGTCGAGACCGTTCTTGGCGTAGATGCCTTCCTCGATGCCGATGTTGAGCGGATCGAAGGTGAAGCCGGTGGTCGAGCTGCGCGCGACGACCAGCTTCTCCGCGGCGAAACCGTGGCTTCCGAGAAAGAGTATCGCGAGCGCGATCGCCCCTGGCGTCCAGCCAAATCGGAAATGTCTTGCCATCGCTCTCCCCTTTTGCCGCCAGAGTACAAAAAAAGGGCGCGCCGTTGAGGCGCGCCTAGAAGTTTCCTTGGGATCGCTAGCAGGGAGGCTTGCGCTAGCGTCAGGCCCACAGATTCGGCGAATATGGTTAACAAAAGGTTAACGGCACCCGCGCATGCTTAATTTTGTGTGGAATCGGCAAAAAAATTTACCGCCATTGGGATGCGCCTCGCGCGATAGCAGATGAGCGCGGCGGCGAATACGATTTGTTTCTGAACTGTTCGTGCCACGTGCCGTGCCAGTGGCACGCGTGTGACCTTTTGCTTTCACGGCACGCTCGATTCGCGCCCGGCCAGAATCAGCGCGCCGGACGATACCGCCCATCGACGCGGTATTTTGCCGGGTCAGTCGCGACTCGGCGCGGGGTGGGATGAGCGGACGTAGCCAAGGCAAAGCGTAGCTGCCGCAATAATCCTAAGAGGACATCCCGTGCTTGCTTGTCGGTAGATGGTTTTGCCGGTCGCCGGATAAAATTAGTCGTCCGTTAAAGCGGATCATCGAACCTTCGTGCCGTCGCGCCTGCCTTGCTTGGGGCATTCGTCGAGCGGTACTCGGTGGCAGAGAAGCAGGACATCCCATCCTTGACCGGCCTGCGCGGCATCGCCGCGATGGCGGTCATGATCTACCACACGGCCTTTCACATTTTCGGGCCGCCGCCAAGTTCGAGCGCTTTGTCGCTGATACCCTATCGGGGCTATTTCGCCGTCGACCTGTTCTTCATGTTGAGCGGCTTCGTGCTTGCCCATGTGTATGGGCGCCAATTCGCCACGGGGTTGCGCGGTTACGGCCGGTTCCTCTGGGCGCGCTTCGCACGCATTTACCCGGTTCATCTTTTCGTGCTCTGCCTGATGTTGCCATTTTTCGGCGCCGGCGAGATGTTTTCGGCTCGGCCTCTGGCCTTCAATCTTCTGCTGTTGCAAGGGCCGTGGCTGACCACCGAAACATGGAACGCGCCATCCTGGTCGATCAGCGCCGAATGGCATGTCTACGTGATTTTCCCGCTGCTCGCCTTCGCTCTCGCGCGGGCGCGGCCATTCTGGCTGGGGCTTCTATCGCTGTTGTGTGCGGGTCTTCTCTGGCAACTC
>DASXCX010000086.1:0-3670 GCA_036490955.1 Allostellaceae bacterium | reverse complement strand
ACCGGCGTGACCGGCGCGATGGTCGTCGGTCGTCCGGCCGGCGCGGGTTGGCCGAAGGCAAGTGTGCCAATGAGAAGGGCAACGAAAGAGACGACGACCCGGCGCATTTGCAAAGCCCATTCATTCCCGCGCGAGCGAGCTGTGTAGCACAGCTTGAACGGGGAGCGGCTCTACCGCGCCTGGCCGTGATAGACGCGGTTCGGCCGCATGTCGGTCGCACTGGCGACGCGGTTCGACATGTTGAAGAAGCCGACAACCGACGAAATATCCCAGATGTCGCGATCGGTGAATCCGGCGCGGCGGAGCCGCTCGCGGTCGCCTTCCTCGACGCTCCACGGCGTTGCGGTGAGCTTGACGGCGAAATCGAGCATGGCGCGCTGCCGCTTCGACAACCGCGCCACGCGATAGTTCATGATGATCTGCTCGCCGAGCAACGGGTTGCCGGAATATTGCCGCACGGCGGCGCCGTGCGCGGTCAGGCAGTAGTAGCAACGGTTCTGCGAGGACACCGCAACCGCGATCATCTCGCGTTCGAGCTTGGACAGTCCCGACTCGCCGAGCATCAGGTCGTTGTACAGGGCAACGAAGGTCTCGAGCTTGACCGTGTCGAAGGCGTAGGCGACGAGCACGTTCGGCACGAAGCCGAGCTTGTCCTGGCATTTCTTGAAATAGGCCGTCATCGCCGGCGACAGCTTCGCGCCCGGCAAATTGAGCGCGATCACCGGCGAGTCGTCGACCGGCGTGGCCGCAGGCTTCTGGCTCGCCGCCTTAATTGCGGGCTTGCCGCCGATCGTGGGCTTGCCGGTCGGCTTTGTCGAAGCCGCCATGCCGCCTTTGATGGCGCGCAGGGCGGGCTGCGCTGCGCTCGATTTGGTGACCGCAGCTTTCACCGCAGCCTTGCTGGTTTTTACGACCTTCGGCATTGAATGCGCCCCTCGCCCCTCATCCTCACCCAAGCACAGCCTACAATGATCGGCGGGGAGGCGATACCGCTCGGTGAGGCCTATTTTCCTTTTGTTCCATGGCCTTACCGCCAACGCGGCGCGTCGCGATTTGGCGCGCTTCGCAATCGCAGCATCGTTACTGTCAACAGCGCGTTATCAAAACGTGGGTTGCTCTGGCCGCCCCGCCGCGCAAAGTGACATCACGATTCGCCTCGACACTGCCCGGCCTGCCGCGAGGACCGAATGGACGCACGTACACCCGCTGACGATCGGGATGCGACCGCCAGCCGAACCATCGAACGCGCGGCGGCGGAGCTGAGCGGGAAGCAACGCTCAATCCCGGGTGATTTCCTCGAGCAGCTGTTCGGTCGCGCGGTGCCGGAAGACGTCGTGCACTACGGCACTTCCGATCTCGCCATGCTCGGCGAGCGTGCCTGGAATTTTCTTTCGGAGCGCAAGGCCGGCGAAGCCAAAATTCGTTTCGATATTGTGCCGCTCGCCGCTTCCGGCGACCGCAAGGCGATTTCAGTTCTAGAAATCGCCAACGATGACATGCCGTTCCTCTTCGACTCGGTAATGGGCGAGCTGTCGGAGCGGCGTCTGCCGGTGCGCCTCACCGCGCATCCGGTACTCGGCGTCAAGCGCGACGCGAACGGCAGGTTGCTTACGCTCGGCGCCGCCGACGCCGATGCGCGCGAAAGCTTCATCCACGTCCACATCGATCCGATCGAGAACGACGCTCAGCGCGCCGAAATTGTTGCTGCGTTGCAGACGATGCTCAACGAAGTGCGGCTCGCTGTCGAAGACTGGCGGCCGATGCGCGAACGCGTCAACGAGGTGATCACCGAGTTGACCACAACGCCGCCGCCGCTGCCGGTCGCCGAGATCGCTGAAACGATCGAATTCCTCAGGTGGCTGCTCGCTGACAACTTCACCTTCATCGGCGTGCGCAATTACGTGTTCGACGGCCACGATCTGCAGCCGGATTCGCGCAGCGGCCTTGGCATCATGCGCTCACCCGATGTGCGCGTGCTGCGCCGCGGCCAGGAGCTCCTCGAGATCACACCGGAGATCATGGCGTTCCTCAAAGAGCCGCGGCCGCTGATCGTTGCCAAGGCGAACATTCACGCGCGTGTGCACCGGCGCGTTTATCTCGATTACATCGGCATCAAGCGCTTCGATGACAAAGGAAACCTGGCAGGCGAGTTCCGTATCATCGGGCTGTTCACCTCGACCGCCTATACGCGCTCGGCGCACGGCATTCCGTACTTGCGGCGCAAGATCGCCAACGTCGAGGCGCGTGCCGGCTTCGATCCAAAGAGCCATTTCGGCAAGGCGCTGGCGAACGTGCTCGAGCATTATCCGCGCGACGAGTTGTTCCAGATCGACGAGGACACACTTTACCAGTTCTCAGTCGCGATCATGCAGCTCGACGAGCGGCCGCGGGTGCGTGTGCTGGCTCGGCGCGATCGTTTCGACCGCTTCGTCTCGATCATGGTGTTCGTGCCGCGCGAGCGCTACGACAGCGCCATTCGCCTGAAGATCGGCGAGTATCTCGCCAACGCCTTCCTTGGCCGTGTCTCCGCGTTCTATCCGTATTTCCCCGAAGGCCCGCTGGTGCGAGTGCATTACATCATCGGCCGTTCCGGTGGCGCGACGCCGGCCGTCGAGCGCGTGACGCTGGAAGACGCCGTCGCTGATATCATTCGGACCTGGACAGACGGTCTTTCCGATGCGCTGCGTCTCGTCTATCCGCCGGACAAAGCGCACGAACTATTCCTGCGCTATCGCGACGCTTTCACGCCGGGCTTCCAGACCGTCTTTTCGCCGGTCGTTACGGTCGGCGACATCCGTATCATCGAAAGCCTCAATGCGGAACGGCCGCTCGGCGTCGACTTCCATCATCGCCACGAGGAGAACCAGCGCGAAGTCGGCCTAAAGATATTGAGTCTCGCGCGCCCCCTGCCGCTGTCGGAACGCGTTCCGGTGCTTGAAAACATGGGCTTCCGCGTGGTGGACGAGCGCACCTCGCATATCGAGCCAAAATCGGCGCCGGGACAGGACGAGTCGAAGGGCGTCTGGTTCCACGACATGCTGCTCGAGCGGCGCGACGGCGGCGCGATCGAACTCGACAAGGGCAAGGCGCGGCTCGAAGCCGCATTCCTGATGGTGATGCGCGGCGCCGCCGAGAACGACGGTTACAATGCGCTGACGCTTGCCGGGGGTCTCGGCTGGCGCGACGTCGCGCTGATCCGCGCACTGTCACGCTATCTCCGACAGATACGCGTGCCCTATTCGCAAGACTACATGTGGACGACGCTGGTCAAGCACTACGTCATCGTTGATGACATCGTTGCGCTGTTCTACGCGCGCTTCGACCCACGTCCGGCCGCAGGCGAGGATCGCGATGTCCGACAGAAGGAGATCGTCGCCAATATCGAGCAGGAACTGCAGAACGTGCAGAGCCTCGACGAGGACCGGATTCTTCGGCACTTCGTCAACGCCGTGCAGTCGGCGATCCGTACCGACTTTTTCCAGACCGACAAGGCTGGGCAGCCGAAGGCGATGCTCGCCATCAAGTTCAAGAGCGGCGAGATCACCGACCTGCCGCTGCCGCGCCCCCTCTACGAAATCTTCGTCTATTCGCCGCGCGTCGAAGGCGTGCATCTGCGCTTCGGCAAGGTGGCGCGCGGCGGCATTCGCTGGTCCGACCGGCCGCAGGACTT
>DASXCX010000085.1:0-4799 GCA_036490955.1 Allostellaceae bacterium | reverse complement strand
TTTGATGCGCGCCGCGATCGGTCCGTAATCGAGATTGCCGGTCTCGTATTCGAGGAAAGCGACCTCCTTGAGGCCGCGCTTGCCGGCTTCCGTGCGCATGCCCTTGGCCATGTCTTCCGCCGAGGGGAATTTGCTGGTGACCACCGCGATGGTCTTCGGTGCATTGCCGGTCGAGGCATAGCAATCGATGATCTTGTTCGGCAGCGAGACTTGCGGCTCCGGCCCCGAAACCAGCGCCGAGAAATGCAGCTTGTAGGTGGCGAGCGCCGGCACACCCATCGTGTTCTGGATGAAGACCTTGTTGTAGCGCGCCGCGACACCCATCGCCGCGAGGATCGGCGCGGTGCTGTAGGGCCCGACGATGAGATCGACCTTATCTGCGGTCAGCAGCTTTTCGTAGAGCGTGCGGGAGACATCGGGCTTCGACTGATCGTCATAGAGCACGTACTCGACTGGCCGGCCGAGCAGCCCGCCATTCTTGTTGATGCGCTCGACATAGTATTCGCTGACGATCTTGTGAATGAGCCCGGTCTGGGCGAAAGGACCGGTCAGCGACAGCGTTTGTCCGATTTTGATCGGCGTGCCCGACGGTGCTTGCGCCATCACCGGCCGCGCGGCGGCATAGACCGCCAACCCGCCGATCCCGACAACAACCTCACGGCGCGAAACGATAGGCGTCTTCCTGCTCATCGCATCCTCCCCGATTGATGCCGGCGCCTTTGTTTTTTGTCGCGCCGGCTGTCTTAGGCAATCATCTTAGCCAGAAGGCGGGCCTACAAAGCAAGACCTTCGCGGCAGATCCGGTCCGGCGAGGATGCCGCGCCGCAGCAAGTGGGCGCGGCGTCCTCGCCGATTCCGGGCGTTATTTCTTCTTCGCCACGACTTTGGTGACCAGGCTGCCGATCGCCGGCGATTTCATCTCGACCGTATCGCCCGGCTTGAGAAAGCGCTCGGGTGCCGAGGTCTTATCGGGCAGAAGCGCGCTCGAATCCGCCGCCGTTCCTGCCGCGGTGCCGCCGCTGATGATATCGCCCGGGAAGAGCGTGAAGTCGCGCGACAGGTATTGGAGGTATTCGCCGAAGGTCAGCACCATGTCCTTGGTGTTATACTTCTGGCGGCGCTCGCCGTTGACCGACAATTCGATGTCGGTGTTCGATGGATCGACCCCTTCGCCAACGACAATGCAGGGCCCGAGCGACGTCGAGCCGTCGAAATTCTTCGGAATCGCGAAATTGAGCGAGCCGCCACCCGGCTCATTCCAGCCGCGAATGCTCCAGTCGGCGAGCATGGTCACGCCCCAGACGTAATCCTTGATCTGGCCTTGTTTAAGGTCGACGCCCTTTTTGCCGAGCACGATCGCGATCTCGGCTTCATAGTCGAGACGATTGCAGCGGTCGGGATAGGGCAATTCGCCATCGGGTCCGTTGAACTCGCGTTGCAGCTTCCAGAAACCCCAGACGCCGGCCTTGCGGATGGCTTCGGCGGGATCGCCTTCATAGGGCTTTCCGCGCATCTTGATCGCCATTGCCGCAGCGTGATCGGCGAAATTGCCGCCGGCGCAGGCCGTGCGCGCATTGTCGGGACGCGGCGCATGGATCTTCATCATCGGATCGGAGACAGGGCGCACGATGCGCTCGCCATTCGGGCCGAGCTGGTCGTGGGCATTGCCAAAAATGTGATCGAGGGCCGATTGCGTCGTATCGATGGCGCGCTGGCCGCCTTCGATCAGCCGCGCCAGGTTGGACGGCGCGAGGCCCTTGGCCATTTCCAGCGCATTCGCCTCGCCCTGCTTCTCGCGCAGATATTTCGCGACGGCATAGGACAGATCGACGACGTTGTTTTGATGCAGCACGCCGGTGCGTTTCTGCGGACCGAAGACGACGATTTTCATGACCAGTTCCTCCTTGGCAACGCAACCGGAATGGCCGCGCCCGCGCGTTTTGATTACGCGAAGTCTCCCGCCCCCGCCCCAGCGAGTCAAGAAAGAGGCAAGTCGCGAAAGGCGGCGGATCAAGGAAAGCGCCGGAGCGCGCTTGTCTACAGAACGAGCCGCCCGCCGACAATGGCGAGAACCGCCGCGAGGGTGAAGCGCAGAGCGGCATCGGGTACGCGCACCGCGGCATAGCTGCCGACGATGATGCCGGGGATCGAGCCGACCAGGAGCGAGCCGAGGATATGGGCGTCGATCGACCCCATGATCCAATGGCCAATGCCCGCGGCGAGGGTGAGCGGAACGGCATGGGCGATATCCGAACCGACGATGCGCGCCGTGGGCAAGCGGGGATAAAGCAGGATCAGCGCTGTCACGCCGATCGCCCCAGCGCCGACCGACGAGATCGAGACGAGAATTCCGAGGATGCCGCCGGTAACGATCGTCAGGATCGCGGTCCGGCGCGGGCTGAGCTCACCGACGTGCTTCGTGTAATAATCGACGAGACGCGTGCGGAAGACGAGCGCGACGGCCGTCGCGAGCAGCGCCACGCTGAGGATGAAGGTGATCAAATGCTCCGCCGGGCCGGCGGTGAGATCGATGCGCGAGAGGATAAACAGCGTCACCACGGTCATCGGCACGCTGCCTAATGCGAGACGCCCCACCACCCGCCAATCGACGCTGTGATTGAAGCCATGCACGACCGTGCCACACGTCTTTGTCGCCGCCGCGTAAAGCAGATCGGTGCCAACCGCGGTCGCGGGATGAATACCGAACAGCAGAATGAGAAGCGGCGTCATGAGAGAGCCGCCGCCGACGCCCGTCATGCCGACCAGCAAGCCGACGCCAAAGCCTGACATCGCATAAAGCCAATTGATCGCGTGCAGGAGATTCACCGACTACTCCCCCATCGCTTTCGCGAACGCCGCGGCGCAATCGTCATTTTGTACCCTCACGAATTCGCTTACAAGCCAGGATCGAAGCCGGCCGCATCGGCGGCGGCGGGTTCGTCTTCGGGTCGCGCAATCATGCCGGCCGCAACTGTTGCGTTTGTATCCGCATCAATGAGGATGAACGCGCCGGTCGCGCGATTGTCCTGATAGGCATCGAAAGCGAGCGGCTGCGCCAAGGCAATATGCACCCTGGCGATATCGTTGCATTTGATCGTCTCGGGCGCCGGCTCCGTGGCGAGCGTCGCGACATCGAGGCGATGGACGATCTCGGCAATGCGCGCTGCAACCGTGCGCGTGCCGCATTTGAGGAGGTAGCGCGCCGCCGGCGTAAAGGTCTCGTCGGCGAACCAACAGATCGTCGCGATCAATTTCTTGTCGACGCGCGGCGGCTGCAGCGGCGCTGCAAACATCTCGCCACGGCCAATGTCGATATCGCCCTCGACCTCGATGGCGATCGACCTGCCGGCCTCGGCATGCTCGAGCGGCCCTTCGAAATGCGAGATGGCGCGAACACGTGTCACGCGGCCCGCAGGTAGAATCGCTACCTCGTCGCCTGGCCGCACCCGGCCCGATTCGACACGGCCAAGATATTGCCTGAACTGCTCGCCGTCCGGCGCCGGCACGCGGCGCACGAGCTGCACCGGGAAGCGGAACGGCGTGTAATGCGTGAGGATCGCCGGCGGCAACGTCTCGAGGAGCGCCAACAGCGGCTTACCTTCATACCACGGCATGCGTCCGCTGCCATGCACGACATTGTCGCCGAATTTCGCCGAGATCGGCACGAGATAGAAACGTTCGGCGCCGATTGCGCGGGTGAATTCCTCGATCGATTGCGCGATCGTCGCATAGGCTTTCTGGTCGAAGCCGACGAGATCCATCTTGTTCACGGCGATGACGAGATGCGCCACGCCGAGAAGATGGCTGAGATAAAGGTGCCGCCGCGTCTGCGTGGTCATGCCGCGCTGGGCATCGACGAGGACCACCGCCGCATCGGCGGTGCTCGCGCCGGTCACCATATTGCGCGTGTACTGCTCATGGCCGGGCGTGTCGGCGATGATGAATTTACGCTGCGGCGTCGCGAAATAGCTGTAGGCGACGTCGATGGTGATGCCTTGCTCGCGCTCGATCGTAAGGCCGTCCATCAGCAGCGATAGATCGATATCGGCCTCGCCCTTGCGCCGAGCCGCACGCTCCAACGCCTCGATCCGATCGCTGGTGACCGAGTCGGAATCGTAGAGCATGCGACCGATGAGCGAGCTCTTGCCATCGTCGACGCTGCCCGCCGTGCTGAAGCGCAGCACGCCGATATCGCCTTCCGCGGCTTTGGTCGCGAGCTCGGCCATCAGAAATATCCCACGCGCTTGCGCTCTTCCATCGACGCGTCGGAGGTCTGATCGTCGAGCCGGGTCGCGCCGCGCTCGCTGAGCGAGGCGTTGAGCGTCTCGGCGACGATCGCTTCGACCGTCGCGGCGCTCGATTCGACGGGCAGCGTGCAGGAGATATCGCCGACCGTGCGGAAACGCACGACGCGCGTCTCGACCGCATCGTCGTCGTTGAGCGGCACGAATTCGGAAACCGGCAACAGGATGTTGCCGCGCACCGCGACCGGCCGCTCATGCGCATAATAAAGGCTGGGCAGCGCCAGTTTCTCGCGCTCGATGTAGCGCCAGACATCGATCTCGGTCCAGTTGCTCAAAGGAAAGACGCGCATATGCTCGCCCTTGTCGAGCCGGCCGTTATAGAGGCTCCAGAGCTCCGGGCGCTGATGGCGCGGGTCCCATTCGCCGAAGGAATTGCGGAAGGAGAAGATGCGCTCTTTCGCGCGCGCTTTCTCTTCATCGCGCCGCGCGCCGCCGATGCAGGCATCGAAACCGAATTCCTTGATCGCATCGAGCAAGGTCACCGTCTGCATCGCG
>DASXCX010000084.1:0-30170 GCA_036490955.1 Allostellaceae bacterium | reverse complement strand
GCTCCGGCGCCAACGCCGCGAATGGAGGTGGGGCGCCGACGACGGGTGCTGGCCAAAGCAGTGCCCAGGTCAACGCCGGCGACGATCGCGCCATGGTCCTGCGCATCTTCGCGCGCGATCTGCCGAAGGGCAGCCTCACGCCGGACGACCGCAGCTATGTCGCGCAGTCGGTCGCGGCACGCACCGGCATCAGCCAGAGCGAGGCCGAGCAGCGCGTCGATCAGACCGTGGCGCAGATCAAATCAGCCGAGGATCAGGCGCGGCAGGCGGCGGACAAGGCACGCAAGACCGCTGCTTTCGGGGCGATCGTGACGGCGCTGGCGATGGTTGTCGGCGCGTTTATCGCTTCGGTAAGCGCCGCGCTCGGTGGGAAGCTGCGCGACGAGTATTGAGGCCGGCGGATCTACGTTTCGAAGCACCGGCTGCGGCCTTTGCCGCCGCCGGTGCTTTCGTTTCGGCTGTTGCATATCCGGCGCGCGCCGCTGCGTTTCGCGGCGCGCCTGCGTCAGTCGGGCTTGAAATTGAGTGCCACGCCGTTGATGCAATAACGCAGATGCGTCGGCGGCGGTCCGTCGTCGAAGACGTGGCCGAGATGGCTGCCGCAATGCGCGCAATGCACTTCCGTGCGGACCATCCCGTAAGAAGCATCGGTCGTCGTCTCGACCGCGCCCGCGACAGGATCGTCGAAGCTCGGCCAGCCGGTGCCGCTCTCGAATTTGCGCTTCCCCTCGAAAAGCGGCTGGTCGCAGGCCGCGCATGAGAACGTGCCCGGCCGCTTCTCGGCCAGGAGCGCGCAGCTTCCCGGCCGCTCGGTACCGTGGCCACGCATCACGTCGTATTGCTCGGGCGTCAGGATACGCCGCCACTCGGCGTCGCTATGCGTGACCGGATAGGTCTTCTCCATCTTTCGCGTCTCCTTCTCGTGATCCAATATCGGCATTCCAGCGAAAGGAACCAAGATGGCCCAGTCTAGAGTGCGGAGTGAAAAATTCGAGCGTGGATTGCAGACGCGGCGTGCCGTGGTCGGCGATGCGTATGTCGACAAGTCGCTGGCGAGCGCCGACGATTTTACTTGGCCGATGCAGGTCCTCGTCACCGAGAATTGCTGGGAAGACATCTGGAACCGGCCCGGCCTCGACAAGCGCAGCCGCAGCATCCTCAATCTTGGCATGATTGCCGCACTCAACCGGCCTCACGAGCTCCGCCTTCATGTGCGTGGTGCCATCAATAACGGCATGAATCGCGAGGAGCTGCGCGAGGTCTGCCTTCAGGTCGCGTGCTATTGCGGCTTTCCCGCCGCGCTCGACACGCAGCGCATCGTGCTCGAAGTGTTGGCCGAGATAGATGCGGAGGCGAAAGGGAAGAAATAGGATCGCGCGCCGCCGCGGTTCTTATTTCTTCGCATTCTCGCTGCATCTGTGTGCATTCTCAGGATGCGCGTCTCATAACGCGTGTCCCCGCTCAATCACGGAGTGAATTTCGATGGCTCTCTCCTTTCCTCGGCAAATTCGCGGCTGGGATTTGAGACGGAACGTTGTGAATTTCATCGCGCAGGACGATGCCGTGCCGGAGGCCGCGATTGCTTGCGCGATCACGATGGAGGCGCTCATCGAGCATTTCGGCGCCCGCAATGACGGCAAGCAGGCTTGTCTTACCGCTTTCGACCGCGGCCGCGCCGCGATCGAGCAAAAGGCGAGCGAAAAGCATGCGATTCACGCGGAGAAGGGCGGAATCCTTCTGCGAAAGAGCGATTTCGACTGAGTGCGCACTCCCCCGTTCCGATGATCCGTCCGTGCGACAGCTTGAATGTCGGATAGGGGGGGTCCATAGTCGTATCGTTCGTGGCGTAGCTTTCTCTTCATGCCCGCCTGAGCCGTTCCGCCGGCTCCCCAATTCCGGGACATGACGCGGAATTATTCCTTTCGAGCGGAAAAGTCGAGAGAGAGCCGATGCCCTTTAAGCCGAACTATCGCCTGCAGCGCGCCGATCGCCAAAGGGCCAAGGAAGAAAAGCTGCGGAAGAAATTGGCGCGGCGCGCGGAACGCGGGACCCCGGAAAGCGGTGCGCTGGACGCCTCCAGCGAGGAAGCGTCCGATGCGGTGCCGGCAACGACTGACACGGAGTTGCCACACTGAGCCAATCCGGCCGCGACCGCGCTCCCTCCAGCTCGGCGATCCCGAGAGGAAGCGCATGACAGATCGGCGTTTCTTCCGTGCGTGCGGTCCGTTTTCGCTGGACTACATCGCTTCGCACATTGGCGCCGAGGCGCCTTCGCCCGCTGCAAGCGATATCTGGATTCACGACGTCGGCGACCTCCAAACCGCCGCCAGCGGCGATCTCAGCGTGTTTTTCGATGTCCGCTACGCGACGGCCTTGGCGGAAACCAAGGCGAGCGCGGTTGTCACGACCAGGTGCCTCGCGCCGCATGCCTCGGAGGGTCAGCCGCTTCTGTTCGTAGCGGATCCAAGGGCCGCTTTCGCGCGCGCGGGCCATTTGCTTTATCCCGCGGCATCGCCGAGCGGCGGTATCAGCGAGGGCGTCCAAATCGATCCGTCGGCGGTCATTGGCCGCGGGGCGCAGATCGATTTTGGCGCCGTCGTGGGACCGAAAGTGACGATCGGCGACCGGTGTCACGTGAGCCCCTATGCGGTGCTGGGTGCCGGCGTCGCTATCGGTAACGACAGCCGCATCGGCGCCCATAGCACGATCGGCAACGCGCTTATCGGCGAGAGAGTCGAGATCGGCAGCGCCTGCACCATTGGGGGCCCCGGTTTTGGCTTTGTTGCGGGCCCCACCGGACCGATGCGGATGCTTCAACTCGGTCGCGTGATCATCGAGGACGCGGTGGCGATCGGCTCGAGTTGCACGGTCGATCGCGGCGCGATGGGCGACACCGTGATCGGCGCCGGCACCGTGATCGATAACCTCGTCCAGATCGGCCACAACGTCCGTCTGGGCAAACGCTGCGTGCTATCGGGCCAGGTCGGCATCGCCGGCAGCACCGTTCTCGGCGACGACGTCATGGTCGGCGGACAAAGCGCCATCAGCGATCATCTCGTGATCGGCCCCGGCGCGCGGATCGCCGGCAAAAGCGGCGTTATGCGCGATGTCGCGGCGGGGGACCGCGTCGGCGGCTATCCGGCGATGCCGGTGCGGCAATGGCATCGCCAAACGGCGGGACTGCTGCGGCTCTTCGGCCGCAAGGGTGGGAAGGATTCGACTGGGGCGTAACGCGTATCCGGTCGCGGCGATTGCGGCCTATCGCATTCCTTCGGACTGTTCCACGTCCTGCGCAAGCTGCTCGTATTGAGAAGCAATGATCAGCATCTCATCGCGTATGCGTGAATCGGACATATTCGCGCTGTCATTGCGCAGCGATTGAGCTTTCGCGCGATACCGTCCGGATTGCGTCACGACTTGTGTTGTCCCTCAAGTTCGCTTTCGGCGACCATGCGCTCATGGCCATCGAGGTACGAGCGAATGCGGTATTGATGATGGCCATGCTCCGTGGGCATCAATCGCACGACTTCGAATTTGCCCGCCGACGAACCTGCCGAACGCGGCAGCCCGGCGAGATCGACCGATTGACCGACTTTGAACTTGTGGGGTTTTGTCACCGACGGACTCTACACCAAGGGTCAGGCTTGGAATAGCTTTGTTTAATCCGTTGACTTTACGCCACATTATGACCATTTAAAGCGCACTATTTCCGCCTGGCGAAGCTTTGGCGTCGAGCCCAAGCATACCGGTCTTTGCCGAGAGATACCGGCCGTCGCGCAGACTTCTTTGTCGCGCGAGACGGGTTTCACACAAGGTGAAGCGGCATACGCTTCGAGTGGCTCGTGTCGCCAATCGGCGCACCATCGTGCCTTTGTTGACGAAAGAAAAATTTTGCGAATATCTTTCTCCGATCTCCGCCTTGACGCGCTGCCGCTGTTTCCAACGACGCCACGCAACCGCGTCTCAAGGGCACGGTGATGGCCCATTACTCACGCAAATCGGTTGTCAGCGGCGATCATCTTAATACGGCAAACGGTCCGCCGTGGATTGTCCTCTGGGAAACGTCGGCGCGCACCGACGATCAGTGGAGCACGGCGCGAGCCCCGACCGAAGCAAGCGCGTTTGAATGCGCGGCGCATTTTCTCCGGCTCGGTTTCGTGGTTCATGCGATCAAAGATCCGGCCGGCCGGATCGTCATGGACGCGCCGTCGATCGAAGCCCGTTTTGCACCGCGCACGGCCGATGCGCCCGCTATTCCAGAGCGCAGGCGGACGGAGCCGGAATATGCGGCGCTCGCCATCGTCCGCAACTTCGCCGAGGATCGCTCTCCGATTCCGGGTCTCATGGTCGCTCTCACGTCGCTGCAAGCCAGGTTGTCGGCGCTCGCCCTCACGCCAACCGAATTCGACCGTGCGATGTCCTTCGGTGCCGATCGCGGCTGGCTCACCATCGGCGACGGTGTCCTGACGCTGACGCGGGAAGGCTGCGCCGTCGCTCTGAAGTAGCGTCGCGCTGCGCAAGCCGAAACCCGTAGACGTCGCCACATGAAATGTTGTGGAGCGGGTGAAGGGAATCGAACCCTCGTCGTAAGCTTGGGAAGCTTCTGCTCTACCATTGAGCTACACCCGCGCTGCCCGATTTATAACCTTTCGGCCGCGAGGCTCGCAATGATGAAGCGATGGCTGCTAGAGCAGAGCCGAGATCTCGCAGTGCACGCCGTCCGGCGCATAGTCGAGTTTTGTCTGGCCGTCGAGATCGTGCGCGAGCCCGTCTTCGAGCAAGCGGCTGCCGAAGCCGCGGCGGCTCGGCGGCGTTACCTTAGGCCCGCCGCTCTCGCGCCAGTCCAGGTGTAGCGATGCGTCATCGACGCGCCAAGTCAGATCAATACGGCCCTCCGGCACGGTGAGGGCGCCGTATTTCGCGGCGTTGGTGGCGAGCTCGTGCAGCGCCAGCGACAGGGCGAGTGCGTGGCGCGGCGAAACCTCTTGCGCCGGCCCCGCGAGATTGAGCTGATCTGCCGCAAACGGGCTCATGGTCCGGGCCACGACATCGCGGATATCGGCACCCGACCAGCGCCGGTCGGTTAGGAGGTCATGGGCCTGCGCCAGCGAGATGATCCGCGCGTCGAGCGCCGTGCGGGCCGATTTCAGATCGTCCGCCCCACGCAAGGTTTGCACAGCGATGGATTGGATGGTCGCCAGCGTGTTCTTCACGCGATGGTTCAGCTCGTCGGCGAGAAGTCGCTGCTGTTCTTCTCCTCGTTTCAGCTCGGTGAGATCGCGGCTTGCACCCGCGATCGCAACGGGCTTGCGGTGGGGCCCGAAGCCCTCGAATTCGACGAGGCCCCAGGCGCTCAGCCAGCGCCAGCTGCCGTCGAGCTGCTTGACGCGATATTCGACCTCGTAGCGGCCGTCGCCATCGGGATCGAGCGCCTTCGTCACGCGCGTCCACATCACCGGGATATCGTCGGGGTGGAATTTTTCCCGCACGCCGGCCTCGTCGTGCAGAAAGCGCGCTTCGGTGAGGCCATAGAGCCGCTGCGCGTTCTCGTCATAGACGCAGATATTGTCGGCGATGGTGTAGCGCCACGTCCCCATGCGCGATGCGATCATCGCCAGATCGAAGGTACGCTGCTGACGCTCGAGCGCCAGGCGCATCTCGTGCTCTTGTGTCACGTCCTGGAAGCAGTTGATGGCGCCGACAACGGTACCACGGCTATCGCGCAGCGGCTTCACATTGACCCGCGCGACCCAGCGCCGTCCGTCGGAATTGTGCACGACGGCCTCGGCGCCGTCGAAACTCTCGCCATGGAGGACGGCGCGCGCCATCGGCGTCTGATCGGGCGGGATGAATTGGCCGTCGAGACTCTCGACATGGAAAGAGCCGCAGAAGCGCTGCGTCGGATCAAGCAGCTGCGGCGCGCGGCCCCAGAGCTGGATCGCCTTGCGATTGACGCGCAGAATCTGCCCGTCGCCATCGCAGGCATAGATACCGATCGGCAGCGCATCCAGCACCGTCTGCTCGACATCGAGAAGCGATTCGAGGATCGGTATCTCGAAAAATGTATCCAGCTTTAGGGCTTCGGACACGGGCTGCGTCCCTTAAAATGATTGAACGGAAAGGACGACAGCCGACCGGGACGGTGCCATCAGGGCTCGATCCTGCATCTTGATTTATGGCGATTCCATGGCGATGCTCGGAAGGCGAAGCGCGTCTCTGGGGGAATGAATGACGTCGCCGGCCGGCCCGTCGGTCATCGGTTTTGCCTTGCTGCTCGGGCTATCGCTGTTCTTCGGCCTCGCTTTCGAGGAGTTCAACCTTCGTTCCGGGCTCCAGCGTCCGGGCGGCGTGCGCACCTTTCCGCTTTTGGCGCTCACCGGCGGCCTTCTCTACCTCATCGACACGCAGCGTCTCGTGCCGCTCGTCGCCGGGCTCGTCGTCCTCGGCGCCTGGTCGGCCATCGCTTATTGGCATCAGCTCTGCAGTGCCCCGGCCGAGCAGCGCAGCGTCGAACTCGTTGCGCCGGTCTGCGCCATGCTGGCCTTTCTGACGGGGCCGATCGCGCTCGCCTTACCGCCCTGGCTTGCCGTGGCGGGCACGGTCGCGGCGGTGCTGCTCCTCACCGCGCGCGAAAAGCTACATGCGCTCGCCCAGCGCGTCGAGCTCAAGGAAATCGTCACCGCGGCAAAGTTCCTGATCCTGACCGGCATCGTCCTGCCGCTCTTGCCGAACGAGCCGGTGACGACGCTCACTGCGATCACGCCTTACAAAGCCTGGCTGGCGCTGCTCGCCGTCTGCACGCTGTCGTACGCGAGCTATCTGTTGCAGCGCTTCTTGGCGCCGGACGACAGCGACCTCGCGGTCGCGCTGCTCGGCGGACTCTATTCCTCGACGGCGACCACGGTGGTTCTGGCCCGCTCCGCTGCCGCGCAGCCGAAAAGCAGCGGGACGGCGCAAGCCGGCATGATGCTCGCGACTTCGGTGATGTATCTGCGTATTCTCGCGATCATCGCCATCTTCGATTGGGGACTAGCGCAAAGCCTGGCGCCGGTCATGGCGGCGCTCTTCGTCATTGGTGCGATCGTCGCGATGCTACAGTATCGCGGCGCCAGCCGCGGGCCCAGCGCCGCGGCCGGCACCCCGCCGCGCAACCCGCTGGAGATCGGCGCGGCCGCGCTCTTCGCGTTGCTCTTCGTGGTGATCTCGATGGCGACGGAATGGGCGCGCGCGCATTTCGGCGCCGCCGGCGTCGACACGCTCGCCGCCGTCGTCGGCTTCACCGATATCGATCCGTTCGTCTTGAGCCTTGCGCAGGGCGGCACCGGAGCGATGCCGGTACCGGTCGCCGCGACCGCGATCCTCATCGCGATCGCCTCGAACAATGTGCTGAAGGCGAGCTACGCCGTTATCTTCGCCGGCTGGCGCGCCAGCCTCAACGCGGCCGCGCTGCTGGTCGCGCTCGCCCTCGCCGGTATTGCGGCGATCGCCCTCTTCTGACGCTCAGGCACTGGCGATGAACTCGCGCATCGAGCTCGCCTCGTCCTCGACCTCGTCGATACGGTGCTTCACTACGTCGCCGATGCTGACGATGCCGGCCAGTGCGCCGCGATCGACCACCGGCAGATGGCGGATACGCCGCTCGGTCATCAGCGCGGCGAGATCGGCGACCGCATCGTCGCGGCGGCAGGTGATCACGTGGCGGCTCATCAGATCGGCGACCGCGAGATCGAGCGTCGCCGCGCCGTGATCGGCAAGCGCCGTCACGATGTCGCGTTCCGAGATGATGCCGTCGACCGACGCGCCGTCACGGCTCACGACCAACGCCCCGACGGCATGCCGCCGTAAGAGCGCGACCGCTGTGGCGATGCGCGCTTCGGGTGCGACTGTGGTCACGCTGCGTCCCTTGTTGCGTAAAATCGCTTCGACATTCATGGCCGTCTCCTCTGTGCTCCGCACGGCCGCGGCTTTTTTTGAAGCGCTCTCTGGCGCCGCCGCCCCGTCCCTCGGGTACATCTTTAAGATAAGCCCAAAGCAGCATAAGCCAAAGCCCGAAAGCGCCAGGGGGACATGGGGCTCGGCAGATCATCGTGCAGCGCACAATTCTGCGCTATCCTGTCGCAACAGAAACGGAGGCCCCCGATGACCGAGCCCACCAAGATCAACGACCAGTTGAGCGTTGCCGCGCAAATTTCGCTCGACGATCTCGCGGCCTTCAAGGCCGCCGGCTACACCACCATCATGAACAACCGGCCCGACAATGAAGAGCCGGGCCAACTCGACCATGTCACCGTCGAGGCCGAAGCGAAGAAGCAAGGTCTCCATTACGTCTATCAGCCGATCGTCTCCTCGGCGATCTCGCGCAAGGACGTGCACGATTTCCAGGCGCATCTGCTGCGCGAAGGCAAGCCGATCCTCGCGCATTGCCGCAGCGGCACGCGCTGCTTTCTCATGTATGCGCTGACGCAGGTGCTGGATAACGGCGCGAGCCCGCTGGCGCTGGTCGCCGAAGCCGCGTCGAAAGGTTACGACATCCGCGCGCTGCCGATGCTTGCGGAGAAATTGCAGGCCGAGAAGTAAGCGGCGGAGCGGGGATGCGATGGCGATGAAGAGCCCTGAGAAAAAAGACGGGCGGCCGAATTTCCTCTTCTTCATTGCCGATCAGCTGCGCTGCGATCATCTCGGCTGTTACGGCAACCGCGTCGTTGAGACGCCGAATATCGACGCGCTCGCGGGCAAGGCCTGGGTGAACGAGAATTTTTATGTCGCGAGCCCGATCTGCATGCCGAACCGCGCGACCTTGTTGACCGGCCGCATGCCCTCGCTGCACGGCGTGCGCCACAACGGCATCCCCTTGGCGCTCGATGCGACGACCTTCACCGATCAACTGCGCCGCGCGGGCTATCGCACCGGCATGGTCGGCAAGGGCCACTTCCAGAACATGACCGGCAATCCGCCGCAATGGCCGCTCGATCCCAAGGACCGGCTGCCGGTCGAGGCGCGCGCCGATCACGGCGGGCGCTACGATCAGGAATGGGCACCGGCCTGGAAGGCCGACCCGAATTTCGATCTCGATTATCCCTTCTACGGCTTCGAGACGGTCGATCTCACGGTCGAGCATGGCGACGATCTGCAAGGCCATTACCGGCGCTGGGCCAATACCAAGACAAACGACATCGAAAGCCTGATCGGCGAGAAGAATGCGCTGCCCGCGCCCGAATACGAATTGACGCGCGCGCATCAGGCGTGGCGCACCAAGCTGCCGCCGGCACTCCATCCGACCGGCTATTGCGCCGAGCGCACGATGGCGCGGCTCGAGGAATATGCTGAGGGCGATGCGCCGTTCTTCCTCATGTGCTCTTTCGCCGATCCGCATCATCCCTTCACGCCGCCCGGCGAGTATTGGGGCATGTACAAGCCGGAAGAGGTCGAGCTGCCGTCGTCGTTCCACGCGCCGACCGATCGCCTGCCGCCACATGTGAAATGGCTGCATCAACAGCGCGACAATGGCCGCGCGATTAAGTCGACGCCGATGCTCTTCGCCGCGAGCGAGCGCGAGACGCGCGAGGCGATCTCGCTCAATTACGGGCTCATCAGCTTCATCGATCACGGCGTCGGCCGCGTGCTCGACAGGCTCGCGGCGCTCGGCCTCGCCGAGAACACCGTGGTGATCTTCACCGCCGACCACGGCGACTATATGGGCGATCACCAACTCTTGCTCAAAGGCCCGATCCACTATCGCTCGATCACGCAAGTGCCCTTCATTTGGCGCGATCCGCAGGGTCGCGTGGCCGGGCGTAGTGCTGCTTTCGCCGGCACGATCGATCTCGCGCCGACGATCCTCGCGCGCGCCGGCGTGCAGGGCTTCAACGGCATCCAAGGCAAGAATCTGTTGCCGCTGATCGAAAGCGACGCGGCGCCTTATGACGAGGTGCTGATCGAGGAGGAGGGCCAACGTCTCGGCGTCGGCCTGCCGACACGTGCGCGCGTCCGCAGCCTCGTCACCGAGCGCTATCGCCTGACGCTCTATGACGGCGTCGAATGGGGCGAGCTTTACGATCGCGAGAACGACCCGGACGAATCCTTCAATCTGTGGAGCGAGCCGGGCGCGCAAACGATCCGCGGCGAGATGCTACTGCGGCTGTCGAAGAAGATGCTCGCCTACACCGAGACCAGCCCCAATCCGACCGCGGTGGCTTAGGGCTATCCCCGCCATCGCGTCAGGCGCTTCTCGAGCCATTCCGAGATGGCGAAGATCAGCAGCACGAACACCATGATCACCAGCACCAGCGCCAGCATGAGCGCTGCGTTATAGGTGCTCTGCGCGAAGGAGAGGAGGTAGCCCAAACCCTTGGTCGCGGCGACGAACTCGCCGACAACGGCGCCGGTGAAGGCGAAGCCGACCGCGACTTTGAGATTGCCCAGTACCCAGGCGGTGACCGACGGCAGATAGACCTCGCGCAACAAGGTGCCGCGCCCGCCGCCCAAGGTGATCACGCGCTCGACCAGTTTGCGGTCGACTTGGCGGATGCCGGTATAGACCGTGAAGAAGATCAGCACCGCGACCAGCATGAAGGAGAGCGCGACCTTGCTGGCGATGCCGATGCCGAGCCAGATGACGAAGAGCGGCGCCAGCACGACGCGCGGCACGGCGTTCAAGAGGATCATCACCGGCTCGAGCAATTCCGCGATCAGCGGCAGGATCGCTGCGGCCGCGCCGAGGACCACACCGACGATAATGCCGATCGCGAGGCCGCCGAGCGCTGCGGTGAACGTCGCGGCGAGATGCGGCCAGATGCTGCCGCTGCCGAAGAGTTGCGCCAGCGCCGCCCCGATCTTCAAGGGCGAGGGCATGTAAAGCGGGTTGAGCCAGCCGGTATTGGCGGCCGCTTGCCAGACGATCAGCAGCACGGCGAGGCCGATGAGCTGGCGCGTCAAAGGCCGATTGAAAATCCGGCCCATTGATCGTCCTTTCCCGGCTCGCCGACGACTTCGCGCGACAGATTTTGCCAGACGCGCTCGAGGAGCGGTCCGAATTCCGGATGGGTGCGCGCCTTGATAATGTCGCGCGGCCGCGGGATCGGCACCGGATATTGCCCGGCGATACGCGCCTTGGGGCCGCGCGAGAGAAGGTAGACGTTGTCGGAAAGCGCGAGCGCTTCCTCGAGATCGTGCGTCACGAGCAGCACGCTCATATGCCGCTCCTCGACAAGTTTGAGGAGATCTTGCGACAGCCGCGCGCGCGTGATCGCATCGAGCGCCGAAAACGGTTCGTCCATCAGCAGCAATTGCGGCTCGAGCGCCAGCACCTGCGCCAGGGCAACGCGTTTGCGTTGTCCACCCGATAATTCGCGCGGATAGCGAGCACCGAGGCCGTGCAGGCCGAGATGCCCGAGCCACTCCTCGGCGCGCTTCATCGCATCGTGGGTTGCCATGCCGCGCAGCCGGAGACCGAGCGCGACGTTCGCGGCGGCGCGCCGCCAGGGCAGCAGCGCGTCGTCCTGAAAGAGGAAGCCGATCTCGCGCTTGTCGATGGTGAGCTCGACCTTGCCGGCCGATGGCGCCTGCAGGCCGATGATCGCGCGCAGGATGGTGCTCTTGCCCGAGCCCGACGGGCCGACGAGGCTAACGAATTCGCCATCCTCGACCTCCATGCCGACGCCCTCCAAGACCGGCGTCGTACCGTAGGACAGCGCGAGATCACTAACGCGGAGCACTTAGCGGACGCGATGCTTCTTCCCGTCATTCCCACGAACGCGGGAATCCATGGGAACAGCTCGTTGGTCGTCGTGGGTTCCCGTTTGCGCGGGAATGACGAAAGGAGGGGAACGCCAACGCTCGTCCACGAGCGCTCTCAGCCGGCGAAAGTGGTGTCGTAGAGTCCGGAAGTGTCGGTGCCGGCGGGCAGGAGGCCGGCGATGGTGAGCGATTGCGCGACGCGATCCTCGGCGGCGCGATCCATCGTGGTGTTGGCCGGGTAGAGCGAGGCGCGATACTTGGCGAGGATGTCGCGCATCTGGCCGATATCGGCGCCGGTCGTCAGCTCGGGCGGCAGCGCCTTGATGAGGTCGTCCGGCGTCACCTGCTGCACCGCCGCCAGCGCGCTCTGCATGCCTTTGATCAGCGCTTTGATCTCGTCCTTGCGCTGCTCAATCTCGGAGGCGCGCACGGCGATGCCCATGAACTCGTAATTGCCGCCAAGATATTTCTCGGCATCGGCGGTTTGCATCGCATTGACCAGTACCTTGCCGCCGGCCTGCTCGATGAGCGTCAGCGCCGGCTCTTGCACCATGCCCGCATCCATCTGGCCCTGGCGCAACGCCTCGAGGAGGTTGGTGCCGATTGTCGCGAATTGCACTTTCGCAACGTCGGCGCCGGCCTGCTTCAAGAGGAACAGCGTCAGCGCGTGATCGGCATTGCCGAGGCCGGAGATGCCGACGATCTTGCCTTCGAGGTCTTTGACCGAATTGATCTTCGTCGCGTCTTGTGGCGCTACGGCGAGGGCAAAGAGCGGCAGCTTGCCGGTCGCCGCGATGCGCTTTACCGCCGCGCCATGCGAATAGGCCTGGAGCGCGACATCGAGCGCGGTCGCGGCGTAATCGACCGCGCCGCCGACGAGGGCCTGCATCGCCGGCGAGCCGCCGCGCATATAGACGAGCTCGACATCGAGCCCTTCCTTCTGGAAGTGACCGCCATGCGTCGCGACGACGTAGGGGATGATGCAGAGAAGCTGCGAGCAGAAGGCGAGCTTGACGGGCTTGCCGGCGGCGCGCGCCGGGTTGGCGCCGAAAATGCCGGCGAGAGCCGCCGCGCCTTTCAGCACGGTGCGGCGGCGCATGGTGATTCCGTCCCAGGCGACGGTGTTCGGATCGCAGCAACTCATGCGCCAAGGTTAGCGCCGGCAGGGCGCGAATTGAAGGCCTAGCCCTCGTCCCAGCGTGGCGTGTAGCCGGCCCATTCGACCATGCGGTCGGCCTCGGCCGCGAGCCCGTCGATGGTCGCGTGGTCCTCGGGCGAGAGCTGGAAGTCGAAGATGTCGATATTCGCCGCCGCGTGCTCGCGCCGGCCGGCTTTCGGGATGGCCGCGACCTTTTCCTGGTCGAGCAGCCAGCGCAGCGCGACCTGACCGGGCGATTTGCCGAATTTCTTGCCGATCGCCGTCAGCGTTGGATCGCGGAACGCGCGGCCGCGCGCCACCGGTGCGTAAGCCGTCAGCATCAACCCATAGCGCCGCATCGCTTCGAGCAGCCGGCGCTGCGGCAGGAAGGGGTGGTATTCGACCTGATTGCAAATGATGTCGGCACCGTGCTGCTCGATGGCCTCGCGGAGCAGCGCGGCGGTGAAATTGCTGACTCCGATGGTGCGCGTCTTGCCCGCATCGCGCAGGCGGGTCAGCGCTTCCAGCGTCTCGCCCAAGGGGATGCCGGCGTTCGGCCAATGGATCAGCAGGAGATCGACCTGGTCGAGGCCGAGGCGGCGGAGGCTCTCTTCGTGCGAGCGCCGGACATCGGCCTTGGCCAGATTGCCCGGGGCGATCTTGGTGGTGAGGAAAATCTCACTCCTTGGCATGCCGCTGTCGCGAATGGCCCGCCCGATCTCGGCCTCGTTGCCATAAATCTGGGCGGTATCAATGTGACGGTAACCCAGATCAAGCACCATACGGGTCGCCAGGTAGGCCGCGTTTCCGGAAAGTGCCCAGGTGCCGAAGCCCAGGGCCGGCACGGTTACGTTTTTGACGGTAATGATGTCCATCGTGTCCTCCCCTCCCGCTGGTGGCCGGCGGTGCGAGCCCCGGGCCGAGCCGAAAGGCTTGCACGGGAATCGCTTATGCTCAATGGTGTTGGCTTGAAAGGGGTTCGGATATTTTGATGTCGGGGGGTTGGCTTTTCCCAAGATTTGGCGCGGCTTTGGTGCTGCTTGGCGGCTTGACGGCCCTCGGGGCGGTGCCTGGCTATGCCGCGGATTCCCCGGATCCGGGTGCGCCAGCCGTGGTGGCTATCCCCGCGCTCCCCGAGCCCTCCACCCCGGCGCCGGCGGTACCGGTCTCCCCGGCACCCGATACCCCTCCGGCTGCGGCCGTGCCCAATGCGCCGCTGCCCGCCGCCGCACCCCATCCGACACCCCCGACCGCGGCCATGGGTCCCGCGCCGGCCACGGTCGCGCCGAAACCCAATGTGACACCAAAGGTCGCGGCTCCCGCGCTAGTTGCCCGTCCGGCGCCTGCTACCCCCGGTCCGCCCGATGCCGCGCTCCAAGCCGCCCTCTCAGGCGGTGATCCATTGGTGGTGGCGGGTCACGGCCTCGACAAAGCAACCCTTAACGCGCTTTACGAAGCACACGGCTTCCAGCCGGTCTGGACGGAGGCGCGCCAGCAGTCCTTCCGCCAAGCGCTCGACGAGGCGGCTTCGCACGGGATCGATCCTCACGGTTACGAAGTCAAAGCGGCGCAGCCAGCGGCGCGCGAGCTGCTGCTGACCGATGCGTTTCTGCGCTACGCCTCGGCACTGGCGCGCGGCCGGGTCAATCCCAAGGATTTCGAGACCGATTGGCGGATCGATCCGCCGGCCTTCAACGCCGGTCAGGTGTTCAGCGCCGCGGTGAACGGCGAGATCGCCAGCGTCCTCGCCGCGCTTGCGCCGCACGAGCCCGAATACGAGCGGCTGCGCGAAGCGCTGCATCGCTATGCGGCGCTCGATTCGAAAACCTGGCACGTGCTGTTCTCGCCGGTCACGATCCAGCTTGGCGATCACGGCGATATCGTCGCGGCTTTGCGCGACCGGCTGATTGCCGAAGGCTATCTCGACGCGGCTGCGGTGCCCGAAGATCCATCGGCCTTCGATCAGACGCTCGCCGACGCGGTATCGAAATTCCAGGCGTCGCACGGTCTGCCGGTCGATGGCTCGGTCGGCAAGCTGACGCTCGCATCGCTCAACGTCTCGCCGGCACTGCGCGCGCGGCAAATCCGCTGGAACCTCGAGCGCTGGCATTCGCTGCCGCGGATCGATGCGGCGTCGCGCATCGAGGTGAATGTGCCCGCGGCGCAAGCCGTGCTGTTCGCGGATAGCGAGCCTACGCGCGTGATGCGCGCGATCGTCGGCTCGGCCATCCATCCGACGCCGGTGCTGCGCGCGCGGATGACATCGGTGCTGCTCAATCCGCCTTGGGTCGTGCCGGCCTCGATCATCCAGAACGAAATTCGTCCGATGCTGAAGAAAGATCCGAAATATCTCGACCGCTTCGGCTTCGCCTATTGGGATGTCGCCGGCGGCAAGGAACTCGTTCAAGTGCCCGGCCCGACCAATTCGCTGGGCCAAGTGAAGTTCGAGATGCCGAATCCGGACGACGTCTATATGCACGATACGCCGGAGCGCCGTCTCTTCGCGTTGTCGCGCCGCTATATCAGCCACGGCTGCGTCCGTGTCGAGGATCCGCGCGGCCTCGCTCAGGTTCTGCTCGATTCCGAGCAATGGTCGCACGACGCGATCGATGCCGCCATCGCCACGGGCCAGACGAAGAGCGTGGCGCTGCACAAGAGCCTGCCGGTCTACATGCTTTACTGGACGGCGTTCGTCGATCCGGACGGCACGGTCGAATTCCGCGACGACGTCTATGGCCGCGATCGCCGCCTTGCCGAGGCGCTGGCGGCGCAGGCGGCTGCCGATCATCTCGCTGAGACCGGAAGCAAAGGGCGCAGCGGTTGAGTTTCGCATGGGGTTGAATAGGTCGGGGGAAGCAGGATGAAGGCGATAGCGCGCCTCACGCGCCGCAAATTCATTGCGGCGGCGGGGGCTACGGCTGCGGGCGTGATCGCGGCGCCGAGCTTTTCCATGCCGGCCATCGCTTTGCCGACCGCGCCTTACAAACGCGCGCTCGCCTTCCGCAACCTGCGGACCGGCGAGTTGCTCGACCTCGTCTATTGGGCCGACGGACGGTACCTGCCGGACGCGACCCGCGAGATCGCACGCGTGATGCGCGACGGGCGTACCGACGAAGTACATTCGATCGATCATAGTCTGGTCGATCTGATGGCGCGGCTGCGCGGCACCTTGCGCAGCAGCCAGCCGATCCAGGTCGTATGCGGCTATCGCTCGCCCGAGACCAACGAGATGCTGCGCGAGACCACCGAAGGCGTCGCGAGCAACAGCCTCCACATGGCCGGCGAAGCGGTCGATCTTCGCGTCATCGACCGTCCGCTCGGCTATGTCCGGCGCGTCGCGGTCAATATGAAAGCCGGCGGCGTCGGCTATTATCCGCATTCGAATTTCGTTCATGTCGACGTCGGACCCATTCGCTATTGGTAGCGACCGCGGATGCGTAGGGCGCCGCGGGCCAAGAGCGCGGTCCCGACCGTCACGTCTCAGGGAGGTGAACAAGGATTATGGCCGATGCCACGCCGATCAAAGTGCTCGGACTTTCCGGCAGCCTGCGGAAGGGCTCCTACAACACAATGTTGCTGCATGCCGCGAAGGAGCTCGCGCCCGAGGGCATGAGCATCGACATCTACGATCTCGCGCCGATCCCGATGTACAACGACGATGTGCGGTTGGGGCCAGGCTATCCACCGGTGGTGCAGGATTTCCGCAACGCCATCGCCGCGCATGATGCAGTGCTCTTTGCCTCGCCGGAATACAACTATTCGGTCTCCGGCGTTCTGAAGAACGCGATCGACTGGGCGTCGCGCGCGCCCGATATGCCGTTCGACGGCAAGACCGGCGCCGTGTTCGGCGCCAGCGCCGGCGCGCTCGGCACCGCGCGCAGCCAACGCGATCTGCGCTGGATCATGTCGGGCCTCAACATGTACATGGTCAACTTGCCGCATGTGTATGTCGGTGGCGCGGGGCAGAAATTCCCCGACGGCAAGCTGAGCGATCAGGGCTCGCGCGATTTCATCAAGCAGCTGCTCGAGAACCTCCGCGACCTGACGCTGAAGCTGAAGGCGAAATAGCCAACGGATGTCACCCCCGCGAAAGCGGGAGTCCGTGGAAGCACTTCGTGAATTGAGGCTTGTCTCTAAGGCGTGTTGCCGCGCAGCGACGCGGGATGGCCGGGCAGCCTGACCGCGCCGACCGGCATCAGCTTCTCGCCTTGCAGCCGCAAGATCGCGAGCTCGCTGTCGTTGTAGCCGCCGACATAGAGAAAACGTCCGTCGGGGCTGAAGGCGATGCCCTCGGCGCCGCCGTGGACGAGCGCCTCGCCGACCTTGCGCACGCGTTTACCGTCGATCTTCAAGAGAGCGACCAGCGAATGGTCGTGATGATAGAACGCGGTCTTCGGTGCGCCCGTGCCGTTCAAGAGTAGCGAGGCGGCGTAACCGCCGACCGGGCTCACCGCGAGGCCTTCGGGCCCGTCGCCGATCGCCACCTGATCGATGACGCGCGGCGGATTGGCTTCGAGATCGATCACCGACAGGGTGTCGACCTGACCGTCCGACGCACCGACGCCTTGGTTATTGACGAGGCCGAGCTTCCCGTCGGGCGTGATCTCGACGTTGTAGGGAAAGATACCGGTCGTCATCGCATAGCCGGTATCGCTGACGCCGGCCTCGTTCATCGCCAGCACCGCGACTTTGTTGACCCGGGTCAGCGTCACGAGCGCGCGATTGCCGTCGGGCGTGATTGCGATCGCCGTCGGATCGGCGTCGGGCGTGCTCAGCGGCACGGTGCCGGTATATTTGACGATCATGCCGCCGATGCGCAGCACGCTGATCGCATTCTCGGCGCGGTCGGCGACGAGCGCGAAAGTGCCGGCGTGGTTGATCGCGATGCCGGAGGGCTGCTTGCCGACATGGAGCGTGTCGACCACCTTCGGCGGCGACGCGGTGAGGTCGACGACATAAATCTCGTCGTCGGGCACGTTCTTGTAGCCACTGTCGCTATCGCCGACCGAATCGACAGCGTTCGCGATCAGCGCGACGCGATTGTCGGGCGTGATCGCGACATTGGTCGGCGGGCCGTGGATGGAATTCTTCAGCGGCAAGGTCGCGATGATCTTGGGCTCGACGCGATTGCGGATATCGATGATCGAGACGCTGTCCTTGCCCGGGGCCAGCTCGATCATCTTGCCGGTTTCGTCGTAGCCGCGCTTCTCGTCGTTGCCGGAAACAAGATACTGCGCGCGCGCCCCACCCGCCGCGCAGCAGAGCGCGATACCCAATCCCAGGGCAAAAGTCCGGTTCTTCATCCTGGCCCGAGTTTGCACGATTGCCACGGCGCCGTCATCCCCGCGCGGCGGCTATTCCCGATGTCTTCCGCCACGCTATGATGCTCATCATGGCGCCGAAGCGAAATCCTCTCAATCTCAACCCGCTGCAATTGCGAACGCTGACGTTGCTACAAGCGCTGGCGCGGCTGCCGGAGCATGCGAAGGAGCAAAGCCAGGGCGTCCTGGTCGCCAACATGCCTCCGCCGCATGGCGATCATTTCCACCTCGGTGACGCCGTGGTCGCGACGCGTGACGCCTCGGGCCTGTTCAACGAAGCCGCCTGGGTCGCGCTGGAGCGCAAGGGCCTGATCAAATCGCATTTTCCGGATTCGGCGTTGCTCACCCGCGCCGGGCTTGAGTACGAGACCGGGCTCGGCGATGCGATCATTCATCACGCCGATCATCACGAGCACTGAGATAAAGCCCTACCACCGCAATTGATCGAGCGCCGCGATGGGATGCGCGCCAGCGGCCTCGGCGGCTTTGGCGATGCGGGCGGGATCGGGATGCCCGCCTTCGCCGCAGCCGAATTCCTCGTAGTGGATGCCGCCGGCGACGACGATCGCATCGATGCCGGCCGCGTTGGCGCCGGCGATATCCGTGCGCAGCGAATCGCCGATGGCGAGGATGCGCTTGGGTTCGCCGATGCCCATCAACGCCAGCGCCTGTTTGTAGACGCCGGGAAAGGGCTTGCCGTGCCAGCGCACCTGGCCGCCCAGTGCCTCGTAGCGCTGCGCGATCGCGCCGGCGCAAATCGCGCGCCGGCCGAGATGATGGACGACGAGATCGGGATTGGCACAGACCATCGGCAGATTGCGCCGCCGCGCGGCTTGCAGCATGTCCTCGTAGCGCTCGACGTTTTCGTCCCAGCCCCAAGGGCCGGTGTTGTGGATGAATTGCGCCTCGGCGATGTCGTCGACGCGCGCGATATCGAGCCCGTCGAGCACGTCGCTCTCGCGTGACGGCGCGATGTGATAGCAGGTGCGGCCGAGTGCGGCGTGGAAGTCGTCGTCGCGCCGCTTCAGATGCTGCCAAGTCTCCTCGCCCGACGTGTGGATCTCGTCATAGAGCGCGCGCGCGACACCGACCTCGGCGAGGCGTTTCGCGACCGGCACGGCGCGGCGCGGCGCGTTGGAGAGGACGAGCATCGTCTTGCCGCGCTGGCGCAGCCGATGCAGCGTCTCCAGGACGAAAGGGAAGGGCTTTGCCCCGTCATGCAGCACGCCCCACACATCGAGGATCACGCCGTCATATTCGTCGATGATCCCGCCGATGCCGGCGAGCACCGGAATCTCTGCGGCGCCCGCCTTAAAGGCCATGCGGCGTCGTCGAGGGCAGATGGGCGTCGGCGCCGACCGCGGCGCCGATCGAGGTGAAGCCATCGCGCGCAAGCAGGGTTGCAAGCTCCTGCTTGATGCGCTGGACGAGGCTGGGGCCGTGGAAGATCAGCGCGCTATAGAGCTGCACCAGCGAGGCGCCGGCGCGGATCTTCTTATAGGCATCGGCGCCCGAAGCGATGCCGCCGACGCCGATAATCGGCAGCTTGCCGCTGGTGAGCCGATACATCTCGGCCAGCAACGCCGTCGACGGCTCGAAAAGCGGCGCGCCGCTCAATCCGCCCGGCTCATGCGCGACGGGGCTGGTCAGCGTTGCGGGCCGTGCCACGGTGGTGTTCGAGACGATAAGTCCGTCGATGCCCGAGCTCAGCGCCGCTTCGGCGAGATCGACGCGCTCGTCGGGGCTGAGATCGGGCGCGATCTTCAAGAGCAGCGGCGGCAGGTTGCGCAAGCCGGCCCTGCCGCGCGCATCCATCAGCCGGCCGATCAGCCGCGTCACCGCGCTCTTGCGCTGCAAATCGCGCAGGCCGGGCGTGTTGGGCGAAGAAATATTGACGGTCAGGTAGTCGACAAGCGGCGCCAGCACCCGGACGCCTTCGACGTAATCGCCCATATCGTCGAGCGTGTCGCGATTCTTGCCGATATTGGCGCCGATGAAGCCGGGGCGATGACGGCGCAAAGCGAGGCGCCGCGCCGCCGCCTCGACGCCGCCGCTGTTGAAGCCGAGCCGATTGATGACGGCCTGGTCTTCGGGCAAGCGGAAGAGCCGCGGCTTTGGATTGCCCTTCTGCGGCAGCGGCGTGATCGTGCCGCATTCGACGAAGCCGAAGCCGAAAGCGAGCATCGCGTCCGGCACTTCCGCATCCTTGTCGAACCCGGCGGCGAGGCCGACCGGATTGGGGATGCGCTGGCCCCAGAGCCGCGTCTCGAGCGCGGCCGGATCGGCCGCAGCGGCTTTTGGCGCGAGTCCGGTCGCCAGCGTGCGAATCGTCGCGCGATGCGCGGCCTCGGGCGGCAAAAGACGCATCAGCGGCAGGGCAAGATCGAAAAAGGACATTTCCCAAACGCTAGCGCAGGCGCGGCGTCGGCGACAAGAGCCCGCAACGCGGCTGGTGAATAAGCTGCCTGCGAATAGGACGGGCGACGCGACGCGACAAGGCGCGGCGATTTCTTTATATCTTGCGGCGTGTCGCTCACCGAAACCTCCTATTCGCCGCCGGCAGCCGTAATCCGCTTGCCGGATGCGCCGGCGCTGGTCGCCGGTTTCGCACGAGCGGCTTGGCTCACCGCCGATGGTGAGGTCGAGATTGTCACACTCGCCGAGGCGGCGCGCCGCGCCAAGGTGACGCCGCCGTTTCTCTGTCATGCACGTGCGACGGCTCGGCGCTTGAGTACCGGCTCTTTCGCCGCGCTCGATTTGCTCGAGCTGTTCGCTTTCGTTTATCCCGCCAAGTTCTGCCTGCCGACGCCGCGTGGCTTGGCGGCGGCGCTGGGTCTGCCGGCGCCGAAAGGTCTCGAGGCGGAGGCGCTCGCGCTGATCGATGCGGCACGGGCTCTGCTCGCGCGGCTTGGCGCGGCCGGCGACAACGAGGCACGCGCCATCGCCGCCGCGATGGTGAAAGGCGGCTGGGGCTGGGGACACGCGGTGCTTGCGGCTCTGCCCGAAGCCGATTCGGGCCGGACCGGCAACGGGCTTGCGCAATGGCGCAAGCTGACCGATTGGCAGGATCACGCGCCCGAGCCGCCGCCGGGTAATTTCCCGGTCGAGGAAAGCGAGGCACGCGCACGCCTTGCCGCGTTGCTTGGCGCCCATGCCGAGCCGCGGCCGCAGCAATCGGATTACGCCGCCGCGGTGAGCGCCGCTTTCCGCCCGCGTGATCTCGCCGAAGCGCCACGGCTCGTCCTCGCCGAAGCCGGTACCGGTGTCGGCAAGACCTTGGGCTATGTCGCGCCCGCGAGTGTCTGGTCCGAGAAGAACGAGGGTGCGGTCTGGATCTCGACCTTCACGCGCAACCTACAGCATCAAATCGCGGGCGAGCTCGGTCGCCTCTATCCCGATCCCGCCGAGCGCAACCGCCGCGTCGTCTTGCGCAAAGGCCGCGAGAATTATCTTTGTCTCCTCAATTACGAGGAAAGCGTCGCGCAAGTACCGATGCGCGCTTACGACGCCGTCACGCTTGGCCTTATGGCGCGGTGGATGGGCGCGACGCGCGATGGCGACATGGTCGGCGGCGATCTGCCGGGCTGGCTGCCGGAGCTTATGGGCCGCGCGCAGACCGTCGCGCTCGCCGATCGGCGCGGCGAATGCATCCACTCCGCCTGTCCGCACTATCATCGCTGCTTCATCGAGAAGAGCGTGCGCCGGGCCCGGCGCGCGCGGCTCGTCGTTGCCAATCACGCGCTGGTGATGATCCAGGCGGCGCTCGGCGGGCTCGACGATGCCTATCTGCCGACGCGCTACGTCTTCGACGAGGGCCATCACCTTTTCGAAGCCGCCGACAATGCATTCTCGGCGGCGCTCAGCGGCCAGGAAGGCGCCGAGCTGCGGCGCTGGCTCTTGGGCAATGAAGGCCGTGGCCGGTCGCGGGCGCGCGGCTTGAAACGGCGTATCGAGGACCTCGTCCAAGAGGACCAGATCGCCGCCAAATCCCTCGACGAGATTCAGATGGCGGCGCGCGTGCTGCCGGGCGATGGCTGGTCGCAGCGGCTGCAAGATGGCCGGCCGCTTGGCGCGTTCGAGGCTTTCCTGGGTCTGGTGCGCCAGCAGGTGCTGGCGCGCGCGGCCGATCGCGAGCATGGCTATAGCATCGAGACCGAGCTTCGGCCGTGCCTCGATGCGCTGCCCGCCGCGGCGCAAGCGCTGGCGGAGAAGCTCAAGGCGCTCGAAGCGCCGATCGCGATGCTCGGCAAGCGGTTGGCGTCGCGGCTCGCGGACGAGGCCGCGGAACTCGATACCGCCACGCGCATCCGAATCGAGGCAACGCTCCGCAGCCTTCATCGCCGCGGCATCGTCGAGATCGGCGGCTGGCGCGCGATGCTTGCTGCCGTCCTCGGCGAGCCGGCGGCGGAGTTCGTCGATTGGCTCGCGCTCGAGCGTTATGACGGCACCGAGCTCGATGTCGGCATGCACCGCCATTGGGTCGATCCAATGCGGCCTTTCGCCGAGCATGTGATGCAGGATGCGCACGGCGTGCTCATCACCTCGGCGACCTTGACCGATGGCAGCGGCGATCCGGTCAAGGATTGGGAAGCGGCCGAGGCGCGCAGCGGCGCGCTCCATCTTGCCGCACCGGCGCTGCGCGCGCGCGTGCCGTCGCCATTCGATTATCAAAAGCAAACGCGCGTCTTCATCGTCACCGATGTCCGCCGCGAAGATCCGGCGCAAGTCGCGGGCGCGTACCGCGCGCTCTTCGAGGCCGCAGGCGGCGGCGCGCTCGGTCTTTTCACCGCGATCGCGCGGCTCAAAGCCGTGCATCAGCGCATTGCCGCGCCGCTCACGGAAGCCGGGCTCACCTTGCTGGCGCAGCATGTCGATGCGATGGACGCCGCGACGCTCGTCGATATCTTCCGTGCCGAGGAGGATGCGTGCTTGCTCGGCACGGATGCCTTGCGCGACGGGATCGATGTGCCGGGGCGCTCGCTGCGTCTCGTCGTCTTCGATCGCGTGCCCTGGCCGCGGCCCGACATCTTGCATAAGGCGCGCAAGGCGCGCTTCGGCGGCACCGCCTTCGATGACTCGCTGACGCGGTTGCGCTTGCGTCAGGCTTTCGGCCGGCTGGTACGCCGCGCCGACGATCACGGCGTCTTCGTGCTGCTCGACCGGCAATTGCCGTCGCGGCTTTTGGGCGCGTTCCCCGAAGGCGTCGAAATCCGCCGCGTCGGCATCAAAGAGGCTGTCGCGGAAACGGCGACGTTTCTCGGCGTCCCGGCCCTAATGAATCAACGATTATTGCCGGGCTGATTGTTGCAATGCGTGAAATTACCGACGCTGAAGCACTCGGTGTCTTTCGACGCCGGAATCGCCGCGAGCGAATCGAGGCCCGCCACAAGCTGATCCGGCCGTGCCGCCGGTACGGCGCCGCCGATGCCGCTGCGGGCGGCGATGCGGCGTTCGCGTTCCGCCACCAGACGGCGCTCGAGCTCGGCGATGTCGCGCTGGGCCGCGTCCGGCTGGGCCGTGCCGAAATCGATGCGCTCGGCGGCGATCCCGCGCTCCTGCAGGTCGAAGAGCACCAGATCCATATAGGGAAAGCCGGCCTGCGAATAAGCGAGGATCACCTTATCGTGCGCGCAGGCGACCGCTTGCCGGTAGGAGGTGAGCTTGCCGCCGCTGAGCTGCGCGTTGCAATCGGCGAAGATCGCGGCGGCGTGGGTATCCGCTTCGCCGGTGGCGTTGCTCATGGTGGTGGTGCCGCAGCCGGCCAGCGCGAGGCCGAGGAGTGTCAGCAAGATGACACGAGGGTCGAATGGCCGGCGGGGAACTTCTCGCATGGCCGGAACTTAGCGGATGGCGGCGCCGCTTGACAGCAGCGGCGTCGGTTGTGGCACTCTGCGCGCGCATCCGGAAAGGACTTTTATGATCGATACGCAAGCGGCGCTCATTTACATCATGGTCATGGTGGCCGCGGCCGACAACAACATGGCCGATTCGGAATTGCAGATCATCGGCGACGTGGTCAACCACCTGCCGGTCTTTGCCGATTATGACAAGAAGCGCCTGACCCAGGATTTAAAGGATTGCGCCAGCATGCTTGGGCGCGAGACCGGCCTCGAAGAGGCTTTGAAGGGCGTCAAGATGGCAGTACCGACGAAGCTGCGCGAGACCGCCTATGCGCTGGCCTGCGATGTCGCCGCGGCTGGGGCGGCCGCCGGGCGCGAGCTGAGCCAAGAGACGCTACGGCTCCTTGAACTTCTGCGTCATCGCCTCGCGCTCGACCGGCTGACCGCCGCGGCGATCGAGCGCGGCGCGCGGGCACGCTTCTCGCGGCTATAATTGGGGGCATGGTCGCCCTCGTTTCCTCCGCTTCCGGCCGCGCCTCCGCGGATCGCGCCATCGGCATCTGGCTCATCGCCTGCTGCGCGATGATTTTTTTGATGGTGCTGATCGGCGGCATCACGCGGCTGACCGAATCGGGCCTCTCGATCACCGAGTGGAAGCCCATCGAGGGTGTGTTGCCGCCGCTCGGCGCCGCCGAGTGGCAAAGCGCTTTCGCGGCGTATAAGGCGATCCCGCAATATCAGGCGATCCACGCCGATATGACGCTTGGTCAGTTCAAGCACATCTATTTCTGGGAATACATCCATCGCCTCTGGGGCCGGCTCATCGGCTTCGCCTTCCTGCTTCCGTTCCTATGGTTCGTTTCCCGCGGTCAGGTCTCGCGGCGCTTGATCGCTCCCTTGGCTGGGCTTTTTGTGCTTGGCGGGCTGCAAGGCGCGCTCGGCTGGTGGATGGTCGAGAGCGGCCTCGAGGCGCGGATCGAGGTCAGCCAATACCGGCTTGCGGCGCATCTCGCGATGGCGGTGGTGATCTATCTCGCGATGCTGTGGGTGGCGCTGGGACTCGTTGCCCCATCAACGCCGGAATCGATTGCGCTGGCCCCCGGCCTTCGCCGGGGGAAGGAGAAGGACCAGCATCGCGGCCTCTTCGCGGCTGCGTGGCTGACCCTTCTTCTCGTCTTCACCACCCTTGTCGCCGGTGCATTCGTCGCCGGCACGCGCGCTGGCTATCTCGACAACACCTTTCCGCTGATGGAAGGGCAGTTTGTCCCGCCGGATTACTGGCATCTGACGCCGCTCTGGCGGAACTGGTTCGAGAATCTGACCAGCGTGCAATTCGATCACCGGGTGCTGGCGGAGACGACGTGGTTCGTCGTCGGCGTGCTCTGGCTCGCGAGCCTGTGCGCTGGGCTGACGCCGGGCCAGCGTTGGGCGCTGCATGCGCTGTTCTTTTTCGCTTGCCTGCAGGTCGCGCTTGGCATCACCACGCTGCTCACCGTGGTCTGGCTGCCGGTCGCGGCGGCGCATCAGGCCGGCGCGCTCTGCCTGCTCACGGCGGCGCTCGTCAGCACTTACGCCTTACGGCGGTGAATCCGGTTTCACCGCGCGCAGCAGCATCGATTCGATCTTGATCACCGATTCGTCGGGCGCGTTCTCGGCCGTCGGCGGGTAAGCGGTGACGATCAGCGTGTCGCCCTCGAGACGAAAAGTCGAGACCGCATGGCGGCCGACGGATTGCGGCACGGCCGTGTTCTCGACCGTCGTCGTCTCGAGGTGCCCGGGCCCGGCCACCTTATAATTGGCGACGCTGCGCACGGTGTGCTCGCCGTCGCCGCAAACATAGGCCGTACGCGCGCCGTCGAAGTCGGTGGTGCAGGGCGGGGTCGTCGTATCGACCAGTCCGTTGTAGTGGACGAGGGTCTCCTGCATGTTTTTCCAATGCCCGATCAGCGCTGCCGCGTCGCGCCGCTCCCCAGGATCGGCCGGTATCGGCTTGTAGTTCGCGCCGACGGGCGAAGCCCTCGCGTTCTTACCGGCGACCCCACGCAGCAGGGCGGCGGTTTTCGGATCCCATTTGTCGATATCGAGCGCTCCGGACTGCGCGTTGGAGATGAGATCGGCGCACATATGCTGGCGCGCATCGTCGAGCGGCATATCGGTCAGCGGCTGCAGCATCGCGGCGGCGAGTTGATCGACCTGCTTCGGCAGGTCGCCGGTGACGAAGCGATTCCATTGTTCCGCTTGCTGCGGGTTGCCCGCCGTGTCCTGCGTGATCTTATCGCGGATCGACGTCGCGGCGGTGAGGAAGCCGGCTTGCCGATTGCTCCAGGCGACGAAGGCCTCCGCGCTGTCGGTCTTCATCGCCGGATAGGTACTGCCGCAATAGTCGGTCGTACGCCGCACGGTCTCGCGCCGCATCGCGATCGAGACGAGCGCCGCGCTAACGCGCTCTCCCGACGGGTCATTGGCGGCGACATCGGCTGCCATCGCCGGCGTTTCGCCGACCAGCAGCGCAACGAGCAGAATAAGTGCGGCGCGCATACAATTCCCTTGCCGGCGTGACGGGACGATCTGACCAAAGCGGCCGAAGAGGGTCAAGCTGACCGCTGCGCGTATCCGAGGCTATACTCCGCTTATGGCGGATTTTCCGCAAAAAACCTTCGCGGATTGGGCTGCGCTCGCGGCCAAGGAACTCGGCGGCAAGAGCGCTGAAGGGCTCGCTTGGACGACCGCCGAGGGCATTGCCGTCAAGCCGCTTTATACCGCGGCCGACCTCGCCGAGATCGAGACGCAAAGCCTCCCCGGCTTTCCGCCTTTCACCCGCGGCGTGCGCGCGACCATGTATGCCGGGCGCCCGTGGACCTTGCGCCAATATGCCGGCTTCTCCACCGCCGAGGAATCGAACGCTTTCTATCGCGAGAATCTGCGCCAAGGCCAGCACGGCCTGTCGATCGCGTTCGATCTCGCGACCCATCGCGGCTATGACAGCGATCATCCGCGGGTCGTCGGCGATGTCGGCAAGGCCGGCGTCGCGATCGACAGCGTCGAGGATATGAAGATCCTCTTCGACGGCATCCCGCTCGAGAAGATGAGCGTGTCGATGACGATGAACGGCGCGGTGCTGCCGGTGCTCGCTGCCTTCATCGTCGCCGGCGAGGAGCAGGGCGTGCCGGCGGAGAAGCTCTCGGGCACGATCCAGAACGACATCCTCAAAGAGTTCATGGTGCGGAACACCTATATCTATCCGCCCGAGCCCTCGATGCGGATTGTCGCCGACATCATCGATTTCACGGCGAAGCGCATGCCGCGCTTCAATTCGATCTCGATCTCCGGCTATCACATGCAGGAGGCCGGCGCGACCTGCGTGCAAGAGCTCGCTTTTACCTTGGCCGACGGCCTCGAATACGTGCGCGCCGCACTGGCGAAAGGCCTGGCCATCGACGCTTTCGCGCCTCGGCTCTCCTTCTTCTTTTGCATCGGCATGAATTTTTTCATGGAGGTGGCGAAGCTGCGCGCCGCGCGCCTGCTCTGGGCGCGGCTGATGACGCAATTCCAGCCGAAGAACCAGGCCTCGCTGGCGCTGCGCGTCCATTGTCAGACCTCCGGCGTCAGCCTCACCGAGCAGGACCCGTACAACAACATCGTGCGCACCGCGGTCGAAGCGATGGCCGGCGTGCTGGGCGGCACCAACTCGCTGCATACCAATTCCTTCGACGAGGCGCTCGCGCTGCCGAGCGAATTCGCGGCGCGCATCGCGCGCAACACGCAGCTCATCCTCGCCGAGGAGGCGGGCCTTACCCATGTCGTCGATCCGCTCGGCGGCAGCTATTTCGTCGAGAGCCTCACCCATTCGGTGGCGACCGCGGCGGCGGCGCTGATCGACGAGGTCGAGGCGATGGGCGGCATGACCAAGGCGATCGAGGCCGGGCTGCCGAAATTGAAGATCGAGGAATCGGCCGCGCGGCGTCAGGCGCGCATCGATCGCGGCGAGGATGTGATCGTCGGCGTGAACAAATATCAGGCGTCGGACGCGGCGCACGTCGAGATCCGCACCATCGACAACACCGCCGTGCGCGAGCGCCAGATCGCGCGGCTGAAGCGCGTGCGCGGGGCGCGCGATCAGGGGAAGGTCGACGTGGCGCTGAAGACGCTGAGCGAGACCGCGAGCTCCGGCGGGGGCAACTTGTTGGAGCGCGCGGTCGAGGCGATGCGCGTGCGCGCCACGGTCGGCGAAGTGTCCAGCGCGCTCGAGGGCGCCTTCACGCGCCATCAGGCGACGGCGCGCCTCGTCTCGGGGATTTATGGCGCGGAATATGCGACGGATGCCGAATACGCGCGTGTGCAAAGCCAAGTCGCGGCCTTCGCCCAGGATGAAGGCCGGCCGCCCAGGCTCTTTGTCGCCAAGCTCGGCCAGGACGGGCATGACCGCGGCGCCAAGGTGATCGCCTCCGCCTTCGCCGATCTGGGCTTCGCCGTCGAGATCGGAACCCTTTTTCAGACGCCGGACGAGGCGGCGCGCGCAGCGGTCGAGCGCGACGTCGATGTGATCGGCGTCTCGAGCCTCGCCGCCGGCCATACGACCCTGATGCCGGCGCTGATCGCCGCGCTCCAAGCGCAAGGCGGCGCCCGTATCCGCGTCGCGCTCGGCGGTGTCATCCCGCCGCAGGACTACGCGGCGCTCAAAGCCGTCGGCGTCGGCGCGATCTTCGGCCCCGGCACCAACATCCTCGCCGCGGCGGCCGAGATCCTGAAGCTGATCCAGAGCCAGCGGCCGCCGGCTTAAGCCATCACCATCCTGCGATAAAGCCAGCCATCCCTCTGTCTTGCCGCGCGAATCCGCGCTAAGGAACGACCCGTTCCGCAATGGCAATTCTCCTCCTCATCGTTTTCATCGATCTGGTTGGCTTCGGGATCGTGATCCCGCTGCTGCCTTACTACGCACTGAAATTCTCGGCGTCGCCGCTCGAGGTGACGACGATGATGGCGTGCTATTCCTTTGCCCAATTCTTTGCCTCGCCGATCTGGGGCCGGCTCTCCGATCGGCTCGGCCGCAAGCCGATTCTCTTGGTCAGCCTTGGCTGCTCGGTCCTTTCTTACCTCTGGCTCGGCTTCGCCGATCAGCTTTGGATGCTGTTTGCGGCAAGGCTGCTGGCCGGGACGGGAGCCGGCAATATCTCGGCGGCGCAGGCCTATATCACCGACGTCACCGACGAAAAGAACCGCGCCAAGGGCATGGGCATGATCGGCGCGTCTTTCGGCCTGGGCTTCACCTTGGGGCCGGCGATCGGCGGGCTGCTCGGCGGCTCGGACGCCGCTTCGGCGACCTTGTCGCGCCCGGCTTTCGCCGCCGCGCTGCTCTCGGCGATCGCGCTCGTCCTTGCGATCTTACTGCTGAAAGAGAGCCTGGCACCGGAGAATCGCAACACCGCCCGGCGGCCCGGCCGCTGGGCGCTGGCGCAAGAAGCCTTTGCCCGGCCGTCGCTGCGCCACCTTATTATCTTGTTCTTCCTGACGACTACCGCCTTCGCCGGGATGGAGAGCACTTTCGCGCTCTGGGCGAATGCCGGCTTCGGCTGGGGGCCGGAGCAGGTCGGCTTTCTCTTCTTTTATATCGGCATCGTGCTGGTCCTGGTGCAGGGTGGGCTGGTCGGCCGGCTGTCGCGCTCGCTCGGCGAGCAGCGCATGGCGCTGACCGGCTCGGTGCTGCTGGTGCTCGGTCTCGCCGGTCTGCCTCTCAGCACCGATCTGCCGCGGCTGCTCATCGACATGGCGCTGCTGGCGATCGGCTTCGGCATCCTCAATCCGGCGGTGAACAGCCTCGTCTCGCGCGCCGCCGGTTCCGACGAGCGCGGCGGCATTCTCGGCGTCAACCAATCGGGTCAAAGCCTCGCCCGCATCCTCGGGCCGCTGATCGGCGGCTTGGTCTACGGTGCGGCCGGACGCGACGCACCCTATTATGTCGGCGCGGTCATCATGGTGGCGGTCGTGGTCATGGCCGCTGCCGTGCCCCGCGGGGAGAAAACGCGTTGAGCATGAGTAGAGACCGCGGCGGGCAACGCCGGCGGATCGACCGGGTCAGCGAGGTCGGCTTCAAGGAAGAGCTGAAAGCCGTCACCAGGCTGCTGCCCTATCTCTGGT
>DASXCX010000083.1:0-20389 GCA_036490955.1 Allostellaceae bacterium | reverse complement strand
CAGATTGAAGACGTGATCGCCATATTCGAAGGTCATCACCGAAGTGACGACCGAAATGCCACGCTCGCGCTCGATCGCCATCCAGTCGGACTGCGTCGAGCGGCGGTTGCGTTTGGCCTTGACGTGACCGGCAAGCTGGATCGCGCCGCCGAACAGCAGGAGCTTCTCGGTCAGCGTGGTCTTGCCGGCATCGGGATGGGAAATGATCGCGAAAGTGCGCCGTCTAGCAATTTCGGCGGCGAGCTGGGTCATGGCTGGTAATTAGTGGCGGAAACTGTCAAAAGCAACGCGTGCGATAACAGAAACGTGAGCGGGTCGGCCGGAGCCATCTGCTAAGAATCCGGCGGAATTCCGCCGCGACGCCAGGTTTCCAGCAACAATCAAATCGGGAGGTGCCCCATGCGCACGAAGTCATTCCTCATCGCTCTGACGATGGCCGCTTTGGCCATGCCGGCCTTTGCACAAGCTCCGGCCGGCGGGGGCGCCCCGCCGCCCACGGTCAATGTCCGCGGCAAGATCGTGAAGCTCGATGGCCAGAATCTCAGCGTCAAGACGCGCGAGGGCCAGACCGTCAGCATCGCGCTGGCACCGAACACCGCCGTGCGCACGCTGGTAAAGAAGAAACTCAGCGACATCAAGGACGGTGATTACGTCGCCTCGACCTCGATGCCGGGCAAGGACGGCAAGCTGCACGCGGTCGAGATCCATTACCTGCCGGCGCAGGCGCCCGAGTTGCAGACGCCGTACGATCTCGCGCAGGGCAGCGTGATGACCAACGCGCATGTCAACGGCGTCGCCAAGGCGAAGAGCGGCACCGACCTCACGGTTACCTATAAAGGTCAGACGACGGACATCATCGTCGACAAGAAGACGGCGATCGTCGGTCCGGCCGATGGCGCGATGAGCGATCTGAAGCCCGGCAAGGCCATATTCGTCCGCGCCAACAAGGGCGCCGACGGCAGCCTCAGCGCCAACAACGCGACGGTCGAGAAAAACGGCGTCAAGCCGCCGATGTGACCATTCGCGTGCGAGACTTGAACTAGGATGACCGCGAGGCGCCTGACAGCGCTTCGCGGTTTTTCTTTGCCGTCGAACAAAAAAGGAGAATGAGATGCGCTCGAAGCTGTTCATCGCCGCCGCTTTGCTCGCGGCTTTTAGCACGACCGCATGGGCCCAAGCGCCGCAGGTCCAGCGGGTCAATGTCCGGGGCACGATCACCAAGCACGACGGCCAGACCCTCACGGTGAAGACGCCGGAGAAAGGCAATGTCGATGTGGCGTTGGCGCCCAACTACACGGTGCGCGCCCTGGTGCGGAAGAAGCTCGGCGACATCCATGCTGGCGATTTCGTCGGTACGACCTCGGTGCCCGGCCAGGACGGCAAGCTGCACGCGGTCGAGGTGCATTTCTTCCCCGCCAATCTCAACATCCCCGAGACGCAATCGCCGTGGGACCTCGTGCCCAACGCGACGATGACCAACGCTCATGTCGACGGCGTCGCCAAAAGCGCGCAGGGCCCGTTGCTGTCGATCAATTACAAGGGCAGCGTCGCGCAGGTCATCGTCGACAAGAAGACGCAGATCGTCGCGCCGTCGCCCAAGCCGGCGAGCGCCGCCGATCTGAAGCCCGGCCGCGCCGTCTTCATCCTCGCGACGAAAGCCGATAACGGCGCGCTCAGCAGCGCCAACATCACGGTCGAGAAGAACGGCGTCAAGCCGCCGATGTGAGGGCGGCGGCGCGCGCGGCGGACGATTTAGTCGGTCCGTTGCGTGCGGGCGGCGCGCTCGATGCGTTTGTCCGGCGCGAACCACATCATCGCGTTGCCGAAATAAAGCGCCAGCGCGATCCACGGGCTGACAAAGGCCAGCGCCATTCCGGCCACGTAAATGCCGAGCGACAAGAGACCCTTCCATTCATGTCCGATCGCGTCGGCGAGGAAGCCGTTGTGGCGATTGACGGCGATAATGGAACGCTCGAGCCAGTAGTAGCAGATCGCGCTCATCGCCAGGACGAAGCCATAGCTTGCGACGGGCAGCGGCACGATCCCGGCTTCGCCGATCCAGCGGATCACGAAGGGAACGAGCGAGAGCCAGAACAACAGGAAGAGATTCGGCCACAGCACCCGGCCGCTCACCTCGCGCGTCGCATGCAGCATGTGGTGATGGTTGTTCCAGAAGATGCCGACATTGAGGAAGCTCAGCGCGTAGATGAGCAGGCTCGGCAGGAAGCTCAGCAAGCCCGGCCCGTCGACGGACGGCGGCAGCTTCAGCTCCAGCACCATGATGGTGATGATGATGGCGATGACGCCGTCGGTGAACGCCTCGATGCGCCCCTTGCCCATGCCGCCTTTTCCCTGCCCCTTGCGGAACCACGCCGCGCGCGCCCGACTATCTTCTCGGCAGCTTCAGGAGGCAAGCCATGGGCGACCCGAAGGGCGGCGACCGCCGCGCTCAGGAGGATTTTTACAAGAAGCCCGGCGGCGGGCTGATCGATCCGCAGGGCGAGCCACCGCGCGAAGAAACCGGGCGCAAGGACGACGAAACCACTGAGCCGACGGAAGAGCTGCCGTCCGAAGGGTTGGCCAAGAAAAGCCCAGAACAGGATTTGAGCGAGAAGCCGCGACATCGCGGCGGTTGACACTCCCTGCCCCGTCCTTAGTCTCGCGCGCCGCCGGCTTCAGCCGCCGCGAGGAGTCCTTTGTCAGAGCGCGATCCCGTCATCATCGTCGGCGCCGGCCCCGCCGGCCTCGCCGTTGCCGCCATCCTGGCGCAGGCGGGCGTCGCTTCGCGGGTCTTCGAGGCCGAAGGGAAGCTCCCGCGCGATCTGCGGGCCGGCTCGATCCATCCCCGACCCTCGAAATGCTCGACACGATCGGCGTCGCGAAGGATTTCCTCGCCATCGGCATCCGCGTGCCGCGCTGGCAGATCCGCGGCCGCGAGGAAGGCGTGATCGTCGAGTGGGACCTCTCGCTTCTGAAAGACGAAACGCCTTATCCGTTCCGCTTCCATTGCGAGCAATTCAAGCTGACGCCGCTTTTGCAGCGGCGCTTCGAGGCGCTCGGCGGCAAGGTGGAATTCGCGCATCGCTTTATCGACGCGACGCAGGATGCGGACGGCGTCACCGCGCGCTTCGAGACGCCGGGCGGCATCGCGACGGCGCGCGGCTCCTATCTCATCGGCGCCGATGGCGCGCGCAGCGCGGTGCGCCATCTGATGAATGTCGCCTTCGAGGGCTTCACCTGGCCCGAGCGCTTTCTCGTCATCGGCATCCGGCAAGACCTCGCCCCGCACGGCTACACGCTCAACGCCTATGTCGCCGATCCGGTCGATTGGGGCGCGATCTTCAAGATGCCGCATGACGGACCGCCCGGCCTCTGGCGCGTGCTCTTCCCACCCGATCCCGCTTTGCCCGACGAGGCAGTGCTGGATCACGGCTTCTCGGCGCAGGCCCTCACGCATTTCCTCAACCTGCCCGGCCCCTTCGATATCGAGCACACCAACATCTACCGCGTGCATCAGCGCGTCGCCGCCGACTTCCGCCAGGGGCGCCTTCTCATCGTCGGCGATGCGGCGCATGTGAACAACCCGCTCGGCGCATTCGGCCTCAACGGCTCGGTGCATGCCGCCTTCAATCTCGGCGAGAAACTCGCCAAGGTCGCGCGCGGCGAGGCCGACGATAGCCTGCTCGACAAATATGTCCGGCAGCGGCGCGCCGCCAATGTCGCCTTCGTCCAGGCACAGTCGATCCGCAACAAGCAGGTGCTCGAGGAGAAAGACCCGGCGGTACGACAGCGCAATCTCGACGAGTTGCGCGCGATCGCCGCCGATCCGGTGCGCCATAAGGAGTATGTCGTCCGCAGCTCGATGATCTGGAGCGTGCGGCACGCTGCCGGTATCGATTAAGCCACCGGTCGGTCGCGGCCGCGATTCGCCGACTATCCTGAAATATTTTTTAGCGGCGTACGGATGCCGGGCTGCCGGCAGCCGTTATAATGCGGCACCGATCGGAGAAGCCGCGCCGTTGCCCGCAACACCGAAGCTGTCGTCTTACCTGTTTGTGCTGGTCATTGCCTGGATGGCGGTCATGACCTGGCGCATCTATCCGCAATTCAAGGATGCGGTGCGGGTTGACGGCCGGCTGACCACGGTCGACGATTATGTCGACGATGCCTGCGGCGAGCGCGTCGGGCCGGCAGCCGAGACCTGCCTCGCCGAGGCACATGAAACGGCACAGCGGCTGCTGCGCCGCGAGCAGGGCAAGTCGGTGCTTCTGATCGAGGCCCCGCTTTTCGCCTATCTTATCGCCTATGTGCCGATCGCGCTGTGGCGCCGTCGGCAGCAAAACTCCGCACTGGAATCGAACGCATGAACCTGCCAACGAACATCCGCCGTACCGCGATCGCGTCGACCGGTTTCGCATTAGCCGCCGCTTTGGTGCTGACAGTGTCGCCGCGCTTGGCGCGCGCCGATGCGCAGCAACAGCAAAGCTTCAACGTCTGGCACCAGATGTCGGATTGCGCGCGGCTGGCGGCCAAGCAGTATCCCGACCATACGACCGACGGCAACGCCAAGCGCGAGGCCTTCCGCCAGAATTGCCTGCGCCAGCACCATTTGCCCGTGGTCCCGGCCGGGCCAGCGGCGTCTCCCGCCACGGGCCAATAAGCTTCCGATCTTTTAGGCGACCCGGCGCAGCGCAGCGTCGATTTGCGCGATCTGCGCCGCGATGTCGATCGCCAGCGCCGAGGTGACCTCGAGCCGCTGATCCTCCAGAACATGTACTTTGGCGCGGCGACGGCGGCGCCAATCCATCACCGCGGCATCGCGCCCGGCGAGAAGATCGGCGAGTTGCGGCTTGTAGAGCCCGAGCATCGCGGCGATCCAGCGATTGAGCAGCGGCGATGGGCCGGCCTCGCCGAGCGCGAAACACTCGAGCATTCGGACGACATCGGCGGCGGGATACCAGGTCTCGCCGGTCACCCAGCGATTGGTGGTGAAGAAGCGCAGCGGCGCGCCGTTCGCATCCATCGCGATAGCGACGAGATGGCTCCAGGGATCGGCTTCCTCGCCGGCCGCGGTCTCGGGCGCCGACGCAACGATCGGCGCTTTCGGCGCGGCAGGGTTATTCGCGACCGCGAATTCCGGCATTACCAGCGGGCGCACGCCTGCGGGCATGCCGCGGGCGCGCAGGAAGATATGGAAGTGGCCATGCTCCTCCCCGCCCGCGACAGCGCGACGCTCGCCGGGTGGATGCGCATGATAGAAATACTGCGCGTGACTGGCGGGATCGTAGATATCGCCGCTCGGATAGTGCCGCCACTCATAGATCGGCGCCGCGCCGCGCAACGCTTCCGCAAGCGGCGAGGTACCGGACGCCGCCATCGTGTGCTCAGACTCGAGCAGCGCCCGTCCGGCGGCGGCCATCGCCTCGAGCGCGGCGCGGCTCAGGCGCGCGAAATCGGTCGTGGGCGAAAGCGAATCGATGGCGAGACTCCCACGACGTTTATGTCCCGCCGCGATTCCACTGGTCAAGGGCCCGCGTAAGTGCGACCCGCGCGGTCAGCGGGGTCGGCGCACCAGCGTATCCGCCGCCCAGTCGACGATTTGCGTGGCAACCCCGCGCCAAGCCTGATCGGCGCTGTCGACGATCGCGGCCATATTGTTCTCCGCCGTGGTCGCGCTGCCGGCGAACAAGCGAGTCGCGATCACCTTGCGGTCGGCCGCCGCGATCAAATCGACGCTCAGCTCGATCCGCCACTGCGGCGGGCCAGAGCTGCCATATTGCGCCTCGAAATGACGGAGCTCGATGACGAGGACCGCGTCGCTGCGTGCCGCGCCGCCGGTTCCACCGAGCGCGACGATGCGATGCGCGTTCTGGAAGCTCGCGAGCAGCTGGGTCTGAAGCACCACGGGCAACCGATCCGTCCACGCCGCATCGGCGAAATAGTCGAGCGTCGTCGCGCTGCGGCTGAGGGCGATGCGCGTGCTGTCGAGCGCCGCTTCCGCCCGCGGGATGTCGATCTGGAGCTGGATCGGCGCGAGCGCGGCACCGGACGGGAAATCGCCAGCCGCCGTCAGGCGATAGAGCGCCGGCACCGGCGGCGGCTTCGGAAGGATATCGCCGATGCAGCCGGCGAGCGTGAGACCGGCGGCAAGCAACAGGAGCGGCAAGGTTCTCATGGTGGCCAAAAATCTCATGGCTGCCGGAATCTCATTGCGGACGGTATCCTTCGCGGCGATCGCCGTAAAGCAGACGCGACGGGTCGCGGTCGAGTCCGTTCACGGTGCGCGACAGTTGGGCGATCAGGGCGCGCGTGTCGAGCGTCAGCTGCTGGAATTGCGACAGACCGTTCTGCGTGAACTCTTTCAGCGGCGCGCGATCCTCCTGCACCATGCCGTTGATGTTGCGCACCGCCGTGCCGGCCTGATCGGCGATCTGGTCGAGTTTCTTCGTCATGTCGTTGAGATTGGCGATCGACTGATGCAGATCCCTTGCGTCGGTAGCGCTGTCCTCGATCAGCCGCGCCAGATCCTCGCGATGCGCCGCGGTGACCGCCGTGAGCTGCGCGAGATTGTCGAGCGTGTCGGCGATGGCCTGGCGATTCTTCTCGTTGATCACGTCTTGCAGCTGATCGGTCAGCGCCGTGATCTTCAAGAGCAGATTCGGCACCGCGTCGACGATCTGGTTGAGATTGGATTCCCGCGACCAGATCACCGGATAGCGCCGATCGGTCCCGACCGCGATCGGCGGCGCGCCTTTGCTGCCGGCGGAAATCTCGATTGCCGTTGTGCCGGCGAGGCTCTGGATCTCGAGCGAGGCCACCGAATCGGAACGGATCGGAGCATCCACCGCGATATCCATGGTAACGCGCACGCGCGTCGGATTGTCGGGATCGAGCGCCACTTCGGCGACGCGGCCGAGCTGCACGCCGTTGACGCGCACCGGCGAGCCGGCGCTGAGCCCCGAGCCGACACTGGCGAAATAGGTTTCGTAGCGCGTCGAATGATCGGCGAGCTGGCGGCCGGCGAACCACAGCATCGCGACCACGATCCCCGCGAGCAGAGTCACCACGAAGAGGCCGACGGCGATATAGCTGGCGCGTGTTTCCATCTTTCAGTCCCTAGCGTCGGCTTCAAATTCATTGCGCGCTTCGGCCGCCCGGCCGCGTGGGCCGCCGAAATAGCGCGCGATCCATGGATTCTCGTCTTGCCGCATGTCATCGATCGTACCGATCCGCAGCTCCTGATCGACCAGTACGGCGACACGATCGGCGATCGTATAAATGCTGTCGAGGTCGTGCGTCACCATCAGCACGGTGAGGCCGAGGCTGCCCCTGAGATCGGCGAGCAGGCGGTCGAAATCCCCCGCCGCGATCGGATCGAGGCCCGAGGTCGGCTCGTCGAGGAACAGGAGCTCGGGATCGAGCGCGAGCGCGCGCGCGAGGCCGGCACGCTTGCGCATGCCGCCCGAGAGCTCGGACGGAAATTTGGCGCCGGCGTCGGGCGGCAAGCCGACCAGGGCGATTTTCAGGGCCGCGATCGTATCGCGCAGCGGCTGCTCGAGGCGCAGCACTTCGCGCAGCGGCACTTCGATATTCTCGGCGACGGTCAGCGAGCTGAACAGCGCGCCGTCCTGGAACAGCACGCCCCAGCGGCGATCGAGCGGATGCATCTTCTCCGGGCTGAGACGCGTGATGTCCTGACCGAAAGCCACGATCGAGCCCGAAGCCGGTCGGCGCAGGCCGAGCAGCGTCCGCAGCAGCACCGATTTGCCCGAGCCCGAGGCGCCGACGAGCGCCAGCACCTCGCCGCGATAGAGATCGAGCGATAAGTCGCGGTGCAGCACCTGAGCGCCAATGCGCGTGGTCAGGCCGCGGACCCGCAGCAGCGGCGTCTCAGAGGTTGAATTGGGCAAAGACGATGGAGAAGGCGGCATCGAGGACGATCACCAAAAAAATGGATTCGACGACGGACAACGTGGTTTGCCGGCCGACGCTTTCTGCATTGCGCGAGACGCGCAAGCCTTCGCGGCAACCGACCAGGCCGATCACCGCGGCGAAGAACGGCGCCTTGAGCAGGCCGAGCCAAAAGGTCCAACCCGTGATCGCGGTATTGAGCTGCGTCAGAAAGAGCGGCAGCGGAATATGCAGCGCCAGATCGCAGAGCGCCGCGCCGCCGAGCAGCCCCATGAAATTGGCGTAGAAAGTCATCAGCGGCAGCGTCACGATCAGCGCGGCGACGCGGGGCAACACCAGCACCTCGACCGGATCGAGGCCGATGGTGATCATCGCGTCGACCTCTTCATTCACCTGCATCGTGGCGACCTCGGCGGTGAAGGCACTGCCCGAGCGGCCGGCGATGATGATGGCAGACAGCAGCACGCCGAGCTCGCGCACGAAAGCGATGCCGAGCAGGTTGACCGTGAAGATCTCGGCGCCGAACTGCCGCAACTGCACGGCACCCTGATAGGCGAAGACGACGCCGATGAGGAAAGAGAGCAACCCGACGATCGGCAACGCCGCCGGTCCCGTCCGTTGCATCTGGCTCAAAAACGCGATCGGCCGCAACCGGCGCGGATGCATCAGCACGCGGCCGGCCGCGAGCGTCACCTCGCCGAGGAAAGCAAAGCCCTCGCCGGCGTCGCGTACATGGCCGATGCCCCAGGCGCCGAGCGCCGCAAGGAGATCGAGCGGGCCGGGCAAATGACGGCGATGCTGTGCCGGATCCGGATGGTATTTCTCGACCTGCTCGAGAAGGGGCGCGAAACGTGTCGCGAGATTGTCGAGCGAGACTTCGGCGCCGCGCCGCGCGAGCGCCGCTTTCAGCCGCAAGATGAGCCAGGCGCCGACCGTGTCGAGCGCCTCGAGCGGGCCGCAATCGACGCGCACGCGTCGACGCTCCGCGGCAGCGGGCGCCGGCCCGTGCTCGAGCGCGTGAAGCTGACGGTCGAGCTCGGGAGCAGCGGAGATAAGCCACTCGCCGCCGGCGACATAGGCCAACTCGCCGCCGCCGGGCTTTGCCTCGATCCAGCCTTCCTCGGCCCCGCCTTTCTCAGCCATACAAACAGCTTCTCCAGGCCAATAACGTCGAAATTGTGACTTTCGCTGCTTTCGCGATCCGCCGCGTCGGCTAGATTAAGTTAGGTCAGTTGGCGGGGGAACTCAGCGAGAGATTTTGCATGGATTTGAAGCAGCATATCCGCGGCATCCCGGATTTTCCGAAGCCCGGAATCCTATTCTACGACATCTCGACCCTGCTGAAACATCCCGGCGCCTGGAAAGAAACCGTCGCGCAAATGACCGAGGCGCTCGGCGCGCTGAAGCCCGATTTGCTCGCTGGCATCGAGTCACGCGGGTTTCTCGTCGCGGCGCCGGTCGCTGTGCTGCTGGGTTGCGGCTTCGTCATGATCCGCAAGAAGGGCAAGCTGCCGGGCAAGACCATTCCGCATACCTACGACCTCGAATATGGCAGCGACACAGTCGAGATCCAGTCGGATGCGATCGAAGCCGGGCAGCGTGTCGTCATCGTCGACGATCTGCTTGCCACCGGCGGCACCGCCGCCGCCGCGGTGCGGCTCTGCCGCATGGTCGGCGCCAACGTCGTCGGCGGCGCTTTCATCATCGAGCTGACCGGCTTGAAGGGCCGTCAGCGGCTCGACGTGCCGGTCACGTCGCTCTTGGATTACGAGTTCTAGCGACCAAGCGACCCGCGATCACGACCACCACCGCGACCGCCGCGAGCAAGATGGTGGCAAGCGCGTTGATCTGCGGGCTGACACCCAAGCGCACGCTCGAGAAGATGACCATCGGCAAGGTCGTCGCCGCCGGCCCGGTGGTGAAGCTTGCGATCACGAGATCGTCGAGCGAGAGCGTGAAGGCCAAGAGCCAGCCTGCGACCAGCGCCGGCGCGATCAGCGGCAGGGTGATGACGAAGAACACCTTCGCCGGCCGCGCCCCGAGATCGAGCGCCGCTTCCTCCAGCGAGCGGTCGAACGAGGCGAGCCGCGCTTCGACCACGACCGAGACATAGGCCATGCCGAGCGTAATATGCGCGATGACGATGGTCGGGACGCCGCGCCCGCGTGGCCAGCCGATTGCCTGCTCCAGCGCGACGAAGAGCAGCAGCAGCGACAGGCCGGTGATGACTTCCGGCATCACCAGCGGCCCGGTGATCAGCGCGCCGAAGAGCGTGCGGCCGACGAACCGGCGATAGCGCGACAATACAAAGCCCGCGAGCGTCCCGAGGATCAACGCCCCGGTCGCCGAAAGGATCGCGATCTCGAAGCTGATGAGCGCGGCGTGCTTGATCTGCTCGTTTCGCAGCAGCTCGCCATACCACTGGGTCGAGAAGCCGGCCCAGACCGTGACGAGGCGCGAGGCATTGAACGAATAGACGATCACCGAAGCGATCGGCCCGTAGAGGAAGACGAAACCAACGACCATCATGATCGCGAGGAAGGGCGAGAGGCGCCGGTTCATGGAGTCAGCCTCATGCACGCTCGCCTTCGCCCGTCAGGTAGCGGCGCAGCAACCCCATCGGCAGCACGAGCAGCATCAGCATCGCGACGGCGACCGCCGAGGCGAGCGGCCAATCGCGATTGGTGAAGAACTCGTCCCAGAGGACATGGCCGATCATCAGCGTATCGGCCCCGCCCAAGAGATCGGGGATGACGAACTCGCCGCACATCGGGATAAAGACGAGCAGCGAGCCGGCGACGATGCCGGGGAGCGACAGCGGCAAAGTCACGCGCCAGAAAGCCTGGCGCGGGCGGCAGCCGAGATCGGCGGCGGCTTCGAGGAGGATCGGATCGAGCTTTTCGAGCGCCGCATAGAGCGGCAATACCATGTAAGGCAAATAAGAATAGATGAGGCCGACAAAGACCGCGAAGGAATTGTTGATCAGCGGCAACGGCGCGTGAATGAGGCCGATCTGCATCAGAAAATTGTTGATGAGGCCGTTGCCCTTCAGCAATCCGATCCAGGCATAAACGCGGATCAAGAAGCTGGTCCAGAACGGCAGGATGACCAGCAGCAACAGCGCGTTGCGCCAGCGCAAAGGCGCCCGCACAATCGCATAGGCGAGCGGATAACCGATCAGCAGGCAGCCCAAGGTCGACCACGCGGCGAACCAGATCGCGTTGAGATAGGCTCGGGCGTATAGGCTGTCGCTCGTCAGGAATTGATAATTCGCGCCGCTCGCTTGGAGTCGGTCGTCGGCGATGAGCGGGGTGTAGGGCGGAATGCCCATCGCCTGATCGGCGAGGCTGATCTTCAGGACGATGAGGAATGGCACGAAGAAGAACAGCATCAGCCACGCATAAGGCGGCAGCACGGCGGCGAAACGCCTCATCGCTCGAGCACCACGCCGGCATCGCGCCGCCAGCCGAGAAAAATGTTCTGGCCGAGCGCGAGGCTGCTGCGCGATTGCCGATCGGCATTGGCGATGGTCGCGCGCACCACCTTGCCGCTGGCCAGCGCGATCTCGACATCGGAGGCTTCGCCGCGATAGGCGATGCCATGCACCCGGCCCGCAAGCGCATTGGCCCAGGCCGGGTTGGCTGTGCTGCCGAGCAGCAGCTTCTCCGGCCGCACGGCGACCGTGACGAGCGCGCCCCGCACCAAGGGCCGCTCATGGGCAAGGGTCAGGGCCACGCCCGCCTCGGCGCATTCGAGCGTCGCCGTGCCGCTTTCAAACGCCGTGACGCGCGCCTCGAGTAGATTGACCGCGCCGAGGAAGCCGGCGACGAAGCGGTTATCGGGGTGCTCGTAGACATCGGCGGGCGGCCCGAGCTGCGCGATCTTGCCGCGATCCATGACGGCGATGCGGCTCGCCATGCTCATGGCCTCTTCCTGATCGTGGGTCACGAGCAGAAAAGTGATGCCGACCCGCTGCTGGATGCGCACCAGCTCGAAGCGTGTCTCCTCGCGCAGCTTGCGGTCGAGTGCGGTGAGCGGTTCGTCGAGCAGCAGGAGCTTCGGCTCCTTGACGAGGGCGCGCGCCAAAGCGACGCGCTGCTTTTCGCCGCCCGAGAGCTGGCCCGGCCTGCGCTGCGCCAGCGCTCCGAGCTTCACCAGATCGAGCATCGCCGCGACGCGCTCGGCGATCTCGGCGCGGGGCCGCTTGTCCTGCCGCAGTCCGAAGCCGACATTCTCCGCGACACTCATGTGCGGGAAGAGCGCATAGGACTGGAACATCATGTTGGTCGGCCGCGCATAAGGCGGAACAGGCGCCATATCCTGGCCATCGATCAGGATGCGACCGTTATCCGGCGTCTCGAAACCCGCGAGCAGCCGTAGCAGCGTGGTCTTGCCGCAGCCCGACGGACCCAACAGCGCGAAGAACTCGCCGGCCGCGATCTCGAGCGACACGCCATCGACCGCCGCCACCGTCGTGTTCGGATAGCGTTTGACGACCTGCTCGATAAAAAGATGAGCGGCCACGCCTATTGGCCCGTCTTGATGCGCGTCCAGGCGCGGGTGCGCAGCCGCTCATATTGCGGCGTCACCGGCTTATCGAAGAATAGCCGCGCACGCACCTCGGCGGACGGATAGATATTGGGATCACCGCTGATCTTCGGATCGACGAGTTTCGTCGCCGCTTGATTGGGATTGGCGTAGGCGACCGTGTCGCTAATTTTCGCCGCGACATCGGGGCGAAGGATGTAGTCGATGAATCGGAGCGCGTTCTCGGGGTGCGGCGCGTCGGCCGGGATCGCCATCATGTCGATCCAGATCATCGCGCCTTCTTTGGGAATCGTGTAGGCGATATCGACGCCGTTCTTCGCATCCTGCGCCCGGTTCCGCGCCTGCACGACATCGCCGGAATAACCCCAGGCGGCGCAGATGTCGCCGTTCGCGAGATCGTTGATGTATTCGGACGAATGGAATTTGCGGATCGAGGGCCGGATCGCCTCGATCACACCGGCGGCGCGCTCGAGATCGGCCGGCATGCGACTCAAGGGATCGGCGTGGAGATAAGCGAGCGCGGCGGGAAACAGCTCCTGCGCGCTGTCGAGCAGCTCGATGCCGCAGGTGCCGAGCCTCTTCGCATTCGCCGGATCGAAGATCAGCGCCGAGCTGTCGGTCGGCGCACCGTCGCCCAAAGCTTGTTTCACTTGCGCGCGGTTATAGCCGAAGCCGGTCGTGCCCCACATATAGGGCACGCCGAACTGATTGCCCGGATCGGCACTGGCCGCCGCCGAAAGGATCTGTGGATCGAGATTGCCGTAATTCTTCAGCGCCGCCTTGTCGATCTTGCGATAGACGCCGGACACGGCCTGGCGCGCAAGATAGGGCGCGGCCGAAGGCACGACGACGTCGTAGCCCGAATGCCCGGCGAGCAGCTTCGCCTCGAGCACCTCGTTGCTGTCGTAGACGTCGTAATTCACCTTGATGCCGGTGTCTTTCTCGAAATTCGCGACCGTGTCCGCGGCGATGTAGTCGGACCAGTTATAGACGTTGAGGACCTTCTCTTCTTGCGCGCCAGCGGCGCCGGCGATGGCCGCACCGAGAACCGCGAGGACGACCGACAGGACGCGCGCGATCATGCTTTCACCTCGCGCGATGGCGGCCCGTCGCCGCCGGCTCTTCCGCCTCGACCGTATCGTGGAAGCGGCGGTAATCGATCTGGCGATGGCCGTCCGGGGCGCGCGTCAGGATATCGGCGAAACGATGGTTCCAGCGAATCTCGTCGGCTTCATAAGTGTGGCGCGCATGGATCGTCTGCGAGAAGGTCTCGTCGAGGCCGAGGATACTCACGATGATCTGCGTATGCGTACGCAGCAGGTTTTCGTGGCTCGCACCGAAGAGCGGGCTCGATTGATCGATCGGATGGATCACCGTCCAGGTCAGCGCGAACATCGGCGTATGCGGGCGTGCCACAGCCATTTCGTGAAAGCGCCGCATCTCGACACCTTCGGCGTTGATCTCATCGCGCAGCAGCATCACGGTCGCTTGGGCTTCGAGGATCTCGTTGCGCCGGCGATTGGCGGCACGGAACATCAGGCTGGCCACGCCATCGTGATTGGTCACCACTGCGACCTGACTGAACATGACCCGCGCCGTCGGCCGCGAGAAACGCGCGAAGACGAGGCCGGTTGCGAGGGCGAGCCCGGTCATGCCGAGCAATACCTCGACGGTAACGAGGAGATTGGCGTAGACCGTCGCCGGATGCATGTCGCCATAGCCGATCGTCGCCATGGTCTGCACGCTGAAGAAGAACGCATCGGGGAACGAGCCCCGCCCGGCATTGGCGATGCCGCCCGGCTGAAGCACATAAAGTACGCCGAAGACGAGATTGAAGCCGATGTAGGTGGCGACCAGGATGAGGAACAGCGTCCAGGGCGAGACGGTCAGGAGATGGTGGTAGAAATCGAGCGCCCAATCGCCGCGATCGACGATACGCTCGACCCGCCCAAAGACGGTATCTTCCTCGCGCTTCGCGCGCCTGCGCTTGCGGGTACGGCGCTCCGCCATCAGCCCGGCCGTATCACTGCATATGGGAGCGGTTGTAGTCGAGCTGGCTCTGCGTGAGCTGGAAGCCGACCACGACCGTATAGACGTTGCCGAGCTGGGCGTTCTTCAGCGGGATATGCACCGTCACCGCGTCGTTGGCCTTGGTGACCTGCGCGTCGGGCGGAAAGCTGAGCGTCATCGTGTATTGCTGCTTGCCGAGGATATTGCCGGTCGCATCGGCCAAAGCGACGAAATAGGGCAGCGCGACTTGATTGATCGCAGGCGTGGTCCTGAGGCCTGTGAAATCGACCGTCACTTTGCTCAGCACGCCGTTGTCCTTGTCGCGATCGCATTCCGCCGTGACCGTGTTGATGCGGCCCGAGGATTGAATCGCGGCGCCGTTCGGACCGGGCACGAGCTGAACCGCCGTTTGCAGCTCGGGAACGGTCGTCGTGGCGGGACAGGTATAGGAATTGCCGCGGCCGCCGAAATTGGAGCAGGCAGCCAGTGCAAGCGTCGTCAAAACGGCCAAGCTCCACCCAACAAATCTCGCCCGCCGGGAGGCGCGCTGTGCCGGCGTCGATCCCCTCATTTTTCTCTTCCCTGCGCGTAGGCCCGGTATTCGCTTGCTCGCTCGCGGCGGCGGTCGGATGATGCGGCCCGCACTTTATTCGAGGCGTGCCGGGGGCACAAGCGCCGGACGCCTCGCCCGCAACCCGCGGCGAGCCTGGGCAAGATGGCTGTCTACACCGATGTTCCCGATGACGAGCTGAGGGCCTTCCTGGCGGATTACGCGCTCGGCGAGCCGGTCTCGTGCAAGGGCATCGCCGAGGGAGTCGAGAATTCGAATTATCTGCTGCGTACCGAGCGCGGCACCTACATCCTCACCCTTTACGAGAAGCGAGTCGATCCGGCCGATCTGCCGTTCTTCTTGGCCCTGCTCGACCATCTCGCCGGCAAGGGCGTCGCCTGCCCGACTCCGATCCACGCCAGGGATGGCACGGCGTTGCGCCAGCTTTGCGGCCGGCCCGCCGCGATCGTCAGCTTCCTCGACGGCATGTGGCCGCGGCGCATCGAGCCCCAGCATTGCAGCGCGATCGGCGGTGCCTTGGCGCAGCTCCACCGTGCCGCCGCCGATTTCGGATTGCGGCGCGCCAATGCGCTCTCGCTCGAGGGCTGGCATAAGCTCTATCGATCCTGCGCCGCGCGCGCCGACGAGATCGCGCCCGGCCTCAGCCAAGAGCTTGGCGAAGAGCTCGATGCCCTCACCCGGCTGTGGCCGAAAGCCTTGCCCGCCGGCGTGATCCACGCCGATCTTTTTCCCGACAATGTGTTCTTTCACGATCGCGCGGTATCGGGGCTGATCGATTTCTATTTCGCCTGCAACGATTTCCTCGCCTACGACATCGCGATCTGTCTCAACGCCTGGTGCTTCGAGGCGGATGGCAGCTTCAACGTCACCAAAGCGAAGCTCTTGTTGCGCCATTATCGCGACGCGCGCGAGCTGACGCGCGAGGAAATGGACGCTTTGCCGATCCTCGCGCGCGGCAGCGCGCTGCGTTTCCTGCTGACGCGGCTCTACGACCGGCTCAACCATCCACCGGGCGCGCTGGTGAAGCCGAAAGACCCGCTCGAATACCGCCAGAAGCTCCGCTTCCACCGTGGCATCGCGCGCAGCAGCGCCTATGGACTCGAGTGATGGGCGGATTCGATTGATGGCCGAGGCGAGCAGCGAGACGGTGCGGTCGCACGTCGACATCTACACGGATGGCGCTTGCAGCGGCAATCCCGGCCCCGGCGGATGGGGCGCCATCCTGCGCTATGGCGACCACGAGAAAGAGCTCTTCGGCTCGGCCAATCCGACGACCAACAACCGCATGGAGTTGATGGGCGCGATCGCCGCACTCGAAGCGCTGAAGCGGCCGAGCGAGGTGCATCTCCATACCGACAGCATGTATCTGCGCGACGGCATCACGAAATATATCCACAACTGGAAGCGCAACGGCTGGAAGACCGCCGACAAGAAGCCGGTGAAGAATGTCGATCTATGGCAGCGGCTCGAGAAGGCGATGGGGACCCACGACGTGCAGTTCCACTGGGTCAAAGGCCATGCCGGCCATCCCGAGAACGAGCGCGCCGACGCGCTCGCTCGACAAGGCGTCGAGCAAGCGCGCAACGGAGAAAGCGCGAGTAGCTAAAAACCCGTCATTGCGAGGAGCCCAAAGGGCTTCACTTCACTCGCAATCACGAGCATGGACCGAAAGACGCTTACAGCGCTTTCAGGATCGCGTCGGCGCTCGAGACTTCGAACGCGCCAGGGGCTTCGACCTGCAGCGCTTTGACGGTGCCGTTATCAACCACCATCGCGTAGCGCTTGGAGCGCACGCCCATGCCCGGGCCGGTGAGGTCGAGATCGAGGCCGAGCTGCTTGGTGAAAGCAGCCGCGCCGTCGGCGAGCATCAGCACCTTGTCGCCGGTGTTCTGGTCTTTGCCCCAGGCACCCATCACGAAAGCGTCGTTGACCGCGAGGCAGGCAATGGTGTCGATGCCCTTGCCCTTGATCTCGGCGGCCTTTTGGACGAAGCCCGGGAGATGCTTGGCCGAGCAGGTCGGGGTGAAAGCCCCCGGCACGGCGAACAGCACGACGCGCTTGCCGTTGAAAATATCGTCGGTGGAAATGTCCTTTGGACCTTCCGCCGTCATGGTCTTGAGCTTCGCCGAGGGAATTTTCTCGCCAACAGCAATCGTCATGAACTCCTCCTCATTTGGGCTTGGGCTTTTTGGGATAGGGGCAGCTTAGCTACCGCCCCGCCGCCTGGGCAAGCGCTTCGGTCACGGCACCCGCCGTCAACAATTCCGGAAGCGGCAGCCCGCCCGGCGCCGCGGGGCCGTAGACGACGTTGAGCGGAATGCCGACACGGCCGAAACGGGCGAGATAGGCATCGATCGCCGGATTGGGCCGCGTCCAATCGGCGCGCATCGCCACCACACCGGGCTTCGCCAGATCATCGCTCACCGGCGCGCGATCGAGCACCAGCCGCTCGTTGACCTTGCAGGTAAGGCACCAATCGGCCGTAACATCGACGACGACGACATCACCATCGCGCACCAGCCCGCCGATCGCGCCGGCATCGAAAGCGCGCCACGGGCCTTCGGCCGCCGCGGCGGCAAGACGCGGCAGCGGCGGCGCAAGACCCGGCACGAAGAGCGCGCCCACAAGCGCGGCGCCCACAAGCATCCAACGCGACACCGGCTCGTGCAGCACGGCAAGCGTCAGGCCCGCGAAGCCCAAGAGCAGCGCAATCGCGAGCGCCGCGCGCTGGCCGAGCTCGCCGCTCAAGACAGCCAACAACCACAGCGCCGTGCCGAGCAACAAGGCGCCGAGCACCCAGCGCAGATAGATCATCCACCGCCCCGGCCGCGGCAACACGCGCGCCAGCCCCGGTACGGCCGCGACCAGCAGATAAGGCACGGCCATGCCGAGGCCGAGCGCGAGGAAGATCGCGACGATCTCCGTCGGTCCGGCCGCGAGCGCGAAGCCCAGCGCCGTGCCGACGAAGGGCGCGGAGCATGGCGTCGCGAGCAAGGTCGCGAAAGCGCCGGTCGCGACGCTGCCGAGCGGCCCGCGCTCCGCGATCGCGGCAACGCCGCGCGGCAGCGGCACCTCGAAAAAACCCCAGAGGTTGCAGGCGAAGAGCACAAGCAACACGGCGAGGACGATCAGGAACAACGGATCCTGGAACTGCACGCCCCAGCCGACCGCGAGCCCCGCCGCTTTCGCTGCGGCGGTCGCGACGGCGAGCACCAGGAAAGAGAGCACGATACCGAACGCCGTGCCGAGGAAAGCGCGCCGCGTGTCGCGCGTCGTGTGCCCCGGCTGCGGCAACGCAGCGAGCAGCTTCAGCGACAAGACCGGCAGCACGCAGGGCATGAGATTGAGGATCAGCCCACCGATAAGCGCGAGGCCGAGCATCGTCGCGAGGATCTTGACATCGATCAGCCCCTCGCCTTCCGTCGCCGCGACAGGCACGCTCATGCTGCGCGGCCCGTCGACCAGGGTAACGGTGAGCTTGCGGCCAACGACATCGCGCGCATCGCCGCTGATCGGCAGGCGCAAGATCGTCGCCTTGGACGCGCGCGTCAGCACGGCCGGCGCGCCAAACAGCGCTGCGCCGCCGCCTTCGATAAAGGCATCGGGCGCCGCAAGCGGATTCTTGCTGGCGATGGTGAGATCGAGCGCCGCCTTCGCGCCCGGGCGCAGTACAGCGCCGGTCACGGCCAGCCCTTCGGCGGTGCCATCGCCCGGCACTTGCGCGCGGTACTGATCGATCAGCGCCGCATAGCCGGCGCCCGTCGCCGGCAGGTCGAGCGCAAGATCGGTCTCGCGCGGCACGCAAATCTCGCTGCAGGTGAGATAGGAAAGATGCGCTTTGAGATGTAGCGGCTGACCCGTCTCTACGACGCGTGCCGTGATCGGCAAAACGACCGCGCCGCTGTAGCCCGCGGTTTCGAGCCCTTGGACCGAGAAGCGCTCGGGTGCCGGCCAGGCGACCGTCGCGGTGGCGAGATTGGTCGAGCCCCGCCAATCGAGCTCGGGCGGGAAGCCGGCATCGCCGGGCGAGCGCCAATAGATCTTCCAATGCGGCGCGAGCTCGAATTGCAGGCCGAGGCTGACGCTCGCCGTGTCGCCCGGATCCGCCGTCGCCGCGATAAGCCGCGCCCGCCCTTGCTCGGTCTGATACCAGGGCGAGGCGGCGTCGGCCGCGGCGCGCCCAGGACATAGGACCGCCGCCCAAAACAGCACAGAGGGCGCGATGAGCGCCAAAGCCGCACGAGGCCGCTTCATGGCGTCCTTATAGGTCGCGGCACCACCCTCGCCAAAGGCGAGAATCGTCGCGGGGACACCATATTAGCGTGTTCTTGCAACCGGGCCGCCGCCCACTTATCTCAATCGGGCGAAAGGATGCACCGTTTTGACCTCGCTCGCCGGCCAATTATTGATCGCGATGCCGCAAATGGAGGACCGGCGCTTCAGCCGCTCGGTCGTTTTCATGTGCGCGCATAATGCCGAAGGCGCGATGGGTCTCGTCGTCAACAAGACGGTCGAGCAGCCATCGATGGGCGAACTCGTCAAGCAACTCGGTATCGCAGGCGATGGCTTCAACGGTGCGCGCGTGCATTTCGGCGGCCCGGTCGAGGCGGCTCGTGGCTTCGTGCTGCATTCGACCGACTATACCGAGCAGGCGACGCTGGTCGTGGGCGATGTCGGCCTGACCGCGACGCTGGACATCCTGCGCGCGATCGGTCGCGGCGAAGGCCCGGGCCGGCGCTTTTTGGCGCTCGGCTATGCCGGCTGGGGCCCAGGCCAGCTCGATGCCGAGATCCAAGCCAATGGCTGGCTCACCGTGCCGGCGGACAACGCGCTACTCTTCGATGATACGAATGAGGACAAATGGCGGCGCGCGATCGGCAAGCTGGGCGTCGATCCCTTCGCGCTCTCCGCCGAAGCCGGGCACGCGTGACAATCCACGCTCGTCGTCGCGAGAAGCCCGCAGCATGACGGAGCAATCGAGGCTTCGCGTGAGGCTCCCGGATTGCTTGCTGCGCGCGCAATGACGGTGACGTGGTCATCTCGATCGCTTTCGCGGGGATGACGTGTCGGCAATCGTGCCCTAAAAATTATTTTGCCGCGCCCATTCATGGGCGAGGATGCCGAAAAGAATGTGGTCTTGCCACTTCCCGTCGATGCAGAGATATTCGCGGGCATAGCCTTCTTCGGTGAAACCCGATTTCAGCAGCAGCCCGCGGCTCGGCACGTTGTGCGCCAGGCAGGCTGCCTCGACACGATGCAGACGCAGCCGCTCGAAAGCAAAGCGCAAGGTCAGCGTCAATCCTTCACTCATATAGCCTTGGTGCGCATGGGCTTCGCCGACCCAATAGC
>DASXCX010000082.1:0-2622 GCA_036490955.1 Allostellaceae bacterium | reverse complement strand
CATTTCCGGCGCGATCCAGCATCTGGCCGGCATGAAGGATTCGAAGGTCATCGTCGCGATCAACAAGGACGAGGAAGCACCGATCTTCCAGATCGCCGATTACGGCCTCGTCGGCGATCTCTTTCAGCTTGTTCCCGCGCTCGACGCGGAACTCGTCAAGAAGCTCGCGAATCGCTGACCCGTCCAGAGCAGCCAGAAAAGGCAATCCTTATGGCAACCCCGTCGCTCCATTCGATCCGCTCGGTCGGAGTCATCGGCGCCGGACAGATGGGGAGCGGCATCGCGCATGTCTGCGCGCTCGCCGGCTACGATGTGAAGATCGCCGATATCAGCGAGCCGGTGCTGCAGAAGGCGATCGGTTTGATCGACATGAATATGGGCCGCCAGGTGGCGCGCGGTCGCGTCAGCGAGGACGACAAATCCGCGGCGCTGAAGCGGATCAATATCGGCACCGACTATAAGCTCTTCAACCAGTGCGATTTCGTCATCGAGGCGGCGACCGAGCGCGAAGAGATCAAGCGCGACATCTTCAAGAAGCTCGTGCCCAATCTAAAGTCCGACGCGATCATCGCCACCAACACCTCCTCGATCTCGATCACGCGGCTCGCGGCGACCACCGATCGGCCCGAGCATTTCATCGGCATGCATTTCATGAATCCGGTGCCGGTAATGACCTTGGTCGAGTTGATCCGCGGCATCGCCACCGACGAGCCGACGTTCAACACCGTGCACGAGCTCTCGGTAAAGCTCGGCAAGACGCCGGTCGCGGCCGAGGATTTCCCGGCTTTCATCGTCAACCGCATCCTGCTGCCGATGATCAACGAGGCGGTCTACACGCTGCATGAAGGCGTCGGCTCGGTGGATGCCATCGATACCGCCATGCATCTCGGCGCCAATCACCCGATGGGGCCGCTCGCGCTCGCCGATTTCATCGGCCTCGATACCTGCCTCTCGGTGATGCAGGTGCTCTATGAAGGCCTCGCCGACTCGAAATACCGCCCCTGCCCGCTCTTGGTGAAATACGTCGAGGCTGGCTGGCTCGGCCGCAAGGCGGGACGCGGCTTCTATGATTATCGGGGCGAGAAACCGGTGCCGACCCGCTAGTGTCCCGATTCCGACGTTCGCATTGCTTCGCAGCGGACGCCGTACGAGTCGCAGCAATGGGTGGGAGCGTCAAATCCGCCACGCTAGGGCTGGTGTCGTTTTCGTATTGCCATGGATTTGTCACGCTCAGCGTGCTACTTACGGAGGTGCTTGGGGTAGGCAGCGATGAGGTGTTGGTTTGTCGCTAGCGCTCGATAGTTGCCCGGCGCTCGTGCTGAATGCCGATTTCCGGCCGCTGAGCTATTTCCCCCTATCGGTTTGGCCCTGGCAGGAAGTCGTCAAAGCCGTCTGCCTCGACCGCGTTCGCATCGTCTCGCACTACGACCGGGTCGTCCGCAGCCCGAGTTTCGAGATGCGGTTGCCGAGCGTCATCTCGCTCAAATCCTATATCGCCATGGCGCGCCGCCCGGCCTTCACCCGGTTCAACGTGTTCCTGCGCGACCGCTTCGCCTGCCAGTATTGCGGCGAGGATTTCCCGACCCACGACCTCACCTTCGATCATCTCGTGCCGCGCTCGCGCGGCGGCTGGACGACCTGGGAAAACGTCGTCACCGCTTGCTCGAGCTGCAATCTGCTGAAGGGTAGCCAGCTACCCGAAGAGGCGGGCATGTTCCCGGCGCACCGGCCCGTCCAGCCGACGACACAGATGCTGCGCGACAATGGCCGCGCCTTCCCGCCCAACTATCTGCATCATAGCTGGCGTGACTTCCTCTACTGGGACACCGAACTGGAAGCACGGTAGGCCACGCTTCGGCGCGCCGCCGCTATTGCGGAATCTGGCCGGTCTGCTCGACGCGATTGGTCGTGTCGATGGTTTCCTCATTGCGCCAGGGCGTCAGCGTCTGCAGCGGGTTCTTCGCGGTAAACGCCGGCGAAGTCGCGGTCGGCCCGACGACATGGGTCGCGTCGATATCCTGATTGATCGCGCGACTTTGCGTATAGCCCGGCGCGGGTATGGCATCCGAGCAAGCCGACAGCGCCAATACCAAAATCGCGGCCAGAGGCAAAAAGCCGATGGTTCGTTTCATGGAACCCTCCTGCTGCGCTTTGCACTATGATAAGGAGGCGATCGACACGAGTACCCTATGAGTCTGCTGCGACACATCGAGCTCTGTAACGAATACCGCGCGGATCGCTTCCTGCCGTTTCGGCATGGCGCCGACCGGCTGGGCCTGATCCGTAAAGACAACGCCGAAGCGCTGCGCCGGTTCCCCAAGCTGTTCGCGGTGAACGACGATGGCGTGCGCTTCCGCGCCGAGGGTGGTTTCGACGAGCTCAGCAAGATCATCGACGACGTAACCGAGAAATTGGTGAGCGCCGGAATCGTCTCGAAATGGCGCTATGAATGTTTCACGGTGGCGCCGCATTGGGGCGCGACGCCGCATTTCAAACTCGACCGCGGCGCCGTGCCGTTCTTCGGCGTCAAAGCATACGGCGTCCATCTCAACGGCTACCGGCGCGATAACGGCGCGCTGAAATTATGGATCGGCCGCCGCTCGCCCAAGAAAGCGGTCGCGC
>DASXCX010000081.1:0-2444 GCA_036490955.1 Allostellaceae bacterium | reverse complement strand
CGCGGAACGCAAGCACGTCTCTGCGATCGTGCGCACGCCGCCGGTGCTGGACGCGATCCGCACAACGGCCGCGACCGGGGAAACGTCGTCCGTCGAATACACAACGCCCGTGCCGGTGCAGCGTACCTATCAGGCGTATGCCGCCCGCGCGGGGTCCGACCCAGCCGTCACGATCCTGCTGTTGCACGATCTGACGTCGGTGAAACGCGCGGAACAGTTGCGCGCCGACTTCGTCGCCAATGCGAGCCACGAATTGCGCACGCCGCTCGCGGCGCTCACCGGCTTCATCGAGACGCTTAAAGGCCATGCCAAGGAAGACCCCGAAGCGCGCGACCAGTTCCTCGACATCATGATGGTCGAGGCCGGGCGGATGCGCCGTCTGATCGACGATCTGCTCTCGCTCACGCGCATCGAGCAGAACGAGCATGTGCCGCCGTCCGGCAGCGTCTCGCTGGAAACGATTTTGCACGAGGCTGTCGCGGCACTGACGCCGCTCGCAAAACTCGACGGCATCGCGCTTGAAATTTCCGCGGCTTCGGCTCTGCCTCCAGCCGTGGGCGGACGCGACGAACTGATCCAGATCTTCCAGAACCTGATCCACAACGCGATCAAATACGGAAAGCCGGGCGGCCATGTCTGGATCACGCTGGGCATGACGGAGATCGCGGGCCGGCTTGGGGCGGATCGGATGCTGGCGGTCGCCATCCGCGATGACGGCGAGGGAATCCCGCAATCCGCTGTTCCGCGCCTCACCGAGCGATTCTACCGGGTCGATGTGAAGCGCAGCCGGGAAAAAGGCGGCACCGGCCTCGGTCTCGCCATCGTCAAGCACATCGTCAACCGCCATCAAGGCCGTCTGACCATCGAGAGCCGCCAGGGCGAGGGCACGACATTCACAGTGTTTCTGCCGTCTTCAGAGCCGCTTTCCGCGCTGTCATAGAACTGTCATAAAAGTGTCGCACATCCTTGGTGCAGGCACCCTAAGCAGAGGTTCGACGCGCGATGCGCAGCTGGGCGAGAGACATGACGGATCATACTGTTAAGGCCTTCACCGAAAAGCTGGAGACGCTTGCGTCCAACATCGCCCAGATGGGCGGCCTTGCCGAAGCGCAACTTGCCAACGCCATCGAGGCCATTGCCAAACGTGACACCGGCCTCGCGGAGAACGCGGTCGGCGGCGACCGCCAGATCGACCAGTTGCAGATCGCCGTCGAAGACCAGGCCCTGAAGCTTCTCGCACTGCGTCAACCGATGGCGGTCGATCTGCGCGAGACCTTGGCCGCGATCAAGATCGCCAGCGAACTCGAGCGCATCGGCGATCTTGCCAAGAACATCGCCAAGCGCGCCATCGTGCTGAACCGCGAACCGCCGATCCGCCTCACGCAGTCGCTGGCGCGCATGGGCAAGCAATCGCTCGCGCAGCTCAAGCTCGTGCTCGATGCCTATTCCGACCGCGATGCCGGCGCTGCCGAAGCGGTTTGGAAGCAGGATGGCGAGATCGACGAAACCTACAACAGCCTGTTCCGCGAACTCCTCACCTACATGATGGAAGATCCGCGCACGATCGGGCTTTCAACGCATCTGCTGTTCGTGGCCAAGAACATCGAGCGCACCGGCGACCACGCCACCAACATCGCCGAAGTTGTCTATCACATGGTCAGCGGCGGGCATCTCGCGAACGAGCGGCCGAAAGCCGACACCACCAGCGAAACCCGCGTGCCCTTCGAGCGCAAATCATGAAACCGAGCGTACTGGTTGCCGAAGACGAGGGCGCCCTCATCACCCTGCTGCGCTACAATCTGGAGCGCGAGGGCTATCGCGTGCTCGAAGCGCGCGACGGCGAGGAGGCGATGCTCGTCGCCGCCGAGGAAAAACCCGATCTTGTGCTTCTCGACTGGATGCTGCCGCAGCTTTCGGGAATCGAAGTTTGCCGCCGCCTGCGGGGGCGTCAGGAGACGCGGAACGTCCCGATCATCATGCTCACCGCGCGCGGCGAGGAGACGGATCGTATCCGCGGCCTCGACACCGGCGCCGACGATTATCTCACCAAGCCGTTCTCGATGACGGAGCTTCTCGCGCGCCTGCGCGCCGTAATGCGCCGCATCCGCCCGAGCCTTGCCGAGGACGTCATCGCCATCGGCGACATAGAAATGGACCGCGCCGCCCATCGCGTGCGCCGCGCCGGCAAGGAAGTCCATCTCGGCCCCACCGAGTACAAGCTGCTCGATCATCTCATCCAGCATCCCGGCCGCGTGTTCTCGCGCGAGCAATTGCTCGACGCGGTGTGGGGCAGCGACGTCTATGTCGAAGCCCGCACCGTCGACGTTCATGTCGGCCGCCTGCGCAAGGCGCTCAACATGGATGGTGTAAGGGACCCCATCCGCACGGTGCGCTCCGCCGGCTATTCGCTGGACGACACGATAGGGGCCTAGCTTCCCTCTTCA
>DASXCX010000080.1:0-70794 GCA_036490955.1 Allostellaceae bacterium | reverse complement strand
CGGGCAGTTGCTTTCTCTTGAACGATCCGGACAGCAACGGTCATCTGACCCAGGTTCAAGGCAACGCGACGGTCCATGCGCTCATGGTCGCGATTGCCTGAGGCCGGAAGCGACAGCGGGGTAATGGAGCTTTGATCCGATGACTTATGCACAGACCGCCATCTCCATTATTGGCGACGTTACACTTGACATACCTAACCCCCTGATATAGATTTTCGGCCATAGGAGATTTCGCTATGGCCCGTTCGGTTCTTTCCGCTCCCCACTTCCAAGACGAAGTTGCCGCTTTCGCGTATGTCGAGGCGCACCTGTGGCCGCATGGCCCGGTTTGCCCGCATTGCGGCACTACGGGCGACAAGATCGGGAAGCTTCAGGGCAAGACTACCCGCGCGGGCCTCTACAAGTGCTACGGCTGCCGGAAGCCCTTTACCGTGCGGATGGGAACTATCTTCGAGGATAGCCACCTTGCGCTTCGCCTGTGGCTCCAGGTGATCCATCTTATGTGCGCGAGCAAGAAGGGTATCAGCACCCGGCAAATCCAACGGCTGCTGAATTGCTCGATGAAAACCGCGTGGCATCTGACCCATCGCATCCGCTTTGCGATGGAAGTGGACCCGAGCGCGGGACCAATCGGCGGCGCGGGCAAGATCGTGGAGGCCGATGAGGCGTTTCTGTCTAAGTCGCCCCGCACCAAGAAGCGCCCCGGCTACCAGCACAAGATCGCGATCCTGAGCCTTGTTGAGCGCGGCGGCAAAATCCGTTCGGAGGTGCTGGATGCGCCGCCGAGCAAGGGCACCATCATGCCGCTTATCGCGAAGCATGTTCACCCGGCCAGCATCCTGCATACCGATGGGGCACAGTTCTACAAGCACCCCTGGCAGGTCGCAGCCCACGCGAGCGTTGACCACTCCAAGGCCGAGTACGCGCGCAAAGAGGAAGGCGGGACCGTCCACGTCAACACTCTGGAAGGCTATTTCAGCGTGTTTAAGCGCGGCATGATCGGCACCTACCAGCATGTCGGTAGCCAGCATCTTCACCGCTACGTCGCCGAGTTTGATTTCCGGCAGAACAACCGTGAGGCCCTCGGCGTCGATGACGTTCAACGCAGCGCAGCCGCGCTCAAAGGCTTTGCTGGCAAGCGCCTGACTTATGAAACGACTACTGAACAGCCCTAAGCGAGGCTGGCGCGTATGGCATCGCGCCAACCGGAATGAAACTTTCGCGGAGTTCATAGAACGATGGGTTAAGATTTTGAGGGAAGGGGGCGAGTGAAGCGCCTCCCTCCCTCTCGCTATCCCGGTTGGTGATGACAACTCAGGAGCGAATGTCATGGTAGCTGAAGTGTTTGCTGGCTTGAGCGCCTTCAAGACCATGTTTGATATGGCGAAGGGACTGAAGGACATTAGCGACGCCGCCATCCGCAACGCGGCGATCATAGAACTTCAAGAACAAATCCTCGCCGCACAATCTGCGCAATCTCAATTGGTTGAGGCGGTACGCGGCCTTGAAGAAAAAGTGGCTGGCTTTGAAAAATGGGAAACTGAAAAGGAGAAATATGAACGCCGCAAAACCAATGGTGGCGGCATTGCCTTTGCGTTGAAAGAAGAGGCTAACGCGCCCGAACCTTCTCATTATTTGTGCGCAAATTGCTTCGAGGATCGACAGAAGTCTTATTTGCAGCTTGAAATTCGCATCCCGGGCATGGCGCGCGTGCTTGTATGCAATCGGTGCAGTAGTGAAATTTATACCTCCGGTCCTCGACACCCGGAACATTCGAGAAATCCTGGCCGCGGCCGCCGTTAGTGCTATCATCGAGTCATGTCCCGCAAAGCCGTTGCGCCTAAGCGCAAAGAAACACCCGCCGAGCAACACAAACGATTCTTGGAGATCGCCAAGAAGCTAGAGGCGGATGAGTCGCCAGAGGCTTTTGATAAGGCGTTCAAGCGCGTCGTTCCTCGGAAATCTTCGTCGAGAGATGATTCATAAAAGATTTTACTGCTTCCAATATCTCTTTGGCCCGCTTCGGTGGATACGTGTGTTCGACATGCATAGTTGGATTACGCCACGCCCTGCGCACGTGATCAAAACTGGCCGCTGCTTCGGCATAAAACTGTTCATCCGGTGAGCGAGCGCCAGATGTCTTTGCACGCTGCGTCAGTTCCCTAGTGATCTCCCGCAAGTAGCTTCCCCAATCGTTTTGCTTTTCCACAGCCACCGCACCGGCAAGCGCCGCGAGACCGCATTCCATAACGCGCATCAGGTGCATGACGCATGCCGTACTGCGTTCAAGAGCCAAGCAACTCCCAGCTTCAAAAATATCGTCTGCTGCGGAAGGGAAGGCATTGAAAACGCTTTCACCAAACAGGGTAGATCTCTCAAAAAATTCGATGTAAGCGGTATCGGGAGCAACAAATACACGCCGGTTCAGTTCGGAATGCATCGCCCGTTCAATCATGGCCATGGCATTGCGAAAATCCTGGACCGTTCGCGCTTGAGCCAGATACACCGTCATATCGGATGTAACAGACAGCCCGAGCTCATCGCATGTGTTTTTCATATTCTCGATATACTTTTTGGCCGCGTCGCGAACTCCCGGTTCTATTGTCGCGTTCATGTCTTGCATCACGAGTTGCATGCTTCGATTGTTGACAATCATGGCCATGAAACTACCGGCCTTAAGTCTCATCATGTCCCATAGGCTCCAAAGCCGGCGGGACTGCCAAGGCGACGATTCGCAAGGTTCCGGGCCGGCGCTATAGAGGTACATTGTCTACCTCTAGCCGTTGGGTATGTGAAGTGAAACGTGGCGCCATTATTTCCCATAATATACATTATGCGCGTTTCGGCGGCGGAAACGGCGCACCGATCGGTCCCCAGGCTTAGGCAACGCGGTATCTAATTACCGCGCCCGCGCTCTCTCCCCGCGAGCCGCAGCATGACGATTATACCTGAAGGCTTCGAATTCGAAACGATTCGTGAACTGCTCGACAAAGCGCTTGAAGCTTTAGAACACGCTAAACTAATCGAACGCGCCATTGCCGATGGCGACATTCCACCCTGTCCCACGTTGCTTGCGCGACTGCGTCGCGAAGCCGCTCGCTTCGCCAGATTGGCAGCTAAAAAAATAGCGCCATGACCCAGCGCGAGAAACTGCTGACGCTGATGGTCGCCTATGAGCAGCTCGCGGCGGCGATCGGCGATATCGTCAGCGACGTGCCGGGCTGTCCGCTGCCCGGCTTGACCCACGATCGCGAGCTGGCCCTGGCCGGCGCCGACGCCGTCACCCGCGTCCTCGCCCGGATGCCGTTGCCATGCTGAGAACGGTTTTCGTCGTGCTCTGCCTCAGCTCAGCGATGGCTGGCTATCTCAAAGTCGAGCATATGACATGCCGGGCCGCTCACGATTACGCGCCCTGGGCATCGTGTTAACAATCAATCAAGGTTTCACCGCAACCCTTCGGGGTGTGCCTCGGCACCGCAAAACCTTGGGGGAGGCTTTGCCCTCGCCCCTGCTCGATCTGCCGGCCGACGCGCTCAAAGCCGTCGCCCAGGCGCATGACGTGCTGGCAGCGCTCGCCCGCGATCGCGCCGATCAGGCCGCGCGGCATGAAAAGATTTGGGGCAAGCCAGCGATACGGTTCTCCAAAGCCGCCACAGAGCGCCAGAGGAAGGCCCTGGCGCGCATCTCGCGCGACCGTGAAATCTCATGCGGCTCGCCCGAAGGGGGCTTTCCAACGCCGCCATCGGACTCCGGGTTGGCCTTCACGAGGTCACGGTGTGTAAGATCGTCCGTCGCACCTTAAAGGGGAACGGATGAAACCGCTTTTTTTGCTGCTTTGCCTCGCGCTCGCCGGTTGCGTCAACGTCCAGAAAGCGCCGGACGGCTCGACCTGTCACGAAGTCGGGATGCCGTTTTTCCACTACTCCGATTGCCCGGCCGCGCCCGCTCCATCGCCGTAGCACGCCAGCCCCGTTGAAGGCCGGGACCGAGACCCGTCAAGCCGGGCTGTCAGTGATATATTTTTTGATTGCTATAGCGTCAGGGTCTGGCCGACCCCACCGCTCAACTCGTGTCGATGGACGCTCGGCCGCGAGCCGCACGGTCGCGCGCGTGAAGCGCGTGACATAGACCGGCAAGCCCAGCGCTCGGCCGAGCGCGCGCGCTGCGGCGAGGAGCTGCCGCCCGCTGCCCGTCGCGTAAAATCCGCGATCGAAGATCACGGGCTCGGCCGAGAATGAAAACCGGCCGCGCTCCAAAGCCAGCGCGCCATCGATCGTCCCGCACCTTTCGCTTACCAGGATAAAACCGTTCTCGATAACCCGGCGCAGCTCGGCGAGGATATGTGAACGATCGGGCTTGGGATAGTCCGGGCCGAACGTCGCGCAAAGCGCCACGGCGATCGCCGCGACGGGATCAAGATCGGCCGCGGTCGCGCGCCGGATCACCCTTTCAGCGCGATCACCGCGACCAGCACGACGGTGCCGATCGCGAGATAGGGCAGAAACGGCGTGAGCTGCCCAAGCGCGCCGCTCGCGAAAGCCGAGCCGGCCGCCGTCGCGTTGCCGGCCAGGACGGAAGGGTCGACGCTCAAGGTCGAGAACGCATCGGCCGGCCCCAGCGGCGTCGACACACTCCCCTGAAACACGCCCAGGATTTCTTGCGGCGTGCTGTCGTCGCTTTGCTGTGACGTGTCGCTGCCGTCCATCGCTACTTCCTCATCATCACGGCCACGACCACCAGCCCGACAGCGCCGATCAGAAACCAGCTCGGCACATTGCCGAAGATCGAGCCGAGGCCCGTCGCGCTCGACGGCGCGCCGAGCTGCGAAAGCAAGCTTTCGTCGCCCGAGGCGAGCGCGGCATCGGTCGACGGCGAGCCGGCGAGATTGTTCAACTGCGCGTCGCTCAGCGTCGAATCGATCAACGCGAGCGGATTGAAGCCGCCCGAAATGCCGGGCTGATCGTCGATGTTGGCTTGAACCGTGTCGCCGTCCATCACTTCACCACATCGCGCAAGAGAACGAAGCCTAAGACGCCGAGCGCCACCCAGACGTACCAGGGAAGCGAAGGCACAAGGTCGCCGAGCAAGCTACCCGCGCCGGTGCTGAGCACCGAACCGCCCGCGCCGATCGCGTCGCCGGAATTGGTAATGAACGGTGAGCCCGGCGCTTCGCCGATCAGATTGCCAAGGGCATCCGTCGAGAATTGCGACGAGCTGTCACCGTCCATCGATCACCGCCGCTTTTTGAAACGGCCGTTTTTGCCGCGCTTCGGCATCCGACGCTTACGCTTTCGCTTCGCCATCGGTCGCCTCTTCCGGCCAGTTGAATTTGACGTGGTGGCTCATCACCAGCTTCTCCAACTTTTGGAACCCGTCCTCCAGCGCCGCAATGCGCGCGGCGAGCGGCGATTTCTTTTCCTCGGTTTCGTCGGCCATGTTACGCGGCCTGCTGAGCCGCAACCGCGTCGCTCACCGTCTTCGACAGATCGGCCAGCGCGGTTTGCACTTTACCGAGACCACCCTCGCCATGGGCGATATCGGCATAGGTTTTCACAGCATCGGCCGTGATCTTCGGCGCATTCTCGACCAGTAGGGCGAGCAATGCGAGTAGCGAAGCGTTCATGCTTTTCTCCTCAATGATGGTGGCTAAGAAGGTCGACGATGATTGTCGCCATACCCGCGACCAGCACCACCAGATTGCCGATCGCTAAACTCATCACGGACCACCAGCGCCGCGCGCATTCGGCTTGGTGAGCCTCTAGCTGCTTCAGGACGTAATCCGCATCGATGACGGTCATGCCACGCCTTCATGCAGGATCGCGCGGAAACGATCGCGCGACGCGATCACCGAGGCGACGTAACGCGGATCGGGATTGCCCTTGACGACGCGGCCCACGCCTTCGTTGTATGCGGCGATCATCGATTGCAGGCCGACCGCCGAATAAGACGCGAGGTAGCGGTTGATCCAGCGGAGCTGCGCCACGCCGTAATGGATATTGGTTTTCGGATCGTAAAGACCGAAGGCATCGCCGGGATAGCCGCGATCGCGCGCGGTACTTAGATCGAGCTGCATCAAGCCGTAGCTGCCGCCGTTGCGATCGATGCGAAACGCGCGCTCGTTGAAGCTGCTTTCGGTCTGCACGAAGCCGAGGATCAGCGCCGGATCGAAATCGGGCGCTTCGCATTGAATGATCGGCAGAAGATCAGCCGGTTTGATCATTGTCGCTCACCGTCGCGCCGGGAAATGCATCGGGATAGCCGGGCGGCATCGCGCCGTCCGGTCCCGCCGTGATCGTGTAAGCCGTGGCAACGGCGCTCGGCGCGTTGTCCTGGCTCACGGGCTTGGTTTCGTCGGGTAGCGTTGCCGTCGTCACAGCGACGACGCTCGACCCGTTCGCAAAATTGGTGACGTTCCGACCAATCTCGACTGTCATGATCAATGCACCGTGTAGGTTCCGAACATGCCGCCAGCGCCGGCCGAGCCTTCCCACGCATATAGCCCTTGCCCTGGCGGCAAATAGATATCCTCGGGAAGCACGCCGAAGGTGCTGAAACCCGTGAGCAGTGACGGATTGCTTGTCAGCGACGTGGGCGGCGTCGCGCCACTACAGAGCTGCAAGAAAACCGCTGAGCCGCCGAGCACAGTGAAGCCGGCCTTCACCGTGACGCCGTTTGTGTTTGATCCTGCCGCCAGGATCGTCGTCGCGCCTGCCGCCGGCCCATTGAGCGAGACAGACGATGCGCCGATGCGCGTTGAATTGTCGACGCGCAGGCCGCCGCTCGACGGATCACCCTCGCCGATCAAGCCGCCGAACACGTCGCGGAGCTGCACCTGTAGCGCGCCGTTGAAATCGACCTGAGCGACGTTGCCGCCTTGTTGCAGCGTGAAGTTGCCGAGCGCGACGGCAGGCGGCGCGTCGAATTCGATGCCGTTGCCTTCCGCGTCGTCGCTGACAGCCATGATCGCGATGACACCGGCCTGCGCCGACCAACTGAAACGCAGAAAATCAAATTTGTTATCGACGCGAAGCTTGTTGCCCGGCGCGAAGGGAATGCCGTCGCCCAGCGTCTTGCCAACCTGGACATTGACCGTGCCCGCTGTTGGCGTACCGCCCGCGAGCTGCTGAGCGCCGCCGCTGAAAATCACCGTCGCGCCGGTGAAGCACCCGAGCATCGCAACGCGCGTGCCGATCGCCGGCACGTCCATCTGCCCGGCGTTCGTCAGCGGCAGATAATAGATCTGGTAATTCGGGCGATTGCGCGTCGTCATTTAAAGCCCTTTACCTTGATGAGATGCAGCGCGATCGCGATACCGATCAACGCGCCGCCGATCGTGATGATCGTCGACCATGAAGGCCCGGCGCTCGCGGCGATCTTCGCGCTTTGCACTTGCGCCGCGCCCGACACGACCGCGCCCACCTCGTCCGCACCCGCGAGCGCCTTCAACGCGTCCGCCAAATCCGACGTGTCGACGGTGATCGGCACATTGGTTGTAACGTTGCTGACACTCGTGACCGCCGTCGTGTTGGTCGACGTCGCCGATGTTTGCGATGACGAGCTGCCGCCGCACATTCACCGCCCGAGGCTCGCGGAGAATTTCGGATGAATCATCCACAACGCCAGCAGCGCGCCGCCGACGACCAGCAACATGCCGATCGTTCCGCCGCTCGCCCGGATACCGTTGTCGCTCGAGTTGCCCCACGCCATCAGCGTTTCCCTCCGCTCAAAAGAAGAATTGCCGCGCCGCCGATCAGCAGCCACAGCAGAAGCGAGCTGCTTGCCGTCGACGTCGTGGCGAGCGCGCCGGCCGAATTCGGCAGCGCGGTGTTCAGGGTCGATAGGCCAATTCCGGCAGGCGGATTGGCCAACGCCGTCGCGGGCGAACTCGACGACGGGAAGCTTTCCTGGCTGCTCGACGCCGAAGGCGATGCCGTACCGCTTTGCGTCAGGAAGCCCGGACCGACGACAAAGCCCGGATTGAACGACAAGCCAAGATCGTTCTCAGCGCCGCTCTCAAACGTCCCGCTCGCCGGCGCGGCGATGGATACGTCGATCGGCACAAGCCCCGCGCTCATAGGTGCTTCCGCAAGAGGAAGAATGCGCCGGCCGCGAGCGCGCCCAGCAGCAACAGCGTGGTCAGCGACGGCGTGGTCGAGCTAGCCGTGTCCGTCGTCAAGCCGGCATAGGTCGACGGCAGGAACGCCGCGGAGCCGGGCAAGGCTGTGTTGAGCGTCGACAGGCCCTGCCCGGCCGGAAAGCTCGACACCAGCGGCTGCGATGAATTGTTGCTGACGCTCGGGATGAAGCTCACGCTCGACGTTTGCGTCGCCGTGCTGTCAGTGTTGCCGGATACCTTCGCGCCAAGATCGAAAAGCGAACAGAGCCGATCGCTAGGCTCGATCCATTCGCCTATGCGCGCATCAAAACGCATCGCGCTACTTCCTCAGGATCAGCGCGAGGACGATGATGCCGGCACCGATCCACAGATAGGTGGGATTGACGGTCGAGAGGATCGCCAGCGGGTTGCCAGGGCTCGCCGCGCTCGCCGCGATCTGCGCTTGCGCGATCGACTGCGCCGCCGCGCTGTTCTGCGCCGCCGTGAAAGCCGTCGTCGCCGCGCCCGTCAGATTGCCGAGAAGCGAATTTAGATCGATGCCGTTCGACGGATTGTCGGCCGGCGTGTCGACCGTCCCGCTGCCGCCTTGCGAGAAAACGTCAAGCGGATCGCTGCCCAGGTCGAGAGTGTCCGCGCTTTCGTCCATGCTCGCCTCGCGAAGTTAATCGAGGATGGGCGGCGCGCTGCCTATAGACCGGCCTCGGCGCGCCGCCTCCGCGAGTATTAGATACCGACGTTCAGCGGACGCACGCTTTCGCGTTGAACGAAAAGCGTCGTGTTGCCCGTGTTGAAATTCTGGTTGAGCAAGAGCTGCAAATTGGCGTCCAGCGCACCCGTCGGAATGCCGGTCGACAATTTGCCGTCGTAACGCTGATCCCAGAAGAAGAAGCCGGGGAACTCCGGATTGAGCATCGACGCCACGTCGAGCGCCTGCCCGGCGTTGATCAAGCGCATTTCGTCGCGCGCACGCGCCTTGACGAAGGCCGCTTGCGTCACGCCGAAGTAGCTGCCGCCGCTGCGCAGCTTCAAATCGCCCTGGAACGTCGCGCCGTTGATGAGACCGGTATCGTCGCCACCATGCACGCCGCCGATGAGCGTATCAAAGAACATGCCCAGCGAAATCAGGTTGACGCCCGTCCGCTGATCGATGTCGAGCGTCGTCTGATTGTTCGCTCCCGGAAGCGGCAGCGTTAGCTCGTCGAGCTGGCGCACCGCGAAGAGGATCGGCTTGCCGTTCTTGTCGCGCGCGGGCACTTGCTCGATGTAGGTGGCCTCGATATCGACGATGATATTCGAGATCGCCACCGTCGCGCCGGGCACGCCAAAGAGATTGGCCGCGCCGCCGAACGTCAGATAGAGCTGCGCCGCGCGGATGCCGCGAAGGTCGACCGCGCAGTCATTGCGCTTGCGACCGCGAATGAGATCGAAGTGGATCGGGATATGGACGTCCACGTTCGTGTTCTGGTTCGCCGCCATGTTGATCGGCGTCTCGAAGCCGCGCGGGAAAAGGCCGCCACGCTCTTGTGCGAAACGCGCGATGTAAAGCCACGGCTGCACCGACATGACGGTGTCCTCGCCATTGACCACCAGCTCCATGCGCTGGATGAGCTGCGCGAGTTGAAACACCGCGCCGTACTGAACGCCTGTCGGCGCGGTCGCTCCCGTCGCGACGGTGTAACGCAACCGGATATCGATGCCGGTGAGCGGCGCGCCTACGTCGAGATTGAGCGGCTGACGGCCGACCGTCTGCGCGAAGGTGCCAATTCGGTTTACCAGCTTGAACTGATTGCTGATCGCCATTTTGCGAAGTCCTCTGTGTTCTTAAGGCGGGACGCTTAACGGCCGATCAGGGCAGCGAGCCCTTGACCTTGTCGTAGATGTAGATCGCGACGAAGAGCGCGACCGTGGTCATGGCAATGGACCGAACAGACATGTTCCCCTCCGGGGTTCGAGGCAAAATCGCCCTGACCATCGCTACGACATTTTTCATGCCATTGGGGAAAAAGCCGTTACGCTAGCGAGCTAGTCGAAGGGCGATTTCTTGACCGTCCAGCCTCCCAAAGGGTTGAAATCGACCGCCTCATACCTCGCTAGAGAGCGGATGCGCTCGATCGCCGCGCGATCGCCGATCATGTCCCGGTAGAATTTTAGGTCGTTCGGCTCCGTCGTCGCGAAGATCACGGCGCGGCTCAAGTTCGCCGTACAATCGCGTGAGATACGCGACGGCCGCTGCGAACAGGCAAACACCCGGCAGCGCGCATGACGGCCGCGCATCCATAGCGCATGAGCATGGGTTGGGAGGCGCGGCTTGCCGTCGCCGAGCGATGACGCCTCTTCCCAAATCACGAGACAGTCACCGCGCGCCATCGCTGCCCGGTTCGCCCATTCCCAGAGCTCCGGGTTGGCGTCGGTCGTGAACGTCACCGCAAAGCGCGGCTGCTGCATCGCGCGGCATAGGGCGATGCGATCGCGCGTCTCGGGATAGGGCGCGCGCTCACGATCTTCCGGCCGAACGTACACGACGCGGTCGAAGGCATCGGCATGACGCAGCGCGAGCCACGTTTTGCCGCTCCCGCCCATGCCGAGATAAAGCCGATTGTCAGGCTGATGCAGGCTCATCGGCCGCGCGATCGTTCGCCGCCGCTTGCGTCGGCGAAGCGTTGCGCACTTTGCGCCGCGCCATGTCGTCCATGATACGCGGCAACATGATCGCGGTGAGCGTGCCGCCGAGATCGAGGACCGCCGCCGTGCGCGGATCGCCGATGGAAATCTCGAATGCCGTCACCACGCGCAACATGGAATTGGTCAGCGCCTCGCCTTCCTTCTCGGTCAGCGCGCCGAAACCGATTTTGCTCAGGCCCAGCGACATGAGCACCGAAGCGCCCATGCAGATGCCGGGAAAGTTGACCGCCGTCAGCGCAGGCTCGACCTTCGGCGCGTCGATCGGCGGCGCGCCGCTATTGCCGAGCGGCGACGCCGCGGCTTCGGCAATCATGTCCTCTAGAGCGGCAGACCCAGAAACGTGCGGCCCTTTGCCGGCTGATCCTTCGGCTTCTCCGGTTCCGGCGTTGTCGTCTTTGAGGAAGCCGGCTTCGTCGAGCTCAAGTGAGGCGGCAGCTTCGGGGGTTTCAACGCGGGGAGCTTCTGGTACATCACGCGCGCGTCTGCTGCGTCGACCATTTCGGCGATTGCTTCGTTGCCTTGCCATTCGTGAACCTTTCCGAGAAGTAGCAGCGAGCCTTGCGGCGCGCGGACTTGGAGCTGACAGCGACACGGCGCGCAATACGCCGTGGGATAACCTTCCTTGTTCGTCGTCACGCGCATATCTTCGTGACACAGCGGACAAGAGATCGCGCCGAGCGCGACGTTGCGCGGGCCTTGTTTCACAGGATCGGCGCTCCGCGCATCGCGTCGACGGCGCGCTGAAGCGCGTCAATACGATTTTCCAGGTCGACGAGCTGCGCCATGATCGCTTCCGCGAACGGAGCCGCATTCGGCGCGAGCGCGGTCAACGATGCGCTTGCTTTGAGTTTGTCGACGTGACGCATCACTACGTCGATTTGAGATCGGGACATATCCCCTCCCCTGCTAAAAATTCCAACACCGCGCCCCAACCGCCACGCTCGGCCGCTTCCAGCACGTCGCACGCAACGCCGCGCGCATGGATTGTCGAGAATGCGCGACGTGAAATGCGCCCGATGATCGGCGATGATTCCTCGGCGCTCGCAATGTCTAGATCGCTACGCGCCTCACGAAGATCGCCGAACCAAGTCAATTGGCGCGCACCCTTGAACGCCGTCGCGAATTCGCGGAAGAGCCACACCGCGCGATTGTCGCCTAAGCGAGCATCGGCGAGGAGCTGCCAGGGCGATCGACCGCCGCCCTTCGCGAGCTTCATGTGCCCGCGCGTCAACTCCATATCGAAATTGCCTTTGACGACGTAGTCGGTCACCGCGTCGTAGTTCGCGGCTTTCTCAAAGCGCCATATATTCGCATTGCAATCTCCGAAACCCATACGTTGAACGATGCGAGCCCAACGCTCGAAAAGAAAAACTCCGAACTCAGCAGCGGCATCGTCCGATGAAAGAAAAAAAACAGCGTGCAGGTGGGGATGCCAACCATTGCGACCGTGAGTAACTTCCAACGCTCTAACGCCGCCGCTGCATCCCGCTTTTTCGTACTCACGTTGCCATGCTCTTCCGCTGATCATCTTTGACCAAGACTTCGAAATTGCGCCTAACAATCCTTGATCGGTTCGCTTTCCCTCAGCATCTCGCACGTCGAGCCTGTCCCACGCTTGATGCGGGATGGTGAACGCGGCCATGTAGATCGCGCCACCCGAGCGGCAATGCTGATCGGCGAGCGCGCGGATTTCTTGGCGACGGCCCTCAGCGATGCGCGAGGCGCATTTCGGGCACATCCAAACCGAGCCGCACGTCTCGACGCCACCGAAGGATGCGCGATCGCCGCAACGCACGTCGACATGGCTGAAGATCGAGCGCCGGCCGCATGTCGCGACGCGCTCGTCTCGCATGATCCGCGCCGCCGTTGCGTGCAGCTGAAACAGCCGCCGCCTGCCTTCGATATCGGGCGAAGCGGAAAAGCTGTGTGCGATATTGACGATATCGGGCGAAGCGGAAAAGCTGTGTGCGATATTGACAAGGGCGCTCGACATGTCGCTAGCGAGAATGTCCCTCGTAAAGCCAGGAGCGAGCATAGCGCAACGCCGTGATCGCCTCGCTGAGATGGAGATCGGCGACGACTTCGCGATCCTGGCGCATCTGCCGCGCGCTATCCTTGATATGACGCCATGCACGACGCATCTCGCGCCGCGCGTGCCAGCGATGCATGAGCCAAATCATTCGTCCCACCACGCGCGCCGACGAAACCTGAAGGAAAAAATCACCGCGACGCTTACAATCGGCCAAATCATGCGGCGCGTCTCCTGATTTCGTGTTCCATCCACGTCGCGCAATGGTCGTAAACGGCTCGCATGTCTACGATCGGATGATGCTCGCGAAGATATGCGCAATCGTAGAGCTGCAACGCGAGACGCTCGCGATCGAGACGCGCCCAGTGATCGAGTGTGATGGGCTCCGCGCTTTCTAAGCGCCACACCGCGACGCACCACCAGTCCGCGCCTCGCTGCTGCAATTCGATATCGCGTTGCTCGATGAACGGGAACGCGTGCACGGGATGCACGGTGATTTTGTAACCGTGCATCCCGATGCGCCACGCGCGATGATTCGCCAGCTCGCGCATCACCCGCGATTGAACACTTCCGGATCGTCGCGTCGATCAGCCGCGCGCCCAGGATCAGGGCGAAAGTTGCGATCGTCGCGCGGCCGCTGCCACACGATGTCGTAGCCGTCCTCGGTCTCGAAGCCGCTGCATTGCAGCTGCTGATCGAAGGATGGATCATCGAGCAACAGCGAGAGATATTTTCGGCCGAGATTGTCGACTGTATGCGCCGTCTTTTCCCACGCCATGCCGATCGCCACTTCGCCATGCCGCGATCGCTCGAAGAGTTCATACTTCGGCGAATTTTTATCCGCCGATTTCCAGCGGATGCTTTGCCGCATGACGAGCTGCAAGGCGAGCGTTCGCGTCGTGATGTTGCCGATAAATTCGCCGGGCTCTTGCGCTCGGACTAAACGACCGATGTTCATCGTCCACCTTCCTTCACCGTTCGCCGGTCGCGCGCTGCGCGCGCGCCGTTGGCAGGTTCAGGGGATTTGGAGGCGGCGAGGAAGGTTTCCCCTCTTCGCCGCCTCACTGGCGATCGCTCGCCTCCAAAGCCGCAACGGGTGAACCTGCCAGGAAGCCCGCTGCGGAAAACTCGCCTCGCTCACCGGAAGCGGGCGCGTACCGCCTTGGAGTTCGGCGCGCCCGCGATCCGGTGAAGGACCGAGACACCATCGCTAGTGTCTGTGGCTGACAGCGGAGCCTATGGAGTGTGTCTATTGTCAACAGCTTTTTTCGAGAGCATGATCGCAGCTCTACCGCTTTGGAGAGCGCCCTACATGACGATCGATGAATACCTTGACCGTGCGCGCGAGCGCTGCGGCTTCAAGTCGGATACAGCGTTGGCAGATGCTCTAAACATAATCCGCCAAAGCGTTTCCCAATACCGCACGCGCCGCGCATGGCCTGACGATGACACGATGATTGAACTGGCTAACCGTGCTGGTGTCGATGCGGCTACGGCGCTTTTAGACCTGAATACTTGGCGCGCAAGATCGGAAGGGGCAAAAGCGCAATATCGCGCGATCCTCGCTAAGATCAGTGCCGCCGTTTTTACAATAATCGCCTTAGGAACAACTGCGGAACAGGTTAGCGCGAATGTTTCACCAGAGTATACATTATGCGATATTTGGGTGCCGGCGATGGCGCACAGATTCATCCCCAACCCTCCGAGATCCCCTTATTTCCGGGGCATTTTCCGGGGCTCGCGCATGACCGATACGCCCCAGCTTCAGCGGCTCCTGACGATCATGGCGCGGCTGCGCGACCCCAAAACCGGCTGTCCCTGGGACGTCGTGCAGAGCTTCAAAACTATCGCGCCTTATACAATCGAGGAAGCCTATGAGGTCGCCGAAGCCGCCGAGGCCGACGATGTGCCGGCGCTCAAGGAAGAGCTCGGCGATCTGCTGCTTCAGGTCGTCTTCCATTCGCGCATGGCCGAGGAAGCCGGCAGCTTTATGTTCGAAGATGTCGCCAAGGCGATCAGCGACAAGATGATCACGCGGCATCCGCATGTCTTCGCCGCGGCCGAGATCGCCAATGCCGCGGCGACGATCGTGGCCTGGGAAGACCTCAAGGCCAAGGAGCGCGCCGCCAAGGGCGCGGCGAGCGCGCTCGACGGGATCGGGCCGGGACTGCCCGCCCTCACCCGCGCCGCGAAGCTGCAGCGCCGCGCCGCGCGTGTCGGCTTCGACTGGCCCGATGTCGATCCGGTCTTCGACAAGATCGAGGAAGAGATCGCCGAGGTTTGCGAGGCGATCGCCGAGGACAGCAGCGACCGTATCGAGGACGAGCTAGGCGATCTGCTCTTCGCCGTCGTCAATCTCGCGCGCAAGCTCGAGCACGATCCGGAACAGGCGCTGCGCCGCGCCTGCCGCAAATTCGAGCGCCGCTTTCGCCGCGTCGAGACCTTGCTCGCCGCCGACGGCAAACAGCCCGGCAGCGCCAGCCTCGACGAGATGGAGGCGAAATGGCAGTGGGCGAAGCGCGAGGAGAATAAGGGAGAAAAACGCTAGCCGGTGGCGCTAGACTCGCCCCCACAATAAACATTGGGGGAACGTCATGAAGCGTGGTGAGCCCAGCAAAATTTCGCGGCGCGGCCTGATGAAGGCGGGCGCCATCGTCGCGGCGAGCGTCGCCGCGCCCGCGATGCCCCGCACGGCCGAAGCGGTCGAGAGCAACGTCGTTCAGCCGGGTCGAGGCAAACCGAACGGCCGCATCCTCATCAAGGGTGCAACGATCATCACCATGGACGAGAAGCTCGGCGATATTGCCAAGGGCGATCTCCTGGTCGAGGGCAAGAAGATCGCCGCTGTCGGCGGCGACCTCAAATCGGCCGGCGCGACGGTGATCGACGGCTCCAATGCGATCCTCATCCCCGGCTTCGTCGATTGCCATCGTCATTCCTGGGAAGGCCAGCTCCGCCGCATCAATCCCAACGCCGCGACGCTCGACGCTTATTCCGCCGCGACGCATCTATCCTTCGCCAAGGCTTATCGGCCGGACGACATGTATGCCGGCAATCTCATCACCGCGCTCGGCTGCATCGATGCCGGCATCACTTGCATCATCGACAATTCGCACAACTCGCGCACTGCCGCGCATTCCGATGCGGCGATCAAGGCGCTGTTCGACAGCGGCATCCGCGGCGTTCATGCCGCCGGCGGACCGCAAGCCGGCGATTGGGATCATCAGTTGCCGCAGGATCTGGCACGGCTGCAGAAGCAATTCTTCTCATCGACGGACCAACTCGTGACCTTGCGCATCTTCGCCGGACCGGTGAAAGAGCAATGGACCTATGCCCGCTCGCTCGGCCTACGGATCACGATGGAGTTCCAAGGCCCGGCCATGGGCAAGATCATGGATCAGTTCGCCGACGAGAAGCTGCTTGGCCCGGACGTGACCTTCAACCATTGCGGCAACCTGCCCGAGAGCACGTGGCAGAACATGAAGAACGCCGGCGTCACCATCGATGTCTGCCCGCGCTCGGATTCGCAATATGGGCTCGGCGAGGGCTTCCCGGCCTACCAGCATGCGCTCGATCACGGCATGAAGCCGGGCTTCAGCGTCGATAACGAGACCTCCTACTCGACCGACATGTTCATGGAGATGCGCACCGCATTCCACATCCAGCGCGCGGTCGCGACCAATCGCAAGCTCAACGGCGACGCCAACCCGCCGAAGCCGGTCTCGATGCGCGACGTGCTGACTTGCGCGACCGTCAACGGCGCGGCTTGTGCCGGCCTCTCCGACAAGATCGGCACGCTGGCGCCGGGCAAGGAAGCCGATATCGTCATGATCCGCACCGACGCGATCAACCTCTACCCGTCGAACAACGCCCTCGGCACCGTGGTCGCAGCCGCCGATCGCAGCAATATCGATACGGTGATCATCGGCGGCGTCATCCGCAAGCAGCACGGCAAGATGATCGGCGTCGACATGGCGCGGTTCAAGAAGATGGCGGATGAATCGCGCGCTTATCTCTTCGGCAAGGTCGGCTACAAGCCCGACATCTTCGCCGAGAGTTTCAAGATTTAGCCACGATCAGCCGTCGGCTTTTTCCGCTTCCCAGCGAAGGCCGGGATGGCTGAGCTTACCTGCGTCACTTCGTGAACTGATTGTCGATCAGCGGCGCGTAGTCCGAGAGCTTGTCGCTGTCCTTGAGGAAGCCGGCAGCGATATTGATGCGGTCGCCGTTCTCGAGCATTTGCGGCGTGGTAAGCGGCGGCGACGGCGTCATCGCCGTGAGCATGTCGATCGATTGCCCCAGCACCTCGTCGCCATAGGCGCCGAAATGCTTCTTGGCGATGGCGATCGATTCTGCGCGATGCTCGTGCAGGAATTTCGCCGCCTCGACGATGCCGTGTACCATCTTCTCGCAGATCGACCGATGGCCGCCGCAGAAATCGCCGCGTGTCAGCAGCAGCCCCGCCGATTGCGGCGAATATTCGACGGGCTCGCCCTTGGCCGAATCCGACAGCACCACGCCCGTCCCCGCCACCACGGCCTGCTGGATGAAAGGCGGACCGGAGACGAAGCCGTCGATCGCCTTGCGCTCGAATGCCGCCATATATTCGGGCGGCTGCATCGGCGTCGCCGTCACGCTGTCACGCGAGAGGCCGGCATCGATCTGCACCACCTTCAGCACGACATCGGGGATCGCGCCGACGCCGCCAACCGCGATCGTCAGGCCTTTGAGAAGTTTGCCGCGCTCTTTCAAGGGTGCTTTCGGGTCGAAATGGCCGGCATCGGCGATTTCCTTGCGGATGACGATGTCCTCGTCGGATTGATTGATCGCGGTGGCGAGGGCGACGAGATGCTGACCCTTGGCCCAGGCGCGGGTGATCGACGGGCCCGACGACATCGAGAAATCGACCGAGCCCGCGATCACCGCATTCATCGAGCCGATGCCGGCGATATCGAGCACCTTCACGTCGAGACCCTGCTTCTTCCACATGCCCTCGTCGTCGGCAATGAAGCGCGTGATGAAGCCGATGGTGATGCCGGGAATGGCGAGCGTCGTATGCTCGTCCTCGGCGCGCGCCGGAGCAACCGACGCCGTAGCAACGAGCAGTGCCAGCGCGGCAAGCGCCGCGCGATAAACCACGATCATTCCGCGAAACTCCCCTGCTCCGCTGCGTCGTTACTTTATGCGCGCCGCTGCTTCCTTGATCATGCTTAGATCGGCGTAGGGCTTCACGTCGAGCTTTTGCTTGAGATAGCCGACCTCGTATTGCGCATCGACCGCGCGCTGCAGATTGGGCGTGTTCGGCAGCATGTTCGGATCGCGATAGAGATCGGTCTTCGAAAAGACATATTGCAGCTGATCAGGCGGCTGCTTGGTGATCTGCGCAGCGATTTGCACGACGGCATCGTGATTTTTCGGGTCGGTGAGCCAGCGCGTCACCCGGATCGCATCCTCGAACATATCGACCAGCGCCGCACGGTTCTTCTGGATATAAGCCTCATGCGCCGTCCAAACGACGAATTGCGTCGGTCCGCCGAGCGCGTCGACGGCGTTGAATAACGGCCGCGTATTCTCGATGAAGCTCGGCTTCAAGGTGAAAGGCTGCACTGCGGCGATCAAATCCGCCTTCTTCGATTCAAGTAGGGATTCCATATTAGGAAAGGCCGCTTCGACGATGGTGTAGTCGCGCGGCGTCTCGAGCCCGTGCTTCTTGAGCATCGCGCGGATCGCGATATCGACCGCCGAGCCGGCGCCGACATCGGCGACGACCTTGCCTTTGAGGTCCTCTACCTTGTGGATCGGGCCGTCCTTCAGCACGTAATAGGCGCCCGAATCATGGCCTTCGGCGCCATCCTGTGCTTCGTCGGCGATGAATTTGATATCCTTCATGCCCGCATTCTCGACCGCGGTCGCGAAAGAAGAATAGGCGAGGTCGGCGATGTCGAGATCGCCCGAGGCGAGCGCCGTGATCATCGGCGGCGTGCCGGCGAAATGCGTCGGCGTGACCGTATAGGTCTTGCCGTAATGGATCATCAGATCCTTCTTCTCGTAAAGGATCGAGGCCCAATTGCCGACTGGCACGACCCAGCCGATGCGGATGTTGAGCAGCTCTTCCGCCCGCGCGATCTGGGCGCTCAGACCAAGCGCCGTCGCGACGGCCGTACCGATGATGATGGCTGAAAACCGCATCCCTCTCCCTCCCCGCTTTGGTCGCCGCCTGGCGGCGATCGCTTATTCTCTGGCGCTAGCAGAAGCCGAAGCCGCGTCCTTGTCAACCACAACGGCGACCGCGCGACCGGTCACGTCTTGCTGATCTGCGCGTTGACGCGCGCGATCGTCTCGGCGGCTTCGCGCATCACCTTCGCTTCATTGAGCGTCGTCAGCTTGCCGGCGCGTTTCAGGATACGGCCATCGACCATCACCGTATCGACGTTGGCGGGCTGCGCTGCCTGCACGACCATGCGGATGGGATCGGCCATCGGCGCCATGTTGATCGCGTCGGTGCGCACGAGGATGACGTCGGCGCGCTTGCCCGGCGTGAGCGAGCCGACGCGATCGGCGATACCGAGCGCCCGTGCGCCGTCGATCGTGCCCATCTCGAGCACGCGCCGCGCAGTGATGCCGAATTCGCTCGGCGTCGTGCCGTCGTCGATGTTCTGCATCACCTTCATGATCGCGAACATGTCGGCGTTGCCGCACAGCACGGTCGTGTCGATCGAGAGGCCGAACGGCACGTTGGCGGCAAGAAAGGCACGCACCGGGGTGACGCCGAAGCCGGTACGCATCTCGGTAAAGGGACTGCAGCTGACCGGCGTCTTGGTATCGGCAAGGATTTTGCGTTCGGCATCCGTGCTGTTCGTGGCATGGACCAGCAGGACGTCGGGGCCCAGCAGATTGGCCTTCGCCATCATCTCGACGAAGGAATTCTTGCCCGGCTCGATCCCGACATGGGTGGTGAGCGGAATTTTCAGCTCGCGCGCGAAGGCCATTTCCTGGGCACAGATCTCGATCGGATTGCTGTTCGGCCCACGCGTCGCGATGCCGAAGGTGACGAGACCGTCGCCCGGCGTGCCGAAGTATTTCGCATGGAAGGCGCGGATATCGTCGAGCGGCAGCATCGTGTTGGTGCCGGTCTTGCGTGAATAGCCATAGGAATAGCGTGCGCGGCTGCCGGCCTCGCGATGCACCATGAGCTCGGCTTCGGCATAGGCGGGCGTGAGATTGTTATGCGACCAGTTGTGTACGGTGGTGATGCCGGAATGGATCGCTTCGGCAAGCCCGAGCCGCACGCCGCGCGCATTGTCTTCCGGCGTAAACAGCACGCCGAGCGTCCGGCTGTGCGGAAAATAGCCGGTCTTCGCATCATCGCCGGCAAGGTTGCGCGCGACGCTTTCCCACATATGCCAATGCGTATCGATGAGGCCCGGCAGGGCGATCATATTCGCGCCGTCGATAACGCTGGCCCCCGGCGCGGCGACGCGCGGACCGACGGCAACGATGGCGCCGTCGCGCACATGCACATCGCCTTTGGCGAGATCGCCGACCGCCGGGTCCATCGAGACGATCGCTGCGCCGCGGATGAGATATTCGCGTTGTGCCTTCGCCGGCGGCGCGCGTTTCGTCGCTGCAGTCGCGTCGCTGCCGGATACGGCCGAAGCGGCGATCGCCGCCGATGCTGCCGCAAGAAAGCCGCGACGATTGATGGTTGCGCTCATCTCAAATCCTCCCGTGACGAACGGCGATCGTTCAGCGCGTCGCCGACCGGCTCACTATGTCACGGGAGAAACATCGGCAACAGAGAGGCACGCGATAGGCTCATGGGTCCGCGCCCACGGGACGGCCGTCAGGGATGGGCAAGGAGATGGAACAGGCTCGATGTGTCCCAACGGCCGCCGCCCCGTTCCTGCACACGCTCATAGAACTGGTCGACCAGCGCCGTCACCGGCAGCGCCGATTTGTTGCGTCGCGCCTCGGCGAGGCAGATCGCGAGATCCTTGCGCATCCAATCGACCGCGAACCCGAAATCGAACTTGTCGTCGAGGATGGTCTGATAGCGGTTCTCGAGCTGCCAGTATTGCGCCGCGCCTTTCGAAATGACCTGCGCCGCCTTATGCGCATCGAGCCCGGCGCGTACTGCGAAATTGAGTCCCTCCGACAGCGCCTGAACCAGGCCGGCGATCATGATCTGATTGACCATCTTGGTGAGCTGGCCGTTGCCGGCCGGCCCCATATGCGTGACCGCGCGCCCGTAATGCGCCATCACCTTCTCGGCACGCGCGAAGCTTTGCGCATCGCCGCCGACCATCACCGTGAGCGTGCCGTTCTGCGCGCCGGCCTGCCCGCCCGAGACCGGCGCGTCGAGAAATCCCAAGCCCTTCGCTTTCGCCGCCGCATCGAGCTCGCGCGCCAGCTCGGCCGACGCCGTCGTGTGATCGACCAGTAGCGCACCCTTGCTCATGCCGACGAGCGCGCCCGCATCGCCCAGCACGACCTGGCGCACATCGTCGTCATTGCCGACGCAGGTGAAGACGATCTCGGCGCCGGCCGCGGCTTCCGCGGGTGTCGGCTTCGCTGCGCCCTTGTGTTGCTCGATCCAGGCGCGCGCCTTAGCGGCAGTCCGGTTGTAGACCGTGACCTCGTGGCCCGCCTTGGCGAGATGCCCCGCCATCGGAAACCCCATCACGCCGAGGCCGAGGAATGCGAGCTTCATGGCGCGTCTCCTTGATGCTGACGCGCCTCTATCGCGAATTCTGCCGCGAGGGAAGAGCCGGCTACATTTGCGCTGAGATGTTCAGCCGGTTCAAGCCGCGGCTGATCTCTATCGGCACCAACGTTCCCGGAACGGTTTGCAAGATGAGGCTGTCGAATTGATCCACGTCGGTGACGATCTGCCCATTATAGCGCAGTATCATGTCGCCTCTCTGGATCCCGGCCGCCTCAGCCGGAGTATTTGCAGCGATTCTTTGCACGACTACGGCGTTCGCGAGCGGCATGTTACCGCATGTAACGCCGAGAAGCGGCTTGCCATCCGACGTGCGTGCATTCGGGTTCGCTATTGGCGCTTGCGCGCGTACGTTGACCGTCGAAGGGATAAAGTTGTCTTCGGCCTGAAGCTGCGCCGCGATCATCTGAGGCGTGATGCCAACGATCGTAGACACGCCGTCATTGCCGCTGAGCTTGACCTGGAACCCTGTCCTGGCACGGGCTCGCAGCGCCGCCTCGTCGATATCGATGATCACCGTGTCCGTTTGTCCGCACTGCCTGCCGCAGGATTCTTTGTATATTTGCTGCGTCGGTAAGGTCCGCGCCGTGTCGTCCGCTGCGCGATACTTCGTTGTGCCGTGGCCAGGGAAGAACCAGTCGACGTAAATCTGATGCCGGGCTGTGTGCGCTTGTGGGTTCACAAAGCTGCGCAGCATCCAAAACGTGCTGTTGTCCGCGAACGCGTTGTTTTGCGGAAGACCTTCGAGTGTGACTTCCTTACTGAATTTATCGCCGCTCACCTTGACGGTTGTGCGGGCGGGCGGATCCACCGCCAACGGCCCGCAGGCTCCGACGCCGAGCACTAAAACAGCAACCGCGCCGAGCTTTGCCGATCGATTCACGGCATCCCCCTAATCCGCGAAAATAGCCAAGACTAGGCTAGGGCCGGCCACCGTATCAAGAACATTCAGGGAACGCTTTCGTGATCGTCGCGGCTAATCGCGGACCTGCCGGGTCTGGAAGCGTCCGAGATCGGCTTCGCTGAGCCGCACGGTCATATGCGCGTGGCGCTCATCGTCATCGCGCTCGACCACCTCGCCATGGCTGTAGAGCCAGGCGATGGCCGCGCCGTCGCTCAAAGGCACGTCGAGCTGGGCGGTCTGGCGGCCAGCATCGAGACGGTTGTCGATCAGCGCCAAAAGCTCGTTGCAGCCCTCGCCGGTCGTCGCCGATATCGGCACCGCGGCGACGTTCCGGCGCGCTTGATTGCGCAGCACGATCTTTTGATCCTCGGGCAGCAGATCGATCTTGTTGAGCGCCTCGATGAGGCCGGCCTCGACCGTCGCGCCGAGGCCGAGTTCGCCCAGCACGGCGTGGACATCGTCGCGCTGCGCCTCGCTCTCGGGATGATGCATGTCGCGGACATGGATGACGAGATCGGCCGAGGTGACTTCTTCGAGCGTGGCGCGGAAAGCGGCGACGAGCGGCGTCGGCAACTCGGAGACGAAGCCGACCGTATCGGAGAGGATGGCACTGCGGCCCGACGGCAGCGGCAGCCGGCGCATGGTCGGATCGAGCGTCGCGAAGAGCTGATTGGCGGCGACGACCTCGGCGCGGGTCAGGCGATTGAACAGCGTCGATTTGCCGGCATTGGTGTAGCCGACCAGCGCAACGACCGGATACGGCACGCGCTTGCGCGCCTCGCGATGCAGCGCGCGGGTGCGCTTCACCGTATCGAGCTCGCGCTTCAAATGGGTGATGCGATCGGTGATGAGACGGCGATCGATCTCGAGCTGGCTTTCACCCGGTCCGCCGAGAAAGCCGAAGCCGCCGCGCTGGCGCTCCAAATGCGTCCAAGACCGCACCAGCCGCGAGCGTTGATAGGTCAGCGCAGCGAGCTCGACCTGCAGCGCGCCTTCATGCGTGCGGGCACGCGCGCCGAAAATCTCGAGGATCAGGCCGGTGCGGTCGATGACCTTGCATTTCAGCTCGCGCTCGAGATTGCGTTGCTGCACCGGCGTGACGGCCGCATCGATCACCGCGACGGCAATCTCTTGCTCCTCCACCAACTCGGCGAGGCGCTTCACCGTGCCGGCGCCGAGCAGGGTGCCCGGCCGCCATGCGCTCATGCGCACGACTTCGGAGGCGACGACCTCGAGCGCGATCGCGCGCGCGAGACCGACCGCCTCGTCGAGACGCATCTCGGGCGTACGTGCGCCCTCGCCGCGCGCCGCCGCGGATCTCAGGCAAGGATGAACAACCAGGCAGCGCCCGACTGTCGCGGCGCGCTCGCCCGCAGCTTCCACCATCCGCTCAGGCTTCTTCGGCGGATTGCCCCGGCTCGAAGAGCTGGATTGGTCCCGCCGGCATCACCGTCGAGATCGCATGCTTGTAGACGAGTTGCGAGTGTGCGTCGCGACGCAGCAACACGCAGAAATTATCGAACCAGGTGATGATTCCCTGCAGCTTGACGCCATTGACCAGAAAGACCGTGACCGGTGTCTTGTTCTTGCGGACGTTGTTCAGAAAAACGTCCTGCACATTCTGAGTCTTTTCGGAAGACATGGGGATACCCCTTCTTGAATTATTGCGGCTGACCGGACCCATATCCGTGCCCGCCGAAGAGCGCCTCTTGCCGCCCAATGGATACCAAAATTGGGTGTTAAAGGGAAATCACAAGGCTCGGAGTCAGGAATTTGTGTTTCACCTTTGTAACATCGGGATCGTATCGCATGGGCTTGATATTTCACCAAATTCCACGATCGGCCGCGGCGGCCGGCATGCTTTGCGCGTTGGCCGGCTGCAGCCGCATGAGCGAGGTTGGCTTCGACACCAAAATGGCGCTCGGCAGCGTCAGCATGGTCGACCGTTGCAGCGATTTCATGAGGCGCGCTTTTCCCAATGGCGACATCGACATCGTGGGTAGCCATATCGACACCAGCATGGAAAGCGCGTTGGCGACCGTCCAAGGCATACGCAACGGTGTCGCCGAAAACTCATCCCAGGCGCGCAACGTCGCGGTCGAATGCCATTTCGACAATGGGGTCCTGACCAGCTTCCGGTGGATCGCCGGGCCTATTCGCGCGGCGGCCTCCGGCCAAGCAGCGACCGGCCAAGCGCCGTGAAATCCGCGAAGTGGCGCTGCGGCGGGAACGTCGCGAAGCCCTGATCCTCGGGATCGAGTGCACCGAGCAACACGGCGGTGCAGCCGGCCCGCGCGGCGCATTCCATATCGAGCGCGGTATCGCCGACATACCAAACATCGGCGCCGGTAAAGCCCGAACCTTCGAGCGCGATTTGCATCGCGAGCGGATCGGGCTTGTCGGCTTTGGCGTCGCCCGCGCCGACGAGGCGTTTGAAATACGGGGTCCAGCCGAGATGATCGGCTTCAAGCCGCAGGATACGGCCGGTCTTGTTGCTGAGCACGGCAAGATGGAAACCCGCTTGCTGCGCTTCGGCTAGCAGCTCGGCCGCGCCGAGGATCGGCGCCAGCCGCTCGATATGCATCGCGGTGAAATGATCGAGATAGAGCTTGCGCGCCTCGTCCCAGCGATCGCCGAACAGCGCCGGAAAGGCGTCGCGCAACGAACGCCGCACCCGCATCTTGGTCTCGGCCAATGTCCACGGCTCATGCCCCATAGCCGTGAACGTCCGAACCAGTGCTTCGTGGATGGTCCCCCAGCTATCGACGAGGGTGTTGTCCCAATCGAAGACGATGGCGCGCGGCATTTTTTCGTTATCGGCCGTCATGCTTTGTCCGAGCCGCCGAGCGCCGCGTAATCCGCATAGGACGCCGCCAGTTTTCCGGCGAGCGGACCCGGCTCGCCGTCGCCGATCGGCGTATCATCGATCCGCACGACCGGCACGACGAAATTCGTGCTGCTGGTCAAAAGCGCCTCGGCCGCTTGCTTTGCTTCGATGACGCTGAAGGGTCGCTCGGCGAGCCGCAACCCCGACGCCGCGATGACCCGCAACAAGCCGAGCCGCGTCACGCCGTTGAGGATCCCCTGATCGGCTTGGCGCGTCACCACCTCGCCGGCCTTGGTCACGATCCAGGCGTTGGACGAGGTGCCTTCAGTGACGTTGCCGTCGCGATCGACCTGCCACGCTTCGTAGGCCCCCGCCTTCTTCGCCTGCTCCTTGCCAAGCGCGTTAGGCAACAGCGAGACCGATTTGATGTCGGGTCGCGCCCAACGCTGGTCCGGAATGGTGATGACCTTGATGCCGGACGCCAGAAGCTTCGGGTCGACCAGCAGCTTCGAGCGCGCGGTCATCACGAGGCTCGGCCGCGTCTTGGCCGGAAAAGAAAAATCGCGCGTCGCGACGCCGCGCGTGATCTGCATGTAGACAAAGCCCTCGCGCACCAGATTGCGGTGCGCGACCTCGCTCATCACGACCATCAGCGCGGCATCGTTCATCGGAGAGGTAATGCTCAGCGCCGCGAGCGAGCGTCGCAGCCGCTGCAGATGCAGCCCGGCATCGATGAAGACGCCATCGCGCATCGCGACGACCTCGTAACAGCCATCGGCGAATTGATAGCCGCGATCCTCGATATGCACGCACGCATGGCGATGCTCGAGATAACGGCCGTTCACATAAGCAATGCGGGACATAGAGCCCTATTCGGCCTCAATTCGCCTCGGACAAATCGGCTTTGGCGGCGGGCTCGTCGGGGCCGCGCTCATCGGCCTGGCGCTCGCCGTTCCGCTCGCCGCTCAGCACGCCGAGCGATTTGAGCTTGCGATGCAGCGCCGAGCGCTCCATGCCGACAAACGCCGCGGTACGCGAGATATTGCCGCCGAAGCGCGCGATCTGGGCAAAGAGATATTCGCGCTCGAACATCTCGCGCGCGTCGCGCAGCGGCAAGGTCATGAGCTCGCCGCCGCGGTCCCAGCGCACGACCGCCGGCGCGATCGAGCCGATCTCCGCCGGCAGCATCTCGGCGCGAATCGGATCGCTGCCCGCGGGCGCCATGATCAAGGTCCAGTCGACCGCGTTCTTGAGTTGGCGCACATTGCCCGGCCATTCGTAAGCCTGAAGCGCGGCAATCGCGTCGTCGCCGAATTCGCGCGGCGGCAGGCGCGCATTCTCGGCGGCGCGCACCATGAAATGCCGGGCCAGCGCCGGAATATCCTCGATGCGCTGACGCAGCGGTGCCACGTGCAGCGGCACGACGGCGAGACGGTAGTAGAGATCCTCGCGGAAGCGGCCGGCCGCGATCTCGATGGTGAGATCGCGATTGGTCGCGGCGATGACGCGCACATCGACCTTCACGCGCGTACCGCCCACTCGCTCGAAGGTTTGGTCCTGGAGCGCGCGCACGATCTTGCCTTGCGTCTCAAGCGGCATATCCGCGACTTCGTCGAGGAACAGCGTGCCGCCATGCGCCTGCTCGAAGGTGCCGACCTTGCGCGGCGATTCCGGTCCCTCGGCGCCGGCATCGGTGCCGAACAACTCGATCTCGAAACGCTCCGGCCGCATCGTCGCGCAGCTCAGCACGACGAACGGACCCTTGCCGCGGCGCGAGCCGGCGTGGAGCAGCCGCGCCACCACTTCCTTGCCGGCTCCCGGCGCGCCGGTGATCAGCACGCGGCTGTTGGTTGGGCCGACACGATCGAGCTGTTGGCGAAGCTGGGAAATCGCGTGCGACTGCCCGACGAGATCCTCATCGCCCCCGGTGCGTTGGCGCAATTCCTCGTTCTCGCGCTTCAGCCGCGCCGCCTCGATCGCGCGTTCGACGATGATGAGCAGACGATCCGATTTGAAAGGCTTTTCGATGAAGTCGTAAGCGCCGATCTTGATCGCCGCGACCGCGGTCTCGATATTTCCGTGGCCGCTGATCATCACGACCGGGATATGCGGCAGCTCGCGCTTGATGATCTTCAAAATCTCGAGCCCGTCGAGCTCGCTGCCTTGCAGCCAGATGTCGAGCACGACAAGCGACGGCTGGCGCGAGCGGATCGCGGCGAGCGCCTCGGCGCTGTTGCCGGCTTGGCGTGTCTCATAACCCTCGTCGCCGAGGATCCCGCACATCAGCGCGCGGATATCGGCTTCGTCGTCGACGACTAGAATCTCGTTCGCCATCGATTAGGCTTCCACCTGAGCTACCGGTTTTGGCGTAACGTTCTTTACCTCCTGCGGATGAAACACGAGGCTTATCCGTGCACCGCCGCCTTCTCGATCATCGAGAACGAGCTCGCCGTGATGATCTTCCATGATTTTCTTCACGATAGCGAGACCCAGGCCGGTGCCTTTCGCATGCGTCGTCACATAAGGCTCGATCAACCGCTCGCGGCCTTCGCGCGGCAGGCCGCGGCCGTTATCCTCGACCGACAGCACAACGTCCTCGCCGTCACGGCCGAGGCTGACGGCTATCTCGCCAGGCGGCACGTCGCCTTCGCGCGACAGGATCGATTCGGCCGCATTCTTCATCAGATTGACGAGGGCCTGGGCCACCTGCCGCGAATCGCAGTTAAGGCGCAGGGGCGCGCCGGGCAGCTCGGTCTCGACGCGGATCTCGGGCGTTGCCGCGCGCTGCAGGAACGCCGCCTGGCGCACGATCTCGTTTAGATCCTCGTCGCGCAGCACCGGCGCCGGCATCCGCGCGAAGGAAGAGAACTCATCGACCATGCGACCAATATCGCCGACATGGCGGATGATGGTGTCCGTGCAGGCGGCGAAAGTCTCGCGATCGTTGGCGATGTCCTTGAGATACTTCCGCTTCAGGCGCTCGGCCGAAAGCTGGATGGGGGTCAGCGGATTCTTAATCTCGTGCGCGATGCGGCGGGCGACGTCGGCCCAAGCCGCTTTGCGTTGCGCCGCCTGCAGATCGGTGATGTCGTCGAAGGTGACGACGTAACCTTTGGCTTCGCCTTCAAGACGCTCGGCGGCGACCCGGACGAGCAACATATGCGCGCGGCCGGCGTGCACGATCTGCACCTGCGCCTGCGCCAGCCGGTCGGGACGGCGCTCCGCCTCGTCATAGAGCCCGGCCATTTCCGGCACGACCTCGGCGAGGTCTTTGCCGATATGCTGATCGAGATCGGTCCCAAGCAGCAGCGAAGCCGAGCGGTTCGGCAGATTGATGCGGCCTTGCTGGTCGAGGCCGATGACGCCGGCGGAGACGCCCGACAGCACGGTCTCGGTGAATCGGCGCCGCTGATCAAGCTGCCGGTTGGCTTCGATCAGCTCGCTCTGCTGGGTCTGCAATTGATGCGTCATGCGGTTGAAGGCGCGCGACAGCGAAGAGAATTCCTCGTCGCTATCGCCCGCCGGAACGCGCGCCGCGAGATCGCCCCCACGCACACGTTCCGCCGCCGCAACGAGCGACGCGATCGGCTTGGCCATCCGGGTCGCCATGGCCAAGCCGACCCAGACTGCGCCGGTCAGCAGCAGCAGGCCGACGCCGAAGAACACGATGGAAAGGACGATCTGGTAGTCCGAGCGCTGGCCCTCGAGCTGCTCGTATTGCGCAACCGCGCTTTGGGTCTGCCGCATGTGATTGATCACATTCGGGTCGATGAAGCGGCCAGCATAGAGATAGACGTCGCCGTAGCGCTCGAGCCGGACGAGAGCGCGGACGCGGTCGTCATTGTCGTTGGTCATCACCGCCACGTCGCCGGCGCGCGCGGACGCGATCGCCCAATCCGGCACGGGCTGCAATTCGAGCGCGAAGCTGAAGCCGGTGCGCGCGAGGAGATGCCCCTGCCCGTCGAACACAATCGCCTCCGTCAGCGAGCGGAGCGCAGCCTGTGCGCGCACGACCTCGTTGAAGCGCTGCGGGTTGAGGCTCAAGAGATTGGCGTCGCGATTGAGATCATTCGCCATGCCGACGACATCGGCGCGGATCGTCTGCTGGTGCTCGTGGAGATAGGCCTCGGCAACGGCGAGCGAGCCGGTAACGGCGTCATGGACCGGCTCGCCGAACCAGGCTTGTACGCCGAAGCTGAAAAGCAGATAGGAAAAGATCGCGACGAAGATCGTCGGGATCACCGCGACCAGGCTGAACAGCACGACGAGACGCGTGTGAAGGCGCGAGCCGGCAAGACCGCGCCGCCGCTCCGCCCAAAGCTGCACCAGCCGCCACGCCACGATGGCGATCAACGGCAGCAGGAGAACGAAATTGAGCAGCAGGGCAAGCTGATCGAGATGCGGCACCGGCGCGCCCGGCCAGACGCCGCGCAGTACCGCGAGCGTCGCAAATCCCGACAGCAGCGCGAAAACGCCAAGCGTGAGCGCGAGCTTGCGCCCGAGACCGACCCGCCCGGCCCACGTCACGAACCCCCGCCCTTCGCTCATGACTTTACTTTAAGCCGCGGGCGACATCGATGTCGAGTTCACGTACCTTTTTACGCAGCGTGTTGCGATTGAGGCCAAGCAATTGGGCGGCTTTGAGCTGGTTACCCCGCGTCGCGCTAAGGCTCAACTGAATGAGCGGCCGCTCGATCTCGCGCAAGACTCGGTCATAGAGGCCGGCGGGCGGCAATCCGCCCTTATGCGCGGCAAAGTAATCGCGGAGATGGCGCTCCGCAGCCGAGCCGAGATTGTCGTCGCCATTACCGGCTACCGCCGTCGGCGCAGCCGGGGCATCGGCCAACTCCGCCTCGATCGCGTCGACGCCGATCACCTCTTGCGAATAGAGCGCCGACAAGCGGCGCACCAAATTCTCGAGCTCGCGGACATTCCCCGGCCAACGATAGGCTTTGAGCCGCTCCATCGCCGCCTGATCGAGCGTCTTCACGGGCAGCCCCTCGTTGCCCGCTTGGGCGAAGAAATGTCGCATCAGGGCCGGAATATCTTCGGCCCGCTCGCGCAGCGGCGGCAGGCGGATCGGCACCACGTTGAGGCGATAGAACAGATCCTCGCGGAAGAGGCCCTGGCGGATGAGCTGGCGCAGATCGCGATGCGTCGCCGCGACAATGCGGACATCGGTGCGGATCGGTGCGCGGCCGCCGACGGTGGTGTATTCGCCCTGTTGCAGCACGCGCAGAAGCCGCGTCTGCGCCTCGATCGGCATGTCGCCGATCTCGTCGAGGAAGAGCGTCCCGCCTTGCGCTTGCTCAAACCGCCCGATGCCACGCGCCATGGCGCCGGTGAAGGAGCCCTTCTCATGACCGAAGAGCTCGCTCTCGATCAGTTCGCGCGGGATCGCCGCCATGTTGATCGCGACGAACGGTCCGGCGCGGCGCTTGCCGTATTCATGCAACGCCCGCGCGACCAGCTCCTTGCCGGTGCCGCTCTCGCCGGTGATCATCACGGTGAGATCGGTGCCCATGAGGCGCGCGAGCACGCGATAGATTTCCTGCATCGCCGGCGAGCGGCCGATCAGCGGCAACTGCTCGTCGGCCTCTTCCGGTGCCGCGGCCGCGACAGCCGAGGAATGCGGCACGGTCAGCGCACGCTCGACGACGCTCACCAGCTCACGCAGATCGAAGGGCTTGGGCAGATATTCGAAGGCGCCGCGCTCGGTCGCCTTCACCGCGGTGAGCAGCGTGTTTTGCGCGCTCATCACGATGATGCGCAGCTCCGGCCGCAGCTTTTTGATCCGCGGCACAAGATCGAGCCCGTTCTCGTCGGGCATCACGACATCGGTGATGATGAGATCGCCCTCGCCGTCCGACACCCAACGCCACAAGGTCGCCGCGTTGCTGGTGGTGCGCACGTCGTGGCCGAGGCGCCCGAGCGCTTGTGCCAGCACCGTGCGAATGGCGCGATCGTCGTCGGCGACGAGGATGGTGGCGCTGCTCATGACGGGCTCTCGCTCGGTGAGATGGCAGCCACCGGCGCCACAGGCAGGTAGACACGGAACACGGTGCGCCGCGGCTGCGAATCGAATTCGATGACGCCGCCGTGGTCGCCGATCACCTTGGCGACAAGCGCGAGGCCGAGGCCGCTGCCATTGTGCTTGGTCGAAATGAAGGGATCGAAGAGATGCCCTTGGATATCTTCGGGAATGCCCTCGCCATTATCGGTTACCGTCACCACGAGCGGCAGATGAACGCGGCTATCGCTGCCGGCGACCATCATGCGCACGCCGTGCTGATACGAGGTGGCGAGCTGAATCTCGCCGCCTTGCGCCGGCGCCGCTTCGGCGGCGTTCTTGACCAGGTTGAGGAAGGTCTGGATCAGCAGATCGCGATTACCGTGGACGGCGGGCAACGACGGATCGTATTCCTCGATGAAGCGAACATTGCGCGCGAAGCCCGATTGCGCGGCGCGGCGCACGCGTTCAAGAACTTCGTGGATGTTGATTGCCGCTCTCTCGAGCGGCCGGCGATCGGAGAACACATCCATGCGATCGACCAACGCGCAAATGCGATCGGTCTCGTCGCAGATGAGCCGTGTCAGCTCGCGATCGGCCTGGTTCGCGTTCTCTTCGAGGAGCTGCGCTGCGCCGCGGATGCCGGAAAGCGGATTCTTCACCTCATGCGCCAGCATCGAGGCCATCGCCGTCACCGAGCGGGCCGCATTGCGATGCGTGAGCTGACGGTCGATCTTGTCGGCGATCGAGCGGCCCTGCAGCGTCACGACGACGAGGTCCGAGCCATCGCCCATCGGCGCCGCCTGGACGGTCAGCGTCCGCGGCCCGATACGCGGCATGTCGACGCCGACGCCATATTCGGAAACGCTCGCGCCGGTTCGGCGCACGCTGTCGATCAGCGCGAAGACCGGGCTGTCCGGCGGCAACAAACCGGGAAGCGGCAGACCCAGCAACATGGTCTTGCCCGCGTCGAAGAATTCCTCGGCGGCATGATTGGCGTAACGCAATGTCCCCTGCTCATCGACGACGAGCACGGGATCGGGCAGCGCCGCGAGCACGGCATGCGCTTCGACCGCGACCTCGGGCGGTAGGCGCCGGATGACGCTGCCGCGGGCCGCCATGACTTACGCCGCCTCCGCCAAGAGCGGCGTGTAGAATTCTTCGACCATGGTTTTGACTCGCGCTGGGTCGTCGCAGCGATTGACCGCTGCGCGGAATTCCGATGAGCCGAAAAGCCCTTTCGAATACCAGCCGAGATGCTTGCGCGCGATGCGGCTGCCGACGCCGATACCGTAATGCGACAGCATAGCGTCGTAATGCGCGAGCAGCGCATCTCGCTGCTCGGCCAGCGGCGGATCGGGAAGCCGCGTGCCGGTCTTGAAGAAATGCATCACCTGGTGCAGGAACCATGGCTTGCCATAAGCGCCGCGGCCGACCATCACGCCGTCGGCGCCTGAAAGGGTCAGCGCTTCTTGTGCCTTTTCGAGAGTCGTGATGTCGCCATTGACGATTACCGGCAGCGATACCGCCTCTTTCACGCGGCGCACGAAAGACCAATCGGCATGGCCCTCATAAAACTGGCAACGTGTGCGGCCATGCACCGTGATCATCTTGATGCCGGCATCTTCGGCGATCTTCGCCAGCTTCGGCGCGTTACGGCTGTTGTCGTCCCAACCGGTGCGCATCTTCAAGGTGACCGGCAGATTGACCGCCTTCACGGTGGCTTCAAGGATGCGCGCGGCCAGTCCTTCTTCCCGCATCAGCGCGGAGCCGGCCTGGCCGTTCACGACCTTTTTCACCGGGCAGCCGAAATTGATATCGATCAGCGCCGCGCCGCGATCGGCATTGAGCTTTGCCGCTTCGGCCATGACCGCCGGCTCGCAACCGGCGAGTTGCACCGCCATCGGCTGCTCTTCCGGGCAGTTCTTCGCCATGGTCATCGATTGGCGCGTCTCGCGGATCATCGCCTCGCTGGCGATCATCTCGGAGACGACGAGCCCGGCGCCGTGCGACTTAACCAATCGCCGGAACGGCAGATCTGTGACACCGGACATCGGTGCGAGGATGACCGGCGCTTCAAGCTCTAGAGGACCAATTCGGATGCTCATTTTCTATGCAAAATCCGCGTTGCTCATAGATTGAGCACATAATACCGCAGTGCACAATGATTGCAACGATATTTCGGGCGCGAGATTCCGCCCTTTTCGGCTAAGGACCCTGCCCTCTGGGAGCCGCCTGCGCTAGCTTGGCGCCATGCTGGCATGCATCGCCATCGTCGTTGCGGCCGGCCGCGGCACGCGGCTCGGCGGCGAGCGACCCAAGCAATATAGGAGCCTCGGCGGTCAAACGCTGCTCCGGCATTCGGTGGAGCGATTGGCCGAGCATCCGAGGATCGATCGCGTGCGCGTCGTCTATAACCCAGCCGATCATGACCTCTATGACGCAGCGGTGGCCGGGCTCGACATATTGCCGCCCGTGCGAGGCGGTGCCGCACGGCAGGATTCGGCGCGGCTCGGTCTCGAGAGTCTCCAAAGCTTCGCGCCACTGCGCGTGCTTATCCACGATGCGGCGCGACCCTTCGTCGAACAAAGCCTGATCGACCGCGTGCTCGATGCACTCGACACCGCACCGGCCGCGATCCCGGCGCTGCCGCTTGCGGACACGGTCAAGCGCGGCGAAAACGGCGTTGTTACCGATACGCTCGACCGCAGCGCGCTATGGCGTGTACAGACGCCGCAGGGCTTCGACTATCGCGCCATCCTCGCAGCGCACCGCACCGCCGCCGGGATGGAACTGACCGACGATGCGGCCGTCGCCGAGCGCGCCGGTCTGACCGTGCGCCTGGTCGAAGGCGCGGAAAGCAATTTCAAAGTGACGACGACAGACGATTTCGCGCGCGCCGAGAAGCTGACAAGCGGCGGTACGGGCGACTATCGCAGCGGCCAGGGTTTCGATGTGCATGCTTTCGGGCCGGGCGATCATGTCTGGCTTTGCGGGCTCAAAATCCCGCACAGCCACGGTCTCATCGGCCATTCCGATGCCGATGTCGGGCTGCATGCGCTGACCGATGCAATCCTCGGCGCGCTCGGCGCCGGCGATATCGGCATGCATTTCCCGCCGAGCGATCCGAAATGGCGCGGCGCGCCATCGCATCTATTCCTGCGCTACGCCGCCGATCTCGTCGGGCAAGCCAAGGGCCGGATCGTCCATGTCGACGTGACGATGATGTGCGAGGCGCCGCGCATCGGGCCGCATCGCGATGCGATGGTGGCGAAGATCGCCGAGATCCTTGCCTTGCCGCCGACCCGCGTCAGCATCAAGGCGACGACGACGGAGAAACTCGGCTTCCTCGGCCGCGGCGAAGGCATGGCGGCGCAAGCCATCGCGACCGTGCAATTGCCGTAAGCATGGCGCGACTGATCGCAAGCTGGTTCGGCAGCGGCTTTCTACCCGGCGCGCCGGGGACATGGGGCTCTCTCGCCGCGCTGCCTTTCGCGTGGCTGATCGTTGTCTATGCTGGCAAGTGGTCCCTGCTGGCAGCGGCCATCGTCCTCTTTCCTGTAGGCTGGATCGCGGCGCATTTTGCCATCCGCGATCAGCGCGACCACGATCCTGGCTGGATCGTCGTCGACGAGGTCGTCGGCCAGTGGCTCACCGTGGTCGCTCTGCCGCTCAATCTCTTCGCCTATGCGATCGGCTTCGCGCTCTTTCGCTTGTTCGATATCTGGAAGCCCTGGCCGATCCGCGCCGTCGAGCGGCGCTGCGGCGGCGGTTTCGGTATCATGATCGACGATGTGCTCGCCGCGATCTATGCATTGATGGTGATTGCGATCGGGAGGTGGCTGCTTGAGCGATGACCGCATTCGCGCGCTCGCCGAAGGCGTGTTGGCGCGCTGCCGCGAAAAGAAGCTGATGGTCGCAACAGCTGAATCCTGCACAGGCGGGCTGATCGCCGGCGCGCTCACTGACATCGCCGGCTCCTCCGACGTCGTCGAGCGCGGCTTCGTTACCTATTCCAACCGCGCCAAAACCGAGATGCTGGGCGTGCCGGCGGCGCTTATCGCCTGGCATGGCGCCGTCAGCGCCGAGGTCGCGCGCGCCATGGCGACCGGCGCGCTCGCCCATGCGCCGGTCGAGCTCGCGGTCGCCGTTACGGGCATCGCCGGGCCGGGCGGCGGCTCTGCGGACAAGCCGGTCGGTCTCGTCCATCTCGCGACCGCGCAACGCGGCGGCAAGACGCAAAGTGAGCATCACGTGTTTCCCGGCGATCGCAGCGGCATTCGCCGCGCCACTGTTGAACGGGCGCTCGAGCTGCTGCTGGCGGCTGCCGAACAATAGTCGTCCTGCGCGACTCCTTATGGTAGGGTCGCGCGCGACCAGAGAGAAGGAAGCCTTATGCGATTCGGTCTTTTCGGCGGCGCGCGCTCGCGCAGCGGTACGCCGGTCGGCGAGCATCAAGGCGGCGATAGCCAGGGCTATCGCGACTACATCAATTATGTGCGCGAAGCCGAGGATCTCGGCTTCGAAAGCGTCTTCGTCGTCGAGCATCACTTCACCGGCGTCGGTCAGGTCTCGGCCTCACTCGGCCTCTTGAGCTATCTCGCGGGCTGCACGACACGTATCCGTCTCGGTACGGCGGTCGTCGTGCTGCCCTGGCACAATCCGGTGCTCGTCGCCGAAGCGGCCGCGACCGTCGATCTGCTTTCCAACGGCCGGCTCGATTTTGGCGTCGGCAAAGGCTATCGCGATGTCGAGTTCAGCGGCTTCTGCGTGCCGATGGACGAAGCGACCGAGCGCTTCGACGAGGCGATGGACGTCATCCGCAAGGCATGGAACAGCGCCGGCCGTTTCTCGCATCACGGCAAGCGCTGGCATTACGAGAATATCGTTGTCGAGCCTGCGCCGGTGCAGCGACCGCATCCGCCCTTCTGGCTTGGCGCAGGCAGCGAGGAATCGATCCGCCGCGCTGCGCGCGAAGGCTACAATTTGCTGCTCGACCAGATCGCCCCCTGCGATCTCACGATCGAGCGCGTCGCGATGTTCAAGGATGAATGCCTCAAAGCCGGCCGCGCCTACGATCCGGCAATGGTCGGCACGACGCGCGGCTTGCAGCTCGTACGCAACGCCGCCGACCGCGAGAAGGCGCTGGCGATGCGCATCAACATGTTGAAGAACATCGGCACGCTCGCCCGCGGCCGGGGCGCCGAGCGTTATGCGCAGCTTAAAGACTACAACGGTCCGCCGGTCGAATTCGACGACGCGCCGCTGCTCGGCACGCCCGAGGAGATCATCCTCCGGCTGAAGAAGCTCGAAGCCGGCGGCGTCGAGAATGTTCTGCTGGTCGATCCGACGGGCTCGATCGCGACCTTGCAGATCTTCGCCAAGGAGGTGATGCCGGCCTTTGCGAAGAAGCGGCCCGCCTCGGCCAAAGCTGTGTGAACGCGAAACAGCCCCGTGCACCGTATCTTCGCCCTTTTCTGCGCGCTCGGCTTGGCCGCATGCGCCATGTCGGCGCCGAAACAAGCGGCAGCGCCGGCCTGCCCTCTGCCGGGACAAGGGCGCTACACCATCGCCCAGATTTTCTTCGGCCGCGACATCGCGGGCCGCGGACCGCTGACCGACGCGGAATGGGATGCTTTCGCGGCGCGTGCGATCACGCCGCAATTTCCCGACGGCTTCACCGTGATGGACGGCACCGGGCAATGGTACGATCAGGCGAGTGGCAAGCTGATCCACGAGCCGAGTAAGATTCTGCTCGTCGTTGCCGATCCGGAATCCGATCTCAGGACGCGGATTGGCAGCGTCATCAACGCCTATCGCGCGCAATTCAAGCAACGCTCGGTCGGCGTGATCACGAGCGAGGCGTGCGCTGCATTTTGATCCTGGCGCGAAAGGCCGGCAACGATGAGCCGGGTTGAACGGCGGCTTGCCAAAAAGGGCGGCGGCGCGCAAGACAGCTTCAACGAGGCGCTCCGCCTGCATCAAAGCGGGCATTACGCCGAAGCCGAGCGGCTCTATCGCCAGATCCTGGCGCGCGACCCGCGCCACGCGGACAGTCTTCATCTCCTCGGCGTACTTGCCTATCAGCGCGGCGAGCCGCTCAGCGCGATCGATCTTATCGGCCAGGCGATCGCGATTACCGACGCTGTGCCGTTCTTCCACAACAACCGCGGCCTCGCGCTCGCCGCGCTCGGCCGGATCGACGAAGCCACCGCGCATTACGAGCGGGCGCTGACGCTGAAGGCCGATTACGTCGAAGCCTTGAGCAATCTGGGCAATCTGCGATTGATGCAAGGCCGCGCCGAAGACGCGATCGGTCTCCACAAACGCGCCTTGGCGCATAATCCCGACTATGCCGAAGGCCAAATGAATCTCGGCAATGCCCTGCGCGAGCAGGGCAAGGCAGGCGAGGCGATCACGCGCTACGAACGTGCCCTTGCCCTTCGACCCGATTACGCCGAGGCGATGAACAACCTCGGCAACGCGCTGCACGATCTCGGCAAGCTCGCTGACGCACGCGCGTCTTATGAGCGCGCGTTCGCCGTCAGGCCGGATTTCGCCGAGGCTTGCGCCAATCTCGGCAACGTTCTGCATGAGATGGGCGAACTCGACGCCGCGGCGACGCATCTCGAACGCGCAATTTCGCTGCGGCGTGATTATGGCGAGGCGCACAACGGCCTCGGTCTCGTGCTCGATAAAAAGGGCGAGTACGCAAACGCGATCGCCTGTTTCGAGCGCGCACTGGCGTTGCAGCCCGAAGATGTCGAGATTCTCAACAATCTCGGCGCGGCGTTGCAAAACATCGGCCGCTTCGACGACGCGATCGCCCGCTACGAACGTGCGCTAGCGCTGCGGCCGGACTACGGCGAGGCGCGCAAGAATCTCGGCGGCGCGCTGCACGCGCGGGCGGGCGAGCGCAGCGGCGCATTGTTGCGCGAGCGCATGAGAGAGGCATCGCATAGCGGCGTGCGCGGACAATACGAAAGCCTGCCTTTCCCGGCACGCGATCCCGAAGGCGAGCGCTACGTGCGCTATGTCACGCCACCCGACATTCTCGCCAAGGTCAATCAATATTGCTTCGCCGGCGGGCGCGATTTCGGCAAAGGCTTGCGCGTGCTCGTTGCTGGTTGCGGCACCGGCGACAGTGTCATGTGGCTCGGCGAGCAGTTGCGTCACACGCCGTCCGACATCGTCGCGCTCGATCTTTCCTCGGCGAGCCTCTCGATCGCCGAGGCGCGCGCGAAGATGCGTCGCCTGACGAATATCCGATTCGTCAACGCTTCGCTGCTCGAAGCACCGCAGCTTGGCCTCGACGCCTTCGACTACATCACTTGCCTCGGCGTGCTCCACCATCTGCCCGATCCCGAAGCGGGCCTGCGCGCCCTCGAAGCCATGCTGGCGCCCGATGGCGGCATGGCGCTGATGCTCTACGGCCTTCCCGGCCGCGCGCATATCTATGCGATGCAGGAGGTGCTGCGCGGCGCGACCGCCGGCATCGACGATCGCGAGCAGAAGCTCGCCCTCGCACGCGACATCCTCGCCCATTTGCCGGCAACGAACCCATTCCGGCTGTGCGAAGGGTGGGAGAATATCCAGGCGGCTTATCTGAAAGACGACACGAATCTCTGGGACACGCTGCTGCACGATCAGGATCGCGCCTATACGGCATCGGGCGTGCGCGATTTCCTCAGCGGCGCGGGGCTGCATCTTCAGGCTTTCGGCACCTACAAGGCCGCGCCCGCGACCTGTTCCCTGCAATACGATCTCGATCTCTATATCGGCAATCCCGACGAGCGCGTCCGGCTCGCCCGCCTGCCGCAGCCGCAGCGCGAGGATATGGCCGAAGCGCTCGACGGCAGCCTCGCGCTGCATACGTTTTACGCGACGCGCGTGGCGAACGCCGCGCTCGACCCGGCCGAGCCCGAGGCGATCCTCTCGGCGATGAGCGAATTCGGAGGCCACGCGCTCGCGCACGCCATAGAGCCCGGCGCGAAATTGCCGGTCTTGCTGCGCAATGGCCGCACCATTACTTACGAACCTTCACCGCAGACGCAGCGCTTTCTCGCCGCGATCGACGGACGGCGCAGCAATGTCGAAATCGCGCAGTCGCTTGGTGTGGCTTTGGCGGAGATTGCGCCCGAGCTGCGTATTCCGGCGGCGCTCCATTGGCTGGTCGCGCGCCGCACCGGAGGGACCGCTTTCGCGCCCATCCCGATGCACGGCAAGTTCGCCCTACCGCTGCGGCCGGAAGAGCCCGTACTGCTGGTCGAGGCGCCCCTTTAGATAATTTGTCACGCTAGCGCGCGGGACAGAGCTGATCGAGGAACTGGCGCGCGCAAGCCGACCAGGTGAAGCGCAGCGCATGCTCGCGGCAGCGCGCCCTCGGTAATTCGAGCGCTTTGAGCGCCGCGCGTTGCAAATCCTCATCGAGCGCGCCGGCATCGCTGCCGCCCAGCACGTCGAGCGGACCCGGTACCGGATAGGCTGCGACCGGCACGCCCGAGGCGAGCGCTTCCAGCATTACCAGACCGAAAGTGTCGGTGCGGCTCGGGAAAACGAAAACGTCGGCCGAGGCATAAGCCTTCGCCAAAGACTGGCCTTCGCGCTTGCCGAGAAAATGGACGTCGGGGAAACGCGCTTTCAGCGTGGCGAGTGCCGGCCCCTCGCCGACCACGACTTTCGAGCCAGGCAGATCGAGGCCGAGGAAAGCCGGAAGATTCTTCTCATGCGCGACGCGGCCGACATAGAGAAAGATCGGCCGCTGGAACTCCGGCTTCTCGTCACGAAGCTCCGGATCGAACAGGAGCGGATCGACCCCGCGGCCCCATGGCGCGAGATTGTTAAAGCCATGACCGGCGAGCTCGCGCCGTACCGATTCCGTCGCGACCATCACCCGCACCGCAGGCGCATGAAAGCGGCGCAGCAACGCATAGGTGAAGCGTTGCGGCGCGATGCAGCGGACCGCGAGATATTCCGGGAAGCGCGTGTGATAGGCGGTGGTGAAGCGCAGCCCATGCCGCATACACCAGCGCCGCGCCGCGATACCGATCGGACCTTCGGTGACGATATGGATCGCATCGGGCTTGGTCTCCTCGATTATCCGCCCGACGGCGCCGCCCGGGTTAATCGCCAGCCTGATCTCCTTGTAGAAGGGACACGCCACCGTGAAGCACTGATCGGGCGTCAGGGTGACGACCGTGTGCCCGAGCGCTTCGAGCTCCCGCATCACCGTCAGCATCGTGCGCACGACGCCATTGACCTGTGGTGGCCAAGCGTCGCTGGCCAACAGAATCTTCATGCGTCCTCTTCAATCAGCTCGAGCTCGCGCTGATCCGGCGGATTGAAAGGATCGCAGGCGCGCAGCGTCATCCAGTGCAGGATTTCGAGCGAACCGTCGAAGTGCTCGACCAAGGCGGTGCAGCTTTCGACCCAATCGCCATCGTTGCAGTAGAGCACGCCGTTCATGTCGCGCATCTCGGCCTGGTGGATATGGCCGCAGATGATGCCGTCGACCTTGCGCGCCCGGGCCTCGGCGGTGATCGCATTGGCATAATCGCCGACGAATTGCACCGCGTTTTTGACGCGCGATTTGAGATAGGCCGAGAGCGACCAGTAAGGATAGCCGAGGTGACGCCGCGCGTGGTTGTACCAATTGTTTATCTTGAGCATCAGGTCGTAGGCCCAATCGCCCAAGAGAGCCAACCAGCGAGCATATCGAACGACGCCGTCGAAGGCGTCGCCATGGATGACGAGCATGCGGCGGCCATCCGCGGTCATATGGATGACTTCGGATTCGACCATCACGCCACCGAACTGCAGTCCGGTGTAGTCGCGTAGCATCTCGTCGTGATTGCCGGGAACGTAGATGACCTTCGTCCCCTTCCGCGCCTTGCGGAGGATCTTTTGGATAACGTCGTTGTGGCTTTGGGCCCAGTACCACGACTTCTTGAGCCTCCAACCGTCGACGATATCGCCCACGAGGTAAAGGTATTCGGATTCGGTATGGCGCAGGAAATCGAGGAGGAATTCTGCTTTGCATCCGCGGGTTCCCAAATGGAAGTCGGAGATCCAGATCGAGCGAAAACGATTGATCGCTTGCAAATGGGTCATCATGCGAGTCCTCGCCGGCGCCGATAGCGCCAGATCTGCACCGGCGGGAATTGCGACCACACCCGCGCGATCTCGCACCCGTCGAGGTCGAGCGCGCTCATCGCCACCGGCGAGACCAACGCATTGGTCAGCTGGATGAAGCTGCCGTCCTCGCCGGCGATATCGAGACATGGCGCGATCACCGCTCGCTGGCCGGCGATGGGGAACCATTTGATCGGCAGAGAGGAGACGATCGCCGCGAGCTTGGTAATGCCGTGCTCGGCGAGGATGATGTCGATCGCGCAAGCGTCGCCCTCGACGATCCGCAACCCGCCGAAGCGCCGCCGCAGCATCGCGGCAAGCGCAGTTTCACGCTCGACCACGATCAGCCGCTCCGGCGCACAGCCTGCTTCGAGCAGGCTCGCGGTCACCGCTCCGGTGCCGCCGCCGAGTTCCAGAACCATCCCGGGCCGATCGAAGGCGGCCGCTTTCGCCATCGCGCGGCCAACCGCCGCGCTCGACGGCAGGAAGGCGCCGATTTCGAGCGGATGCCGCAGCCAATGACGAAAAAAAAGGGCGCTTTCCGCGCCCTTGATTTCAAGCTTTGACTGCATCGCGACCTCGATTGCCCGCTCGATCGCCGGGTCCCGGCGCGGCGCCATCATCGCCGGCGACAACCACGTCGACCAGCCGATCGGTACGGCGGATCTTCTCCATCTCGCGCAACGCGGCTCGGAAAATCTCGGCCGTGCGCGCGTCCGGCACGGACACCGTCGCGACCTTACCGCTCGTCGAGCTGCGGAAGGTCGCGAGGCCCAGCCGATTGACCGCCAGGACCGTGAGCGCCACCGGATCGATTTGCGCGACTTGCGGCGCTGGCAATGGCTTCGACGCCGGCGGCACCAGCCAGAGATGCGGCCGACGCCGCGGCTTGCTGGCTTTCGTCGCGCTGATGAAATTCATCAGACCGTTCTTCATCGCGGCCTGAAGCTTTTGGTGTTTTGCAGGAAACGCTGTCATTCCGTGTCCTCGAACAATGCATGGGACGACGTGAACGACGTAGCAGCGGCGCATGACGGATTTGTGCAGCTTCAATTTCGCTGACGTGAAAGCGCTCTCGCGACGCGTTTCGCGCGACGTGCTTAACGTGGATAAATCATCATGATCTATAATATCAACAATATAATACAATATATTGATATTAAAATAATTTATTGAAAATAATAAAAGCCGATTCGGGCTCTCAACAGAACGACCGCATAGGTCGCGACGGTTCCGTCATCGAGTGCCGCGACGATATTGCATGTCATTTTCGTCATGACGATTCGATACACGCGACTCGTATTGCGTCGACACGTATTGCGACGACTCTGATTCGACTCGTCAGTGCGACATGCCCGGCATCGAGGACATATCGGGGGCTCCAGCGGGCGCCGCGCCAACACCGCTCCTCTCATCCGCGTGCATCGCCCCGACTTTGGCAACCGAAGCGATGACCTGCTGCTGGCCCGCATGGTCAAAGGTCAGAGTCAGCGGCACGGTCTGGCCTTCTTTAAGCGGTGCCTTCAACCCGGTCAGCATGATGTGATAGCCATTCGGCTCCAAGATGACGCTCTTGCCCGGCGCGATGGTTAACGATTCCACCGGTCGCATCTCCATCACGCCGTTGGCCATCTTCTCCTCATGCAGATCGGCATGCTCGGCCACTGACGTGCTCACCGCTCCTTCGAGCGTATCCGGCGTCGTGCCGGTATTGGTAATGGTGAGATAGATCGCGCCGGTCTTAACGGCGCCGGGCGTCGCACGCGCCCAAACCTGGTCGACCTTGATGCCGTTCGAATCGGCCCAAACCGGTGACGCGAGCAAAGCCGCTGCCGCCATGACAAGAATAGCCTTCATCACCCTCTCCTTCACTTAATCCTGATGCATGTGATCGGCCGGCATGGCCGGCGATGAATCGGCCGGTGACACGGCGCCAAACGGCCAAACAACCGGCTCATGCAGCGCCGGCTCCATCGTGCCGAGCACCGCGACGATTGCGATCACGCCGAGCCCCAGTAGGGCTTCGATGCCCGAATGCCGCGCGAGGCGCCGCGCAGCGTGATCGTCGCGCGCGGCGAGGCGCGGCACGAGGTACCCGCGATTGACGGTGGCGAGCGCCAACATCGCCAGCACGATGACGAGCTTCAGCAGCAGTATCTGGCCGTAGACGGTACCGATCAGCGCCGGTACCGAGCCGACAAGGTAATAAGCATTGACGATGCCGCTCGGCAGCAACGCCGCGACACAGATGACACCGAGCATCGAAAACCGCTTCGCTGCTTCGTAGCGCTGATCGATCTCGATCGTGTCGCGGAGCAAGAGCATCAGCGGCAGCAACGCGCCGAGCCAGAGTCCGGCGGCGAGCAGATGCGCCGCGTCGGCGGTGAGATGAATCACCGCGTCGCGGCCGAGTTCGTCGCCCGCATGCCCCTGCCAGGCAATCGCCGCGACGCTCACCGCGGCAAGCAGAACCGCCGCGCGATCGAGCACACGATCCTTACCGAGCCGCGCGAGCAACGGCAGCAGCACCAGCGTGAGGACGAAGCGCAATCCCAGCGCGCGTCCGAATTGCGTGTCGAGCAAGACGACCCTCGGCACGCCATGGGAAATTGTCGCGGGCAGCGCTTCCGCGCTCATATTCTCGGCGACGAGAATGAGCCAGAGCGGCGCCGTCAGGAGCAACAGCGCGGCACTCGACCGCCCTGCGACACGGAGTTGCCGCGCCAGCCGCGGCGACGGGAGATCGGCGACGAACGCGGCAAAGCCCAGCACGCCGACGAGCGACAGCGCGCCGGCGAAATGCAATACGCGCGTAGCGATAAGCAACGGATCCATCGCTTTAGCTCTGTCAGAGCGCTCGCGGCTACTTCACCGAGAAGGTGAAATCGCCGTCGGTCGCATGCGTATCGACCGAAACCGCATGCCAATGAACCTTATAAGTGCCGGCCGGCAATGGCTTTAGCGAGACGTGAAGGAGAGTCGCGTCCTGCGGATCGACCGCCGCATCGCCTTTATCGACCCCAGCGCCGCTCGCATCCCGAACATCGAGCTTGCTGAAGGCCGGCTCGAGTTTCCCCGTAAACCAGATTTTGAGTTCAGCCGGCGCGGGCGAGACGGTACTGCCAACCGCCGGTTGCGCGTGATCGGGGAAAGCGTGGGCGAAGGCGCGGGGCGTTGCGGCCGCGAGCAATAATAGGGACAGCGCTACGCGAAATTTCGAATTACGCATGATCAATCTCCGAATATCGGCTTGCCGATGCTGTTGGGGAAAAGATCGTCGAGATAGAGATGGAATTGCAGGACACCGCCGATCCCGTGACCTTGGGCGCTGTTGCCGTAGGGCACGAGCAGTTCGGCGCCGAGCTGATAATGTTGCCCCGCCCAGATCAACCCCGGCGCGATGATGCCGGTAGTGACGCTGCCATTCGGCACACGATTGAGATTGGTCGTCGAGGTCCATTCGACTAACGCGATCATGCGGTCGAATGGCGCACCAAATCCGATATCCTTCACGTGATGTTCCAGATACTCGAAGCTGTATTCGAGGGCCGCGCCGGCGGTGAAATTGTTCGGATTGGGATTGCCGGCACTTTCGGTCTTGGTTGGGAAATCGAATCCGAGATTGGCGGTTATGGCGAATGGCCGCGCATAGCTCAGCCAGTCCGGCAAATCCCCAAAGCCCTTGCCGAAATCGAACGCCGGCGACAGCGTGGTGAAATCGTCGGCGCCGGCGCCATTGACCCGACCAGTGTGTGCCCAACTCGCGTCGAGCCCGACGAGCGCCATCGCCTCATGCGACGCGTCGACGAAGAGTTGGTATTGCGCGCCCGTTTCGAGATTGTCGAAGCCGTATTGATGAGGCGCCCCCGGGACGCGGATATATTTCCATTGATCGGCGGCGGTCAATCCGAAATTAGGCGTGATGCGCTTTGCGATATCGAAGCCGATATCGCTTTCGCGCGATCCATCTTGTGCTTTTGGATTGACGGTCACAGTCGGCAACGACATCTCGTCGGCGACGAATGGATCGTCCGTCTGGATCGTGGCCGGAAAGAAGCGCTGCCCGGCAAATCCGTGGGCATTCGCTGGTAAGGAGTAGAAAGGCATGGCGAACGCGGCGCCGAGCGCCGGATACCAAAACAGGTTCTTGTTCACGTTGGCTTTCCATCTGCATGAATTGACGAGCGAAGCGCCGCGCGGGGGTGCTTCGGCTAATGCGTGCAAATCAGGCGATGGAAGGCGGTCCCCGCGATTGATAGGGAGAAGCTATGAGCAGCGCGCGCCATGCGACATTGCTCGCGGCGAGAACGTTGCGGCCGATTTCCGCCGGCATGGCGAGCGGCAGCGTCATGGGCGGCGCGAAACCCTGCGCCGCCTCGAGGGTCGTGCAGATCGAGCAGCACTGATCGATCTGCCCCTGATCCGCAGGGCTGCTACCCTGATGCGTATCATGGCCGAGCGCCGAGCAGATGACCGCGGCGCTGCCCGGTTCCTCGGCGTGCGCGATTTGGAGTGCGAGGAAGAACGGCAGCAGCACCTGCAGTGTCACCGCGAAGAAAGCGAGCCACACGCCGCGCGGCGGGCGCGTCGGCGGCAAGCGATGCCGGCGCGCGATCATTCCGCCGCCTCCGCTTCCATATCGAGCGCGCCATAGCCTTTGAGGCGATAGATCGCCATCGAGCCTATCCAGCTCACGATGAAGATCGCGAGAACGACGTAGCCGAGGCTGCCGAAATTGTCGTTGAGCGCGGCGATCGCGTCCCAGAACGGACCCGTCAGACCGAGGCGCTCGATCGCGATGCCGAGCAGCTCGACGCCGCCAATCAGCAGCGCCACCACCACCGAGGCGAAAGTGATGGTGAGGTTGTAGTAGAGCTTCCGTACCGGCTTGGCCAAAGCCCAGCCATAAGCGCCGACCATCAATACGCTGTCGGTCGCATCGATCAGGCACATGCCCGCGGTGAAGAGCGCGGGGAAGACCAGCGTCGCCCACAGCGACAGCCCGCGCGCCGCCTCGCTCGCGGCGATGCCGAGCAGCCCGATCTCGGTCGCCGTGTCGAAGCCGAGGCCGAAGAGCAGCCCGACCGCGAACATATGCCAGCTGCGCGTCACCAGGCGGAAGAGCGGCCGGAACAGCCGCGCCAGGACGCCCTGCCCCGCAAGCAGTGTATTGAGCTCGCCGGCGCCGAGCTTCTCGCCAGCGCGCACGCGGCGGAAGCTTTTCCACACCGCGGCGAAGATGAAGAGATTGACGATCGCGACCGCGAGCAGGAAGAGCGCGGAAATTCCCGTGCCGACGATGCCGCCCACCTCTTGCAGCCGCGGAAAATCCTGGCGCAGCCAGCCGGCGGTTGCCGCAACGGCGACCGCCGCCACAACGACGATGGTCGAATGCCCGAGCGCGAAATAGAAGCCGAGCGCGGCCGGACGCTTGCCCTCCTGCATCAACTTCCTTGTCGCATTGTCGATCGCCGCGATGTGATCGGCATCGACAGCGTGGCGCAAGCCAAAGCCATAAGCGAGAAAGGCCGTGCCGAGGAGCACCGGATAATCGTGGAACGCCGCCAGCGCCCAAAACCACGCCAGGAGATTGGCCCCCCCGATCGTCAAAGCGAGGCCCAGAACGGTCGCGCGCAGGCTGCGCGGCCGGTCGGAGAAGATGCTCGCGATCGAGGCGACGGTCATAACCGCGCGTCTTAGGGCAGATACTGCTCGGTGATCAAGCGGTGGGGGTCGGTGTCGGCAGGCATCTGGTCCGTGTCGATCAGCGATTTGGCCACGAGCTTCAGCGCTTCCGGATCGTAGTGGCCGTCGGTCGGAAACATCGACTTCTCGGCGTCATAGACCTTTCCAACCCATTCCGCCGGCATATTGAGGATCGGCTGAACGGTGTTCACGGTCTCGGTCTTGTGGCTCGCGGCATAAGCGATCGTATCGTACCACGCGACGAGGAAGCGCTTGAGCGCGGCGGGATTTTGCGCCTGAAGCTTGTTGGCCGCATAAATCGCGTGGGTGATGAACGGCTTGACGAAATCGCCGAACGCGAACAGCACCTTGGCGCGGCCTTGCTGCTCCAGCGCATAGCCGCCTTCGACGCTCCCCACCAGCGCGTCGATATTGCCGGCGATCAGTGCCGAGGTGGTGCCGTCCGCGCTGCCGAGCGCAACGATGTTGGAGGCATCGTCGCCCTTCCAACCCTCGCGAAAATTGATCTGGCGCGCGAACCAGTCGGTCAACGAACCCGCGCTCGTAACCCCGATCTTCTTGGCTTTCAATCCGGCCATATCGTGGATGGGACTATTTGCGCTCACTACCAGCGCCATGTTGAGCGCCTCCCGGGCCATCACGCCGACGCCCTTCTCGGGCGAGCCTTTGGCGATGAAAGCGATGTCGGTGCCCGCGCCGAGCGCGATATCGATGCTGTCGGCCACCATCGCCTGATGGAGCCGCGCCGCGCCATCGATGCTGCTCTCTTCGATGGTGAGATCGTGCTTTTTAAAGATACCGGCGGCGAGGCCGACGTCGAGCATCATGAAGCTGTAGGCGCGGCTCGCGCCTTTGGCGACGCGCAGCGAATCTTCGGCATGGCCGGCGCCCGTCATCGCCAGCAACGACACAGCGACCAATGCTGCGCCGATTTTCGGTTGCTTCATTCGCGTTCCTCCCGGTCTATCGCCAGAAATTGGCACGAACGATGGCCCGGAGCGAGCTTTTTTGCCGGCAAGCAAGCTGGCGCGCCTTGGCGGGATTTTCCGTAAATCGCACCGATTAGTAGCTCTTTTCTCACGAATTTCATTTAGACAGAGCGCGAGAGTGCCGCAAAAAGGTTGGTAAAAATGGTGTTCGATCACGCGAAACGTATTCGCTCGACCGCTCTATTCTTGGGGTTGATGGGTAGCGCCGGTCTCGCCGCCGGAAACGCTTGCGCGCAGACCTTGGTCACCGTCAGCAGCGCCGGAGCGAACGACCACGGCACCGCGTTGATGCTGAGCCAGCGTATCGACCGCCGCGTACCGCGCGATCAAGTCCAGGTCGAACTCAGGATCGATATGATCGGCGCCGATTCAAAACAATTGCAGACGCAAGTGCAGACCCTGCTGGATAGTGCGATTCAGAAGGCGAAAGCCGTTCCGAAGATCGCGATCGAGACCGGGGCTTACACCGTGCTGCGCGAAGCCGATCCGCACGCGCCGCGGAGCGTTCAAGGTGCGATGCTCATGGCGGGCAATGGCAGCGCCGTGCCGTTGACCGTTTCGAGCGCCGGCGACTGGCACGCGATTCAGCTCTTGTCATTGACGACCACCGATTTCGCCGGCATGGCGCCGCTGGTGAGCGATCTCGAGAATAACGGGATGCAACTCTCCGACATGCGGGTGTCGCTGACCCCCGACGCGATGCGTGAGGTCGAAAACGAGCTCGCACCGCAAGCAATCGCCGCGCTACGCACGCAAGCGGAAAAATTGGCAGCCGCCATGGATATGAAAATCGACCGGTTCGCTAATCTCAGCGTTACCAACTCCCCGCCCGAGATCCAGCCGCAGCCGCGCCCCGCGATCAATTTCAATCAGCAGACGCCGCAGACCGTGATCATGCCATCAGGCGATTTCGACGTCTGGGTCGCCGTCAACGCGAACCTCCAACTCGTTCCGAAGGCGGCGCCCTAGATCCGTGCTATTCGCCGCGCTTGCGGCGGGCGAAATCCTCGATCTGGCGTTCGATGGAATCGAACGAGTCGCGCAACGCGACGTAGACATCTTCGTGCTCGTGGCACTTCCCAGGATTGCGATGCGAGGTCAGCATCCCACCCGGGACTTTCACCTCCACCGCAATGGCGAAGAGCTTACCTTTGTGATGATGGCGATGCGGCGCCTCGACCACGACGCGGCACCCGGTCACGCGCTGATGATATTGCTCGAGCTTATCGGTCCGCTCGCGAATGCGCTCGCGAACAAAGGGCGACGGCAGCATTTTGCGAAAAGTGACTTGCAGCGGAATGGGCATGACATCGCTCTCTCTTTGGCTTGTGACAATGGCGCCGCTCGACCTCCGGTTCCCATGATCTAAGCCAGACTGAGCCGTGACGGTTCCGTCTTCGCGGCTCAGCTCAATGGCTGCACTTCCGCCCCGTCCATGACATAGGGAGCGTAAAGGAAATCGCGGATCATCAACAGCCGGTCATCGCGCCATTCGAGCAAGACGAAATAGGTCGGCGGTCCTGCCCGATCCGCCGGGTTGTAAACAAGGATGGCGGCCCGGCCCTCGACGAAGCCGGGCACGAAATGCCAATGCGTCGCACGCTCGTAGTTCCCAAAATAATTGGAGACCTCGCCGCGGCCGTGCAAACGGCGACGATTGACGAGGTCAACCTTCACCTCATCGGCGAGAAGGTTGCGCAGCGCGTCGAATTCGCGCGCGTTGAAATGATCGATATAGCCGGTGAGACGCACACGATCCGCGGTGGATAGCACCGGTGCAGGCATGTCCTCTGGCTCCTGCGCGAGCTCCTTGAGACGCGTCCGCCCGCGATGCAGCGCCGCCTTGACCGCGGGCAGGCTCGTCTCCGTGACATCGGCGATCTCATCGAGCGAATAGCCGAGCACGTCCATCATGATCACGCTGCTGCGTTGCGCTGCCGGCAAACGCATGAAGGTCCTGAGGCTGACCGCGGCGTTGATGCGGTCCTCGACCGTCGAGACCGGATCGACGATCATCTCCAACTCCTTCTCGTCCTGACGTGCTTGCTGCCGCGCGCGGCGGCGCAGCAGATCGAGCGTCGCATTATGCGCGATGCGGAAGAGCCAGGCTTCGGGATTATCGACCTCGGCGAAAGCCGGGTACGCCTCGATCGCCTTCACCAGCGCTTCCTGCACCGCATCCTCGCCGTCGATGACCGACCCGGTCATGCGCGCGCAATAGCGATGCAGCTTCGGCCGCAACTCGCCGAGCAACCGGTCGAAGGCAGCGCGGGCGTCACCGATCTCCTGGCTCATCCCATACCCTTCCATGCCGCGATCATTCGCCCAGCATACGATAATCGCCGATGATGGTCGCTTCGCCGGTCGTCGGCGGCGCCTGGAGGCGGCTGCGCACCTCGGCCTGATAGGCGCGGAAGGCGTCGAGCTTCGAGAGCGGGCTCGGCTCGCCTTCGGGCGCGTCGGTGAAGACAATGTGAACATAGGTGTCGTCGCCCAAGCGCACCAAGACATAGCGCACATCCTGAGGCTGCTTGGCGCGCAACTCTGCGAACACCCCTTTCAGCAGACGCTCGTTCTCGGCGATGTGTTCGGGCTTGGCTTTATAGATGACGATCTGGCGTTTCATGACGGTCTCCTGTCTTGATGGTCCAACGAGACTGTGACGATCCGAACCAGGCAAAGGATTCCCGCCGCCAAACATTTTCTTTTCAATGGCAAAAGCCCTGGCCGTTTTGGGACCAGGGCTTTTTAAACCGGATTTTCGAACCGAACGGGCGCGCCGCTCGGAATTTAGTTGTCGTTATCCGTATCCGTCTCGGTCTTGGTCGTGCTTCGCGACTTGCCAGCCGGCGTGACGGTTTCCTGGGTGCGTTTTTCCTCGCGCTTCATGCCATCGTCCGATTGCTTGACTTTGTCCCGCTCGATCGTCCGCTGCTCGGTCGGCGCCGGCATGGCGGCAACCGGCGGCGACACCGCAACACCGGCACTGTCGCGAGTCTGAATGGTTACAGAGTCGGCAAAAGCCGGCGCGCCGAGAAGCAGTCCGCCAACCAAGGCAATACTGAAAAATTTCATGGCTAAACCTCATCATAATCATCCACGCGGCGACGCCAGCCTCAGTGTGGCGTCGATGTTGGTTCTCTAACCGACCGGACGCGAACTGGTTGCCGATGAAATTGGCGCCACGCTGAAGCCAAACTTTTCGCCGGGGGCGAATCCTTCCGTCGCGCTGGCTCGTCTGGGAAGCGTAGGTAGGCGGCTCTACTGGCACGGACGCTTCACGCCGCCGCGGAATATCTCGATGGCAATGTCTCGCTCACGCGCCAGTCAAAGCTGGGCCTTGGCGCTCACCGCTTCTGCGGCTTTCATGATCTCGCTCGATTCCCAGGTTGTTAATACCGCTCTCAATGTCATCCGCACCGATCTCGGGGCGTCAATGGAGCTGCTGGAATGGACGGTGAACGCCTACATCCTGAGCTTCGCGGTGCTGCTGCCCGGCGGCAGCGCGCTCGGGGATCGGTTCGGTCGCCGCCGCATGCTGATCGCGGGGCTCGTCCTGTTCACCGCATCGTCGGCCGTGTGTGGCGCCGCGCCGAATGTCGCGACGCTGATTGCTGCCCGCGCTATGCAGGGAGCCGGCGCGGCGCTGATCATGCCGCTTGCGATGGCGCTGCTGAGCGGTGCCTATTCGCCGGCCGAGCGCGGCAAGGCGCTCGGCCTATTCGCCAGCATCACCGGTGCGGCGATGATCGCCGGTCCGGTGCTGGGCGGCGCGATCGCAGCCGGCTTTGCCTGGCAGTGGATCTTCTGGATTAACGTGCCCATCGGCCTCGTGCTGAGCCCGCTGATCTATCGCTACATCGATGAATCCGCCGGCGCCAGGGCAAAGCTCGATCTGCCCGGCATCGCGCTCGTGACCATCGCCGCTTTCGGGCTGGTCTGGAGTCTGGTGCGCGGCAGTGACGCCGGCTGGCTGAGCCGCGAGGTTGTCACCGGCTTCGCCCTGTCAGCCTTTGCGCTCGTCCTCTTCATCCAGTGGGAGGCGCGGGCAACGCAGCCGATGCTGTCGCTCGACCTGTTCCGCCGCCGCGGTTTCGCGATCGGCAATCTCGCCAGCTTGCCCTATTACGCGGCGATCTACGGCACGAGCTTCCTGCTCGCACAATTCCTCCAGACCGCGCAGGGTTACGGCCCGCTCGGTGCCGGGCTGCGCATCCTGCCCTGGACGGCGACACTGTTCTTCATGGCGCCAGTGGCCGGTAGTCTCATTAATCGCATCGGCGAGAAACGGCTCGTCGTGATCGGCATGATGTTGCAAGGCATCGGCATGGGTTTGATAGCGCTGCTCGCGACACCGGGTCTTACGACGCTGCAACTCGCGATCCCACTGGTCATTGCCGGTTGCGGCGGCTCGATCGCGATGCCGGCAGTGCAGAACGCCGTGCTCGGCGCTGTCAACCCAACCGATCTGGGCAAAGCATCGGGCGCGTTCAACATGCTACGCTTCCTCGGCGGCATGCTCGGCATTGCCATCATGGTGGCGGTCTTCTCGGCGACCGGCAGCACCGCCTCGCCGAAGGCTTTCGTCGCCGGCTTTCGTGCGGCGATGGCGACCGCGATGGCGCTCTCCTTGCTCGGTGCCACGAGCAGCTTGCTTTTGCCCGCACACGGGCGAGCGAAGCGCGCCACGCGGCCGCAGGAGGCCTGAGCGGGCGCTAAGGAGTGCTGCGTCGCGGCTGCAAGCGCAGCCGCAGCAGCACCTCGCGCTCGTGCTCATGGCGCACGACCTCCGCCCGCACGCGTAGCAGATCGCGCCGCGCGACAAGGCCAACAACTTTCTCGTCGCCGCGGCGGAGGATCGGCACACGGCCGACATCGCCCGCAGTCATGCGATCGGCGAGCGGGCCGACCAGCTCATCCTCATAGCCCGTGACCAGTTCGTGCTCGCCGAGCACATCGCGCAGCCGTGTACCGGCGGCCCAGCCGCTCATCGTCCAGCGCAGCACATCGGCCCGCGCCACCATGCCCCTCAGCGCGCCCGTTTCGTCGAGCACGGGATAGCTCTTGTGTCGCGGCGGCGCGTCGGGCGCGGTGAAGAAGGCAACGACATCGTTGATCATCATCTCGGCCGCAAGCGTATCGACCGGCTTGGCCATGATCTCGGCGACGCGCGTCGTCTCGAACGGGTCGACGATGTATTCGCGCATTACGTGATGGCCTTTACGCGCAACCTTCTCGGTGAGAATCGAGCGTCGCAGCAACAGCACCGTCGTCGCATGGGCCGCGGTGCAGGCAACCGCGAGCGGCAGCAAGGCCGTGTAGTTGTGGGTGAGCTCGATCGCAAAGACGATCGCGGTCAGCGGCGAGCGCATCGTTCCACCCATCATCGCCGCCATGCCGATCAGCGCCCAAATGCCGTCGCTGCCGGTCGGCATGATGAGACCGATCAGCGCGCCCAGCGTCCCACCCATGATGAGCAAGGGCGCGAGCACGCCGCCCGAGGTGCCGGAACCGAGCGCGACGGACCAGATGATCGCTTTCACGATCGCCAAGCGCACAACCGCCGCGGTGCTCATGTCGCCGTTGAGCAGTGCCGCGATATTGTCGTAGCCGACGCCGAGCGCGTGCGGCTCGATCAATCCGCCGGCGCCGATCACGATGCCGCCGAACACGGGCCACCACATCCAGTGGATCGGCAGGCGCTGGAAGAGATCCTCGCTCGCATAGACCATCTGCGTGAGCACGCCCGAGGCGAGCCCGGCGACGATCCCGAGCCCGGCCGCGAGCAACAAGCCGAGCGGCGGTAAAGCCGCCCCCGCCGCCATTGGAAAGAGCGGGCTCGGCCCCATCAAAACCGGACGCCACACCGCGGCAACGACGCTCGCCACCGCCACCGGCACGAAGCTGCGCGGCTTCCACTCGAAGAGCAGGAGCTCGACCGCCAGCAGCATCGCCGCGACCGGCGTGCCGAAGGTCGCGGTCATGCCGGCGGCGGCGCCCGCGACGAGCAAGGTCTTTCGCTCGGCGTTGGAAAGATGGAAGAACTGCCCGAACAGCGAGCCGCAAGCGCCGCCCGTCATGATGATCGGGCCTTCGGCGCCGAACGGTCCGCCCGTGCCGATCGAGATAGCCGAAGAGAGCGGCTTCAGGATCGCGACCTTCGGCTCGATGCGGCTGCGGCCGATGAGGATCGCTTCCATCGCTTCCGGAATGCCGTGGCCGCGAATCTTCTCCGAGCCGAAGCGCGCCATGAGGCCGATGATCAGGCACCCGGCCACCGGGATAGCGGCGGAGAACCAGCCGAGCGCATGGCCGGCGATGGTGGCCGAGCCCTTGATCGAGGCCGAGCCGGCGTCGAATCGGCCGTAATAGGAAACGTTTGTGACAAGGTAGATCAGATGCAGCAGCGCCCACGCCGCACCCGCGCCGATCGTGCCAATGACGAAGGCCATCGCGACCAGCACGAGCAAGCGGCTGTCCGTGCTGAAATCGCGCAGTCGATCCTCGGCAATCTCAGGCTTTTTTGCAGAAACGAACATGGCCATGCGCAGCGACACCCTCGAGATGACGGCTTGAATCGGGAATGCTATCCGTTATATCGGACTACGATATGTTTGAAAGCCCGTCCATCGCATGACAGACAAAGTATCGCAGCATGAGCACGAGGGCGGGAAAACCGGGACGGCGCGCGCTGACAGCGGCGGATTACGGGCGGCTCGCCGAATTCCGCTATGTGCTCCGCCATTTCCTGATCTTCAGCGAGAACGCCGCCCTCGCCGCGGGGCTTAGCGCGCAACAGCACCAGGCGCTGCTGGCGATCAAAGGCGCGGGCGCCGGCATTCCGGTCACCGCCGGCCTGCTCGCCGAACGACTCGGTATCCGCCATCACAGCGCCGTCGGCTTGCTCGACCGGCTCGCGGAAAAAAATCTCATCCGGCGGCAAAGAAGCAGCGCGGACCGCCGTCAGGTGCTGATCCGGGCGACGCCGAAGGCGGAGCGCTTGCTTGCGCGGCTATCGGCGGCCCATCAGCGCGAATTGCAGCGAGTGGCACCGCTGCTGCGCGGGCTGCTCACGCAGCTTGCGCGCCGATGAGCCGCTAAAAGCTGAAGGGCGCGCCGTCCGGTTTTCACCGCTTCGAGCGACGGCACGGCGCGCGCCGCATTCATCGCGAATTCGCGATACCGACGGGGCCCGCAGGGCAGAGAAATGAAACGGACTGGCGGGCCAACACGGACAAAACTGGGCACTGGGTTTTAACTGTTCCTATCCCGCCGCTGGCTGACCGGTCGCCCCGAAATCGTCCGGCGCGGCATCGACGCCTTCTACATCCCGAGGCCTGCAAGTTGTGGTAGTCTTGCGCACATGGGCTCAACACTAGTCCGTCGCATTTTACGGGTCGACCATGCTGGCGAGCATGGCGCGGTGGCGATCTACTCCGCGCAACTTTCGAATGCCCGACGGTTCCACCCTGACCTTGTCCCGTGGCTCGAAGAAACACTCTCTCACGAGCAGCGGCATCGCAGTCTTTTCAGAGAAGCCATGCCGGCTCGTGCTGCGAAACCATGTCGAATGATGTTCGTGTGGTCATTCGGAGGCACTTTCCTTGGTGCGCTCACAGCCGCATGCGGGCAGACAGGCGTTTATGTGTGTACGGCGGCGGTCGAGCGCACCGTGCGCCGTCACTTGGTTGAGCAGATCGCTTACCTTGACCGCGCCGACCCGCCACTAGGGCTACTCGTGCGGACCATCCTGGTTGAAGAGGACGCGCACCTCGCTCACGCCGAAGCGTACCAAACCGCAAATAATCTCTTGGCTCACGCTTTACGCGTGCTCGTATCCGCCGCAACCGAGATGCTGATTTTCCTCTCGACGCGGGGGGACAGCCTTCGCCTCCGAACAGCAATGGCTGCGCGATAGGGCAGCGCACCTGGCCCTGGGCTCCCGGCAACGGCGGACGCTGCCGCCGACCCACCCAGTTACGGATGGGTCCGACTGCCCGCGAGTTTGTGATGTACATTCCAGCGCTGGCGGGCCCTGCTGGGATCGAACCAGCGACCTGCCGCTTAGAAGGCGGCTGCTCTATCCGCTGAGCTAAGGGCCCACGAGCACGATATCAGCAGAAAGCGGCGGCAAAAGAAACTGGCGCGCGCCATGCGTGCTTCGCGTACCGGCGCCTTGACAGCGCCGCACGCCGCGCGCTTGGCTTCGCATCGTCAAAAGCGAACCACGAGCATGATGAAAAAGGTCCCTGCGAAAAAAAGCGGCGCCCAAAAAAGCCGGAGCAAGAAGAGCGCGCCGGCAAAAAGCGCATCACCGTCCCGGCTGATCGACACCCGGATCAAGGAACTGGGCGACTGGCGGGGCGAGACGCTCGCCCATGTCCGCGCGCTCATCAAAGCGGCGGTTCCCGGCGTGATCGAAGAGTGGAAGTGGCGCGGCGTGCCGGTCTGGTATCGCGACGGCATGATCTGTACCGGCGAAACCTATAAGGCCGTCGTAAAGCTGACCTTCGCCAAGGGCGCCACGCTCAAGGACCCGGCCAGCCTCTTTAATTCGAGCCTCGAGGGCAATGTCCGGCGCGCGATCGACATTCGCGAAGACGACAAGATCGACGACAAAGCGCTGAAGACGCTCATCCGCGCCGCCGCCGACCTCAACGTGTCATCAAAAAAGTGACCGAGCGCCGCCGGCGGCTGCTTAATTCGGTCGGTCGTAACGGAAATTGTCGGCGTAGCTCTTCGGCTTGAAAGACCGCTCCTGCGGCTCGACCACGGTGTAGTCGAGGCCTTTCTTCTCGGCGAATTGCTTCGCCTCGTCGAGCGTTTCGAATTTGAGCCGCACTTGGTTGAGTGTGTCGCGCGCGCTCGCCCAGCCCATCAGCGGATCCGGATCGCGCGGCGTCGCCGGCTCGTATTCCAGCACCCAGAGCCGCGTGCCGGCTCTGCCCGACTGCATCGCGGTCTTGGCCGGTCGAAGGATGCGTGCGGTCGCCATCGCTTGAAGTTCCTTATTTGGTCGGGGCGAGAGGATTCGAACCTCCGGCATCCAGCTCCCAAAGCTGGCGCTCTACCAGGCTGAGCTACGCCCCGAATCTGGCCGAAATACCTTGGGTTTATAAGGGTTTCTAACCCGTCTAGGCAAGCCGCGATCCGGCCGGCTTTGGCACTTCGGGCAGAACCGGCACGCAATGGCGGCCATCCGCGATGCCGACGCGCCTCGCTGCCACCGTTCGCGCCGAGCCCGACCTCAGGTTACTTGCTCGCGGGAAATCCGCAATTGCCAAAGGGTCAGGCTCGGGGTCACGAGAAGTTCCATCACCAGCGCGCCAAGCATGACCGGTGATGGCGTCCCGCGCAGGAGAAGCGAAAGCAACCGGCCAAACCCGCCGAGAACGACGATACCGCCCAACATCAGAAATCGCTGCCGATGCCGCTCGATCCGAGGCACCGAGAACGCGTAGGCAAGTCCGATCCCGAACAACAGACCGGAGAGATACCGGAAATGACCATCGAGGTCGCGGTTGTCTCCAGCGCCATTCGTAATCAAGGCGGGGCCGAGGATCATGCCGGCGGCGCCCGCGGCAAGGGGCACCACGCTGCAGAAGGCTACGACGACTTGCAGCGCGCGTTTGCCGTTGCTGGTCCGAGAGTCTCGCATAGTCTTTAGCCTTGATCTTCCCGGCAGCCGTCATGGTCGCCGCGGATATGAACGGAATGATCGGCCACGACGCCTTCAATGACTTTTGCCATTCGCAGCCGAGCCGGCACTCGTCTGCGATGGAAGTGCGCGCCAGAATCCCATCCTACGCCAACGTAATCGACCTGCCGTGCATCTATTTCCCCCGTTTGAGCGTATTCCAAGCGAGAGCATATCCTGAAGCCGGCGTTGCTTCCGATCCGGCGCCTCCGTAACGGAACGATCGCCGCGCGAGCAACGACCATGCCATACGATGAGAGCGTGAAACCCCCGCCCTTAGGTATAGACCGCCGCGGGTGGTTAGTTCGGGCGCGTGCGGTCACCACAACGGCGGCGGCGGCGATCGTCAGCGGCTGTTCCCCTTCGCAAATCCTCAACGCTTTCGTGCCGGATACCGGATATCGTCTCGTGGCGGATCAGCGCTTCCGCGAGGGGAAGCGAGGCTTGCTCGATCTCTATCTGCCCGATGCAGGCGTGACGCCGCTGCCGACGATCGTGTTCATCTATGGCGGCGATTGGCGTGATGGCGACAAAGGCACGTATCGCTTCGTCGGACAAGCCTTCGCCGCGCGCGGCTTTGCTGTTGCGATCCCGGATTACCGGCTCTTTCCGGAAGTTCGGTTCCCGACCTTCCTCGAAGACAATGCGGCGGCATTCTCATGGGTCGCCGGACATGCAAATGCGTTCGGGCTCGACCCGAAGCGCTTCTACCTCATGGGTCATTCTGCCGGCGCGTACGATGCGGCGATGCTTGCGCTCGATGGCCGCTGGCTCGGGCAGGTCGGCATCGATCCGCGGCGCGACCTGCGCGGCTTTGTCGGGCTCGCGGGACCTTATGACTTCTTACCGCTCGATGACGATTCAGGCCCCGTCCTCGGTTCTGCGCCAGATCCGCGCCAGACTCAACCGATCACCTTCGTCGCGGGCGGCGAAGCGCCGATGTTGCTCGCGACCGGACTCGACGACACGACCGTCCAACCCCGCAATACCATGCGGCTGGCGGAAGCGCTTCGCGCGCATAAGAGTCCCGTAACGGTTAAGACCTATCCAGGCGTCGGTCACGTCCGCCTCATCGCCGATCTCGCCGCGCCGCTCCAGTCAAAAGCGACGCCCGTGATCGAGGACGTGGTCGCGTTTCTATCGTCGACGAACTGACGCAAGACCCCGATGAGGGTTCAACTCGCCCTGGCTGCCAACCCCTATCCCATATTCACGACGAAGTATTCGCCCCGATCGACGAAATCGGCGACCAGCTTCACCCAGATCGTCGCCGCTGAGATCGGCAGCTCATGCGCCGCGCCATAGAGGATGATGCGTGTGCAATGTGGGATGAGCTCCTGATAAGGCGTCATCGCCGCTTCGGGAATCATCTGGTCGGCACCGGCGACAAGGAGCAGGACCGGCACATTGATCTCACCCAGCCGCGCTTTGAGATCCGAGTTCGCATCCGCCGAGGCGAAGCGCGCCATATTCGCTTGCGCGTTCTTGCCGGTCTGCTGCTTCTCTTCGTCGGTCGGCGCGGAATCCCAAGCGGGCTCCTCGCCATAGAGCCGCTTCGCCATCTCGGCGAGGCTGGGCTGGCCGCCGCTCGATGGGCCATGCCGAACCGCGAACGCCGCCGGGGCCGACAGCACGAGGCTTTCGACCAATTCCGGATGCAATACCGTCAACCAGCAGCCGATCGCACCGCCGGCCGATTGCGCGACGAGATGCACCTTTTGTCCCGGCGCGGCGGCGGCAATAAATTTCGCGACAGCTTCGGCGATATCTTGCTGCGTCTTGCAGTCGCCGATCGGCGTCTGGTCGAAGCCGGGCCGTGACGGGATCAGCACGCGATGACGCTCGCCGAGCAGCGCCGGGAAGCGTGAGGCTTTCGGCGATTGGCCGCCCGCGCCGTGCAAGAAGACGATGACCTTGCCCTTCTCGCCGACCTCACGGTACTGAAATTTGATGCCGCCGGCGTCGAGGAATTTATCTGTGATGCTCATCGCTCAAATCTCCCGCGCCGCGGGCATTACTTCTTTGGCGAAGAGCTCGATCGAGCGCCGTTTCTTATCCGGCGCGCCGCTCCGGTCGAAGATGAGATTGAGCATGCCGCAGCCGATCTCCCGGTTGAGCCGCTTGATCTGCTCCAGCACGGTTTTCGGTCCACCGACGATCATCGTGCCGCGCTCGAGCGCCTCTTCGAGGCTCTTCGGCTCGTCGGCCGTGAGATCCTTGAACCGCGCGAGCAGATTGGTATCGCCCTTGCCATAGAAGCCGGAGGTCGCGACCAACCGGTTCATGTCGCTGAGGCCGCCGGCCGGCATGGTGTGGCCGAACATCGGCCGCACCACATCGAAAGCCTGCTCGTCGGTCTCGCCGACATGGATGGGGAGTTGGTAGATGATCTGCTCCGCTTCCGGCGCCCAGCCATACTCGGCGCATTTCGCGCGATAATGCTTCGCGGCATCGGCGGCGAGCGGCATGTTGGTGAAAGCGAGGCCAAGCCCGACTTTCTTGCGCGCGGCGAACTCGCCGGATTCTCGGCTCGATCCAGAGACATAGATCGGCGGCGTCGGCTCTTGCAGCGGGCGCGGCCAGATCGAGACGTTGCGATAGTGGTAATACTTGCCTTCCCAGCCGAACGGCATGCGGTCGGTCCAGGCTTTGATAATCAAATCCCACGCTTCTTCGAAACGCGTGCGCGATTCCGCCGGGTTCACGTTGTAGACGAGATACTCGTACGGCGCGCCGCGCAGCAGCCCCGCGACCAGCCGGCCGCCGGAAAGATTATCGATCATCGCGTATTCTTCGGCGATGCGAACCGGATTACCGGTGAGCGGGATCAACGCGCCGAGGATCGCGATCTTGGCGCGCTTCACATGCTGGGTCAGCGCGCTCGCCAGCACGGTGACGTTGGGGGCGAGGTTGAAGGGCGAATAATGATGCTCGGCGCACGCAATCCAATCGAAGCCGAGCTCGTCTTCCATCGCGACTTCTTCGAGACACGACGCGACCGCGCGCCGCGCCTGATCGGGTTCGAAATATTGGTTGGGCACCGGCCATTTATTGCCCGGCATGCGCGTTCGCCCATAAGGCATGCCGTTGAAAACCGAGAATTTCATGCGCGATACCCCTCTCCCGCGGCACCATATCGGACGCGGCCGGCAGCGGGCAATGCTCGGTGCGATGAATCTGCTATAACGCCGCAAGGAAGACGGGAGGATCCATGCCGCGCATCATCGACACCCATCATCACATTTATCCATCGCGCTACGTCGCGCAGAATATCAAGCGCCTGCTCGACGATGCGACGATCCTCCCCGCCTCGGCCTATCAGAATTGGACGCCGGGCCTCGCGCTCGAGCAGATGGACAAGGCCGGCATCGAGAGCGCGATCACCTCGATCACCAGTCCCGGCGTATGGTTCGAAGGCGACAGCGCCGCCGACAATCGTGCCCGCGCGCGCGACTGCAACGAATTCGGCGCCGCGATGATGCGCGAGCATCCCAAACGCTTCGGCATGTTCGGCGCGATCCCGGTGCCCGATATCGACGGCAGCCTCGCCGAGACGGCCTATGCGCTCGACGTGCTGAAGCTCGACGGCATCGGAGTGCTCACCTCTTACGCCGGCAAGCTCTTGGGCGATCCGGCTTTCGATCCGGTGTTCGACGAACTCAACCGCCGCAACGCCAAGGTCTTCGTCCATCCGACGATGTCGTGCTGCGGAAATGTCTTTCCCGGCGTCTCCGGACCGACGATCGAATTCCCAACCGACAGCGCCCGGGCTATCGCCAGCCTCTTGCTGCGCGGCACCTTCGCGCGTTGCCCGAACGTCACCTTCCTCTTCTCGCATGGCGGCGGCACGCTGCCGTCGATCGTGCAGCGCGTGATCGGCAGCGTGCGCACCCTCTCGCCAGAGGATCGGGCGCGCTTCGTGCCAAAGGGCGCGGAATACGAATTGCAGCGGCAGTATTATGATGTGGCGAGTGTTGCCCTCAATCCCGCTGGCATGGCGGCGGTGCTGAAGCTCTGGCCGTCGACGCAGATCACCTACGGCTCCGATGCGCCGTTCGGCTCGACCACCGGCATCGTCGAGGCGCTGACGAAGCTCGATCTCGCGCCGGCGCTGCTGCAAGCGATCCATCGCGACAACGCGCTGCGTCTCTTCCCGCGTTTCGGCTGATGGCGCTTCGCGTTTCGGCGGAGGCGCGTTTCACGCATGCACGCATGCGGCGAGAACAGGCCCCGTTTGCTTGCCCATCGGTAGGTCGAGCGCTACGGTCGCTCACCATAATTTCGCGCGCTGTAAGGCGGAGGCATTTACGATGGATATGACCGGCGAATACCGCATTGCGGCGCCGCGCCAAAAAGTATGGGACGCGCTCAACGATCCCGAGATCCTGAAACAGGCGATCCCGGGCTGCGAGACGATCACCAAGCATTCCGACACCGAGATGAGCGCGACGGTGCGCGCCAAGGTCGGACCCGTGAGCGCGCGCTTCGGCGGCAAGGTCACGATCTCCGATCGCGACCCGCCGAACGGCTACAAGATCATGGGCGAAGGCACCGGCGGCCCGGCCGGCTTCGCCAAAGGCGGCGCCACCGTGAAGCTCACCGACGACGGCGACGGCACGAAGCTGAGCTACACCGTCGAGGCGAATGTCGGCGGCAAGCTCGCGCAAATCGGGTCGCGGCTCATCGATGCGACCGCGCGCCAGATGGCCGAAAATTTCTTCGCGAAATTCGCGCAACTCGTCGTCGCCGGCAGCGCACCTGCCGCCACCACGCCTGCCACAGCGGCAGCACCCTCCGCGGCCGCGCCAAGCACGTCCATGCCCGCGGGCGATGCGGGCACTGCCGCGGAAGCGCCGCCGGTCGCCGTCGCGGTCACACCGCCGCCGCCCGGCGGCTCGGTCGACATGCCGCCACCCGACCGCACGCCGCCCTCGAGCGCGCCCGGCAGCGAGAGCAAGCGTCTTTCGCCGATGGTCTGGGTCAGTCTCCTCGCCATCGTCGTGCTCGCGCTGCTATGGTGGTTCAATCATTGAAGAAAGCAGCGCTTGGCCGCTTGACCGAAGCGCCGCTGGACACGAAACTCGGTCGTGCGCAGGGCGTCCGGGGATGGGCGCCTGAGTTCGCCCAAGAGATGGGCGCCTGAGTATGAGGGAGGACGACGAATGCCATCCGTAACCATCACGGTGAACGGCAAGCCCGAGACCCGCGAGGTCGAGAACCGTACCCTATTGGTACAGTTCCTGCGCGAATATCTCGGCCTGACCGGAACGCATGTCGGCTGCGACACCAGCCAGTGCGGTGCCTGCGTCGTTCATATCGACGGCTATTCGGCCAAGAGCTGCACCATGCTGGCCGTGCAGGTCAACGGTTCGAACGTCAAGACCATCGAGGGCCTCGCCAACGGAGAGCAACTCCATCCGATGCAGGAATCCTTCCGCGAGAATCATGGCCTGCAATGTGGCTTCTGTACGCCCGGCATGGTGATGAGCTCAGTCGATCTGCTGCGCGTCAATCCGAAGCCGACCGAGCGCCAGATACGCGAGTGGCTCGAAGGCAATATCTGCCGCTGCACCGGCTACCACAACATCGTCAAGGCGATCGCGGCTTGCGCCGAGAAACAGGCGAAGGCTTAAGGGGGCGGCCATGTATAATTTCAACTACCACCAAGCGAAGAGCGTCGACGAGGCCTCCAAGCTCGTCTCCGGCGTCGAGGAAGGCAAGGTCATGGCCGGCGGCATGACGCTGCTCCCGACCCTGAAACAGCGTCTCGCCAAGCCCTCCGACGTCGTCGATCTCGGTAAGATTGCCGAGCTCAAGGGCATCAAGAAGGAAGGCAATGCCATCGTCATCGGCGCGATGACGCGGCATTTCGATGTCGCCAATTCCGACGTCGTGAAGCAGTCGATCCCGGGCCTCGCCCATCTCGCCGGCCATATCGGTGATCCGGCCGTGCGCCATCGCGGCACTTGCGGCGGCTCGATCGCCAACAGCGATCCGGCGGCGGATTATCCGTCGAGCGTGCTCGCGCTCAACGCAACCATCATCACCAATAAGCGCGAGATCGCGGCCGACGATTTCTTCAAGGGACTCTTCGAGACCGCCCTCGAGCCAAGCGAACTCATCACGGCGATCAGCTTCCCGATCCCCGAGAAGTCCGCCTATATGAAATTCCCGAACCCGGCTTCGCGCTATGCGATCGTCGGCGTGTTCGTCGCCAAGACCGGCAACAATGTCCGTGTCGGCGTTACCGGTGCCGGCGCCTGCGCCTTCCGTCAGAAGGACATGGAAACGGCGTTGTCGAAGAACTTCTCGCCGGACGCGATCAAGGACATCAAGCAGCCCGATGCCGGTCTCAACTCCGACATCCATGCGAGCGCCGAATATCGCGCGCACCTCGTCAATGTGATGGCGCGCCGCGCGGTCCAAGCCTGCGGCTGAGCCGACCCGGCTAATCTGCGTAAGAGGGCGTCTCGCAAGAGACGCCCTCTTTCGTTTTGCCGGTTGACGTCATGGCGAGCAAACAATCCAGAATTCCATGCGACGCCCTGGATTGCTTCGGCGCTGCGCTCCTCGCAACGGCGTGTTAGGGTCGGTGTAATGCTGGAGGAAACGAATGCGTCGCATCGCTCCATTAGCGGTCGCCGTGCTGATCGCGGCAACCGCTCCGCCCAGTTTCGCCGCGACCAAGATAACCTTCATGCACAATGCCTCGGCGTCTTTCGCCGCGATGTTCGTCGCCAAGGATCAGGGCATCCTCGAGAAGCACGAGCTCGACGTCGAATTCACGCCGGCGCAAAGCGGTGCGGTCATGCCGCCGGCGCTGGTGTCAGGCTCGGTGCAGCTCGCGGCGCCGACCGCCACGGTGCTGGTCCAGGCGCATGAGCAAGGCATCGATCTGGTCGCCGTTGCCAATACCGCCGCCTATCCCTCCGCCGCCGATGGACAGATCGTCGGACGCACCGGCAGCGGTCTCAAAGAGACCCGCGACCTGATGGGACACAAAGTCGGTTTGCCGAGCCTCGGCGGCATCTTCGAGGTGCTGGTGCGCGATTGGGTGCGCAAGGCCGGCGGTGACGACACGAAGGTGCAATGGCTCGAAGTGCAGTTGCGCCAGATGGGCGATGCGCTGAAAAGCGGCCTGGTCGACGCCGCGGTGCCGGTCGAGCCGTTCTACAGCCGCATTGTGCAAAGCGGTGTCGGCTATCCAATGGGCGATTTCGAAGCCGCGGTCCCGGCCGGCACTATCCCAGTGCTCTATGCGACGACGCGCGCCTGGGCGGCAGAAAACCGAGAGCCACTCGCGGAACTCCGCGCTTCCATGGCCGAGGCGATCACCTTCATCAACGATCCCAGCAACGCCGCAGCGGTGCGCGCGGCCATCGCCGCCCATACCAAGCTGCCGCCGGAAGCGGCCGCGACGCTGAAGATCCCCTCGGGTCTGGAAGTGCCGGTGAAACCCGAAGGGCTGCAATTCTGGGTCACCACGATGCGCCAGCAGGGTCTCATCGAGCACGATATCGATCCGGCGAGCCTGATTGCGCCATGAACGATAGCGAGCTGCGCGCCGCCGGTATCCTCTTCGAGCGCGACGTCGTCGTGCCGATGCGCGACGGCATGAAGCTCAGCGCGAATGTCTTCCGCCCCGCCGACGGCAAACGCGTGCCGGTGCTGATGTCGGTCACGCCCTACGGTAAGGACAAATTGCCCGACCGTATCGGCAATTTCTTCATGTGGCTTGCCGGCGTGCGCTTCGGCGACATCAACATCTCGCGTTATACCGGCTTCGAGGCCCCCGACCCTTTCTACTGGGTGCGCGCCGGCTATGCCGTGATGCAGGCCGATGTGCGCGGCATGCACAAATCCGAAGGCCGCGCCGGCGTGCTGAGCGATCGGGATGCCGAGGATTACTACGATCTGATCGAATGGGCGGCGGCGCAAAGCTGGTGCGAGGGCGGCGTCGCGCTTTCCGGCGTCTCCTATCTCGCGATGTCGCAATGGCGCGTCGCGCCGCTGCGGCCGCCGCATCTGAAGGCGATCGTGCCTTGGGAGGGCGTCAGCGATCTCTACCGCGAATTCGCATTCCAAGGTGGCATCCCCGAGACCGGCTTCGTCCCGATCTGGTGGAAAAACCGTATGAAGCGCGGCCGCAATCGAAAATTCGCCATGGGCGAGGATTTCCTCGCCGATCGCATCCGCCATCCCCTGATCGACGATTACTGGCGCGACAAGCAGGCCGCGCTCGAGGAGATCGAGGTGCCGGCCTTGGTCTGCGCGAGCTGGTCTGACCAGGGCCTTCATACGCGCGGATCCTTCGAGGCCTTCGCGCGTATCGGCACGCGGCAAAAATGGCTCTATACCCATGGCCGAAAAAAATGGGAGACCTATTACAGCGCCGAAGCGCTCGCGACACAGAAGCGCTTCCTCGATCATTTCGTCAAAGGCCACGACAATGGCTGGAATGAGATTCCGCCGGTGCGCATCGAGCTGCGCAAAACCTATTACCAACATGAGCTGCGTTACGAACAGCAATGGCCGCTGCCGAATACCCAGCACACGCCGCTCTATCTCGATGCCGCCAACAAAGCGCTCGTCCCCGCGCCGCCCGCCACGGAATCCGTCGCCACCTACGAGCTCAGGAAAGACCCCAAGAAAGCCCGCGCAACGTTCTCGTTCCGCTTCAACGAAGCCGTCGAGCTCACCGGCGAGACCAAGCTGCGGCTCTGGATCAGCACGTCGGAAGGTGACGACCTCGATCTTTTCGTCGTGTTGCGCAAGTTCACCGCGAAGGGCAAGGAGGTCTTTTTCTGCGGCTACAACGGCTATGAGAAAGACGCCGTTGCCAAGGGCTGGCTGCGCGTCTCGCATCGCGCGCTCGACGCAACGAGAAGCCGACCGTCGCGGCCATACCACACGCACGACAAGATCGAGAAAATTGCCGCCGGCGAGATCGTGCCGGTCGAAATCGAAATCTTGCCGTCGAGCACCTGGTTCGAAGCAGGATCGCGGCTCGAACTCGCCGTGCTCGGCACCGACGCCGCGAAATACCCTGCCTTCAAGCACAAGCGCACCGTGAACCGCGGCACGCACAGCATCAATTGCGGCGGCCGCTATGATTCCCATTTGCTGGTGCCAGTGATCCGCGGCAAGCTCGCCTGACCGCTTTAAGCCTTGTCCGCCCAGTGGAATCAAGGCATCCTTTCCTCAACTCATAAAGATAAACACCGTACGAGGGAGGACTTGCTGATGCTTGGATTCCGTCATCTCGCCGGATCGCTTGTCGCTTTATGCGCCGCCGGCGGTGCCGCCCCCGCTGCCGAGATCGAAAACGCGACCCTGGCCTTGCCCGCCGTCGCCTCGATCTTTACCTCGCTGTACGTCGCGCAAGATGCCGGCATCTACAAAGAGCAGGGCCTCGATGTGAAAGAGCAGGTCATCCAAGGCATCGGCTCGGCCAATGCGGTGATCGCCGGCTCGATCGATTTCTCAAGCTCGTCCGGCGTTACGCTGACGCGCGCGACGGCGCGCCAGCAGCCGGTGATCGGCATCGCCAACACCTACGATCGCAGCGGCTTCTGGATCGTGATCAAGAAATCGATCGCCGACGAGCGGCATTTCGACCCCAAAGCACCACTCGCCGAACGCGCGAAGCTGATGAAAGGGTTGCGCTTCGCGGTCGGCGGCATCCAAGCCATCCCCGATTCCTATGCCAAGGCGATCGCGAAAGCCGGCGGCCTCGACTCCGACAAGGACATCGTCCGCGCCGGCATCACACCACAAGAGACGATGGGCTCGATGCAAGCCGGTGCGATCGACGGCGCCTCGATCGGCCCGCCGGTGGTCGAGCAATTGCTGCAGAACAATTTCGCCGTCGTCCTGGCCGATGGAACGATGGGCAATCCCGTCGATCCGCCCTGGCTCAGCCACGTCGACGCGAATGTGATCCTGGTGCGCAAGCAAACCTGCGCCGATCGTCGCTCGCTGTGCCAAAAGATGGGCCAGGCGATGGTAAAGGCCGCGGCTTACATCCATCAGCATGCGGACGAGACCAAGAAAATCCTCGGCAAGCGGCTGAATATCACCGATCCCGATGTCCTTGAAAGAACCTATGAGGTGACGGTGGCGGCGACGCCGCTCGCACCGGTGCTCGACGCCAAGGGGCTCGAGACCGCCGATCAGCTCAATGTCGAAGCGGGTTTCCTGCCGGCCGACGAGAAGCTCAAATCCTACGACAACATCTTCACGAACGAGTACCTGAAATAGCGGGTTGATTGGTTCATCTCCCCGCCCATCTTCGGACTTGTCGCGAGCGCGAAAGATGGGCATCTTGCGCGGGCTCCGGCCGGACCAGACCGGCCGCGATGAGGGGGAGAAAACACGAATGCCAAGAAGCCGTTATTTAGCGGGCGCTTTGCTCCTGACGGGCCTCGCCGCGGCCTTGCCGGCGCGTGCCGATGTCGAAAAGACCAGCATGGCCTTTCCGGCGATCGCGCCGATCTTCGCCTCGTCCTGGATCGCCCAGGATGCCGGCATCTACAAAGAGGTCGGGCTCGACGTCTCCGAGCAAGTCATCACCGGTATCGGCTCGACCAACGCCGTGATCGCGGGCTCGATGGATTTCGCCAATGCTTCGGGCGTCACGCTGACGCGCGCCGCCGCCCGCAACCAGCCGATCATCGGCATCGCCAACACCTATGACCGCAGCGGCTTCTGGGTCGTGCTTAGCAAGAAAGCCGCGGAGGCGCGGCATTTCGATCCCAAAGCGCCTCTCGCCGAGCGCGCGAAGATTTTAAAGGGGCTGAAATTCGCGGTCGGCGGCATCCAGACCATCCCGCATTCCTATCTCAATGCAATCGCCCGGGTTGGCGGGCTCGATCCTCAGAACGATCTCGTCGTCTCGGCGATCGTCCCGCCCGAGACGCCGGGCGCGATGCAGACCGGCGCCGTCGACGGCGCTTCCGTCGGCCCGCCGGTGGTCGAGCAAGTCGTGCAGGACCAAGGCGCGGTCATCGTCGCCGACGGCACCACCGCGAACCCGGTCGATCCGCCTTGGCTTACGCATGTCGACGCCAATGTGGTCCTCGTCAAGAAGCAGACCTGCGTCGACCACAAGTCGCTCTGCGTGAAGATGGGCCAGGCGCTGGTGAAAGCCGCTGCCTTCATCCACGACCACCCGAAGGAGACGACCGAGATGCTCGGCAAGCGCACGCGCATCACGGATCAGAAGGTCCTCGACGACATGTACAAGGTGACGCTTGAATCGACCCCGCTCGCGCCGGTGCTCGACGGCAAAGGGCTCGAGACCGCGGATCAGCTCAATGTCGAAGCCGGCTTCCTGCCCGCGAGCGACAAGCTCAAATCCTACGACACCATCTTCACCAACGAGTACGTGAGCGGGAAATAGACGCTGTCTTTATTTTGTCGTGGCCGGGCTTGTGTCCTTCGGGAGCATGCCCGCCCTCGGCAGTTCACAGAGTTGCCGCGCATCGCCAGGGTCATTTCGGATTGAGTGAACCTCAATAGCCGGCTGTATCGGCTCGTTATCGCCTATGCCGTAAGTAAAGATCGGGCATAGCTCTTTCCAAAGGAAGATAGCATTGCGACCTCAATTGCTGCTCTATGCCGCAGCGATCTGCAAATAACGGCAAAAATCGCCAAGACATCACGTGTATTTTTAGTCCCTCCTGGCATCAAAAGGGACGGGCGCGTTTTTTCACTAGAAGAACCGCGCCCATCCGCTTGATGAATTGAGCCGTTCTTCCAGGAGATGTCATGATCATTGCCGACATTGATGACTACCGCAAACGATGCGAAGCCAGACTTCCCCGCTTCCTGTACGACTATATCAGCGGTGGTTCTTACCAGGAGAACACTCTGCGCGCGAATATTGCGGACCTGCAAGCCACGCTATTGCGCCAGCGTGTGATGGTGGATGAATCGCATCTCGACTTGTCAATTCATTTGTGGGATCAGGAATTGTCTCTCCCGGTCATTCTCGGACCCGTCGGAATGGCTGGCATGTACTCGAGCCGCGGCGAAGTCAAAGCGGCCAATGCGGCGAAAGCGGTAGGTGTTCCGTTTACGCTGTCGACCATGGGCGTATGCGACGTGCAGGAGGTCACGCAAAAGACTGGGGCCGCCCCTTGGTTCCAGCTTTATATGCTCAAGGATCGCGGTTTCGTCAAAAGCGTGATCGAGCGATCCGTTTCCGCGGGCTCGGACGTGTTGGTATTTACCGTGGATCTTGCGACCCCCGGGCGGCGTTACAGCGAAGTCCACGACGGGATGGAGAAGGACCCAACGCTACTCGGGATGTTGGGATTCGTCGCCCAAGGCGCGATTCATCCGCGCTGGGCTCTCGATATCGTCACGAAAGGCTGGCCGCTGAAGTTCGGCACCATAGCCGGAGCGATGCCCAAGGGGGTTTCCTATGGAAGATTTGTCCACGAAAATTTCGATGCGTCGACTACCTGGAAAGATATCGAGTGGTTACGGTCGATCTTTCCTGGACGGATGATTTTGAAAGGCATTCTCGATCCAGAAGATGCCAAGCGCGCTGTGCAGACAAATGTCGATGGGATTCTGGTGTCAAACCACGGCGGCAGGCAGCTCGATAGCGTGACATCAACCATTCGAGCCTTGCCGAAGGTTGTCGATGCGGTTCAAGGTAAAGTTCCAGTCTTCATGGACGGCGGCATTCGCTCAGGCTTGGACGTGTTGAAAGCGTTGAGCCTCGGTGCCAAGGCCTGCTTCGTAGGGCGGGCTTGGGCATATGCATTGGGGGCAGCGGGCGAATCAGGGGTGCGAGACATGTTGGATATCCTTAGAGAAGAACTGAAGGTCGCCATGGTTCTGACCGGATGCAGCGACGTCAGCCACGCCACTTCAGAGTTGTTGCTTAAGGATTTGACGCACGCCGTAGCGTAAGACCGCGCGCCACTACGGCGACGCACTGCTCCTTCGTTGCGTCAGCGGGCCGCCAGG
>DASXCX010000079.1:0-3008 GCA_036490955.1 Allostellaceae bacterium | reverse complement strand
CTGAGTCTCCGGCAATTGCATGCGGGAAGGCTCGGGTCGATGGGCGCTTCACTCATCCACTCAAGTCCGCTCGAGAATCTCCCCACCGCGGATGCGGTCGATGAGGAAGATCAGCCCGCGATCGTCCTGATAGACGTCGTTGCTCTGGCAGCGCTTTGCACCCGCCGCCGGCTCGGGCACGTAATGCGCGACCTCTTTCGGCGTATGCGGATGCGAGATGTCGATGATGCGCAGCCCCTGAGCGAACCAGGCGAAAGGCACTTCTGTGCCGCGAATCTTCTCGACCGGCTGATGGCAGCCGCTGTTATTGGCGTGGTTGCCGTGATCGAGGCCTTCGACCTGATAGGTGCCGACCGGAACCGGATGCTCCTCGTCGGTGATATCGATCATCCACATAAACGCCGGCAGCGCCGTCTCGGGCCGTTGCACGTCCTCGTCGGCGACGATCGCGAATTGCCGGCCGAAGATGTCGAAGGGGATGCGCACGCAGGAGTGGGTTGGGCAAGCAAACGGCGGACTCCAATCGAGACCCGATACCCGTTTCGGCTTCGACATGTCGTCGATGTTGAGGATGTGAAAGCCGCCCTGCCAGTAGCTCGTATAGAGGCGATTGCCGGAGCGCAGCGGGTGATGGCAGCGATGATCGGCGCCTTTCCAGGTCGGCGTCTCGCCGCCGGCGATCCACTGCCCGGGCTCCCACCAACGCCCGACCTCTTCCGGTTTCTCCGGGTTCTTGAGATCGAGGATCATGACGATGTTGCCGCGATACCCTTCGGCCGTCGGCGAGCAATAGACATAACGGCCGTCGAAATCGTAGCGATGAACGCCGTGACCGTGGGTCACCCAATCGAGGATCTTGCGCGGCTTCAGCGGATTGCTGACGTCGTAGATGCCGAGGCCGCCCTTGAAGTCCGAGGGCGCGGCCGCGGGACCACCGGCCGGATTGGGATCGACCTCATGGTTGGTGACCAGCAACCCGTTGACCGCCCGCGCCTTATGCGAATGCGTGCCGGGCGGCATCTCGTAATAGGCGACTTCCTTGGGATTCTTCGGGTCGCGCACATCGACGATGCTGGTGCCCGAGGGCGAGTGAATGTGGCCGATATAGGCGAAACCGTTATCGACATAGACCTGACCGCCGCCATAGCAGTCATGGAACCCGACGCGCCGGACACCTTTTGCTGAAACCGCCATACTGCCTTCCCTCCCGCAGATTGTTGGCCAACTCTAGCCCAAATCGGGGTATCGCCAAGACCCGGCGCTGCGCTTGCGAAAGCCTTTGCAGAGGACAAGGCGCCGCACCGCTGAGGCAATCCGCGCGATTGACTTTATTTCGCCGCACGATGAGGCTAGCAGCCATGACCGATATGGCGATCAGTGCGGCAGACGAGGCTGCGCGGCTTTGGCGTGAGACCGCGCCCGGCCCGGTGCGCCCCGGCAGCGACCGGCACAAGAGCATGTTCTGCCGCATGCTGCTCGACACGTTCAACCCTTACAAGCCGGCGGTCATCGATTGGCCGAAGCTGGACGAGGAGGCGCGCCAGCGCCTCATCAGCCTCCCGATCTGGGATATCGCCGTCCAGACCGAGGGCAAAGCCTCGCTGCGCGTCCTAACTTACGGCGAGCAGATCGACGATCCGCTGCTGCGCCAGGCGATCGACCTCAACGGTTTCGAGGAAGGCCGCCACAAGACCGTGCTCGCCAACATGGTCGAGGCTTACGGCATCAAGCTCCAGCCCGAGCCGGCCTACTTGAAGCCGCGCGACGCCGAATGGGCCTTCATGGTCACGGGCTATAGCGAATGCATCGACAGTTTCTTCGCTTTCGGGCTTTTTGAACTTGCGAAGCGGTCGGGCTTCTTCCCGCCCGAACTCGTCGATACCTTCGAACCGGTGATGCAGGAGGAAGGCCGCCACATCCTCTTCTACGTCAACTGGGTCGCCTGGTATCGCCGGAATCTGCCGTGGTGGAAGCGGCCATGGTTCCACGTGAAGATCATGGCGGTCTGGGCCTTCCTCATCTGGGAGCGCATCGGCATCGCTCGCGGTCTCGGCGGGGCGCCCGACGCGGATAACAACTTCACGGTCACCGGCGGCAAGGCCGTCGGCGGCGTCGATATCAGCGCGGCCGAGTTGATGGACATCTGCCTCGGCGAGAACGAGCGGCGGCTCGGGGGCTACGACAAGCGCCTGTTGCGGCCGAATTTCGTGCCGCGCATGGTTCGCCTCGCCCGCTTCTTCATGGGCAAGAAGAAATCCGCGGTCGCTATCGGCTCCGAGGCGCATAAGGACATCTTCTGCCAGCATTTCCACGAGACCTATCAGGATTACGATCCCGAGACCCTGCCGTGGCCGGAACTCGACGAGGCCGCCGCGGCGCGGCTGCGCTCGGTGCCGTTCTGGCAGGAAGTACTGCACACCGAGCGTCGCGCCGGCGCCATTGTCCAAGCCTTCACCGAGACCGTCGACGATCCGGTCTTGAAGAGGGCCGTCGCGCTGCAAGGCTTCGAGGAGGCGCGTCACGCCGATCTCATCCGCGTGATGATCAAGCGCTACAACATCGACGCCCACGAGACGCCGCTCGAGCCGCTGCCGGCGGATATCGAGACCGCGTTCAAGGATTTCGGCTACGGCGAATGCGTCGACAGCTTCCTCGGCTTCGGCGTGTTCAAGATCGCGCGGCAATCGGGCTTCTTGCCTGAATCGATGTTCGCGATCTTCGACCGGCTAATGTACGAGGAGACGCGCCACATCGTCTTCTTCGTCAACTGGATGGCCTATCGCCAGATGCAGAAGAAGCGCGGCAACATCATCTGGCGCGCCAGCGCCTCGCTGCGCTTCTATACCCGTGCGCTGAGACGCCTGGTCGGCACGGCGCGCCGCGGCGCGCAGATCAATGACGGCAAGGATTTCTCGGCGACGCAAGCCAGCATGTTCCTCGAAGGCTTCACGTTCCGCCGCTTCCTCGAGGAGTGCTACAACGAGAACGCACGGCGCATGAAGGAATTC
>DASXCX010000078.1:0-8734 GCA_036490955.1 Allostellaceae bacterium | reverse complement strand
CTTCTCGCTTTCCTCTTTATTCGCGAGTGTGGCGCCGTAACCGGCATCATCAAGCGCCGCGCCGACCGCGTCGAAATCGACCGGGTCCTTCAGATCGAAGCCGATCGTGTGGTCGCTGGGATCGCCTTCGAAATAGACGAGCGTGTGATCGCGCGTGTCGCCGCGCACCGACACGGTGTCGCTGCGGAAATACGCGGCTTTGCCTTCGTGGCCGACGAGCTGAAGGCCGAGGATCTTGGTCGCGTAATCGATGGCGCCTTCGAGATCGCGCGTGCCGAGGCGGACGTAGCGGATATCTTGCAGATTGATCATGGCGCAACCCTCCGCCCGGCCCGGCCGGGCAGAGGGTTGTTAGCACGCGCCGCCGATCAGTGCGAGGCGCTGGCCGTTTTGGTCGCCTTCGGCAGATCGAGGCCCATGGTCCGGCCGGGGAAGCCGGCGGCATCGAAATATCGCGTACCTGCAACTTCCTGATAGGAAAGGGAGGTCGCCAGACGATCGGCAGCGGCGGGACCATGCAGCGTGCCTGACGTGGCCTTCGGTGTCGCTCCGCCCGGTATCGACTCGGCGATCACGCGGCCCTGCAGCTTGCCCTTGGCCGCAATCTTCAGGCCCAGTACATGCGCCATCGTCCTGCCGATATCGGCATTGCTGACGGGCGCCGGATCGGAGAAGCCGGCTTTGAAATCGGGACCGATGGCCGCCATGAAGTTCAGCGTCTCGCCGCGGCTGAAGGAACCGTGCTGACCCTGACCCTGTTGCAACGGCGTGTCGGCGATGATGACCGTGCAATTCGTCGGCACATCGCAGCCGCTGGTGTAGGAACGGAAATTCACCACGATCGCCGGCACCGGCGTCACCGCGTTGCCGTGCAGGCCGATCGCGCTCAGCGGCAGGGTGCCCGCGATATGGCCGTAGCGATCGTCGACGAAGAGGCCGCTGATGTAATCCTCTTTCAATAGCGTCGCGACGGCGTGCTCGACGAGTTGGCGGTTACCGCTCGGGACATAGACGAGATCGGAGCCGCCATTCGCCGCGACGACATAATCGGGACGGGCGGGATTCTTGCCGATGATCGCGCTGCCCACCTTCGGATGCTGGCCGGCGGCGATCGGGTTGTCGCTGTCGGTCGGATCGAGCAGCGGCGCGCCGGCGGCAGCCGCGATGTCGAGCGCGAGGAAGCCCGGCGGCAGGAAGCCTGCGGGGACATCGTCGTAATGCGCCCGCGCGGCAGCGCTAGTCTTGCTCTCTTTCGAAATCGTCGCGAAGCCGTGATCGGCCGAGATCACGATGTCGGTGGTCGCGCTGAGGCCAAGCTGATCGAGCGTTGCGCGCAGCCGGGCAAGATCGTCATCCGCATTCTTGATCGCGGCGAGCGAGGTTGGGCCGTTGATGCCGGGCGTCACCTTGCCAAGGCTGTCGCCCTGATTGTGCTGCGAGCCGTCCGGATCGCGCGACCAGAACACCATGACAAAGGGCTGATTGCGCGCTTTGAACATCGGCAGCACGACTTTGGTCGCGACATCGACGAAATAGTTCTGCTGCTGAAGGTTGGCGACGGTCGTGCCGGGCTTCGACATCGTGCCGGTATCGCCATTGGCGCCTCGCGCCGGCGTGGCGAGCGGTAACGACGCCTGCTTAAGCGCATCGGCCACGTCGGGCGCCAGCGGAATGCCATTGGCCGTACCCGTCGCGTCGTCGACAACGATCGTCGGCGATCCCGCGCGGTCGATATGATCGAAAATCAAGACGGGGCCGACCTTGCCGATGGCGGCGGTGCTGAGACCGGTTTGGCGCGCTGCCGAAAGCAACGCCGTCTCGTCGAGGAAATTGCCGCCCGTGTGCTGATCGAGGCTGCCTTGCACCGCGTCGTTCTCGAGCGACGGGGTCACGCCCGTATTGCTGACGTTGTAGCCGGCATAGACGTTGTTGCTGAAAATCCCGGTATCGCCAAGCCAATGACCGGTCGCCATGGCCGAAGCGTTCGGCATGGTGAAGGTTGGGAAAATCGAATGGCTGTTCTGGAAATTGACCCCCTGATCGCGGATCGCGGCCATGGTCGGCGCGTTCTCCGGCGTCACCATCTTGGCGCGCATGCCGTCGGGCACGAAGAGAATCAGATTGTGTGGTTTGTCTGCGGCTTGCGCCTGCGTGACGGTGAGTGCCGCGATTGCCAAGGTGAAAGCGATCTGCCGATGCCGCATGGGATTTCCTCCGCAGCAGCGACCCTAGCGCTCGCATAAGTCAGTTTTGTGACTCCGCTTCCTCGACGGTCACGATCATGCGCCCGATCGGCCATAACGCGATGGCCGCGAGCTTGATATGCGCCCAGGCAAAGGGAAGGCCGACGATGGTGATTGCCAGCGCGGCGGCATTGACGAGGTGCAGGATCGCCAGCCACCAGCCGGCGAGGATCAGCCAGATGAGATTACCGAGCACGCCAAGCGGGCCGGTACCGATATCCTCGCGGCCGGTGAAACGTGCGCGCGACACGGCGCGATGGCCGAAAGGCAAGAAGGTGTAGAGCGCGATGTTGAAGGCGGCGCGGGCCCAGGGCAGGCCGATGATGGTGATCGCCATGATCAGCGCGCCGACGATCCAGGCCGCAGCCGTCCAGAGGCCGCCGGTGAAGACCCAGAGTACATTGAGGAGGAAGCGCAGAGCGGGCATGGGTAGATAACGGTTTAGGGTTTTGAGATTATCCCACGTTTCAGCCGAAACCGCCGATGGCGGTCGAGCCAACATCAGATTTCGGTAAAACTTCATCCCGAAGCCGAAGGCAAGACGGTCTGCACGCGGACCGGAAAGAAATTCTCGGCCTTTTGCCGCCAAGCGTTGAGCGTCGGGCACGCAAATATTTCACCGCTCAGACGAGCTCGCGCGGGCTCTGCAAGGGCCTGCGGCGCCAGTTATCGGGATAGCCCGCGATTTTGCGGCCGGCACGCGGGACTATGCCGCGTTGCGGGGGCCGACTCGCTCGGCTAGAAGCCCGGCATGGCAGCTTACCAATATATCTATGTGATGAAGGGCCTCGGGAAAACCTATCCCGGCGGCCGCGAAGTCCTCAAAGACATCCGCCTCTCCTTCCTTCCGGGCGCGAAGATAGGCGTGCTCGGCGCGAACGGCGCCGGCAAATCCACGCTGCTCAAGATTATGGCGGGCGTCGAAAAAAGTTTCAGTGGCGAGGCCTGGGCGGCGGAGGGCGCCACCGTTGGCTATCTGTCGCAGGAGCCCGATCTCGATCCGGACAAGGATGTCGCCGGCAACGTCACCGAGGGTCTCGCCGAGACCAAGGCGCTGCTCGAGCGGTTCGAGGAAGTCAGCGCCAAATTCGGCGAAGAGCTCGACGACGATGAGATGAATGCGCTCATTGCCGAGCAAGGCGAGCTGCAAGAGAAGATAGACGCGGTGAACGCCTGGGAGCTCGATCGCACGGTCGAGATCGCGATGGACGCGCTGCGCTGCCCACCTGGCGATGCCGATGTGACGAAGCTCTCGGGCGGCGAGCGGCGCCGCGTCGCTCTCTGCCGGCTATTGCTGCAAAAGCCCGATCTGCTGCTGCTCGACGAACCGACCAATCATCTCGACGCCGAATCCGTCGCCTGGCTGCAGCGCTTCCTGCATGATTACCAAGGAACGGTCGTGACCGTGACCCATGATCGCTACTTCCTCGACGAAGTCGCAGGGTGGATTCTGGAGCTCGACCGCGGCCAGGGCATTCCCTATCAAGGCAACTACACTGGATGGCTCGAGCAGAAGCAGAAACGCTTGGAGCAAGAGGGCAAGCAGGAAGAGGCGCGTCAACGCTCGCTCGAGCGGGAGCTTGATTGGGTCAAGCAAAGCCCGCGCGCGCGTCAGGCGAAGAGCAAAGCGCGTCTCTCGGCCTATGAGGATCTGGTGGCGCAGAGCAAAGAGAAGGCGCCCGAGAACGTGCAGATCGTGCTGCCGCCGGGTCCGCGTCTCGGCGACCTTGTCATCGAAGCCGAGAGTATCGCCAAGGCCTATGGCGACCGGCTGCTCATCGACGACCTGTCGTTCCGCCTGCCGCCCGGCGGCATCGTCGGCATCATCGGTGCGAACGGCGCCGGCAAGACGACGCTGTTCCGCATGATCACCGACCGGGAGAAGCCCGATGGGGGCAGCTTCAAGGTCGGCGAGACGGTGAAGCTCGGCTACGTCGATCAGTCGCGCGATACGCTCAACCCGACCAAGACGGTGTGGGAAGAGATTTCCGACGGCTACGAAGAGCTCGATCTCGGCCGCCGCAAGATGCCGTCGCGCGCCTACTGTTCGCTGTTCAATTTCCGCGGATCGGACCAGCAGAAGAAAGTCGGCCAGCTCTCAGGCGGCGAGCGCAATCGCGTGCATCTCGCCAAGATGCTGAAGACGGCGTCGAACGTCGTCCTGCTCGACGAACCGACCAACGATCTCGACGTCGATACGCTTCGCGCGCTCGAAGAAGCGTTGCTCGATTTTCCGGGCTGTGCGGTGGTGATCACCCATGATCGCTGGTTCCTCGACCGCATCGCGACGCACATCCTCGCTTTCGAGGGCGACAGTCATGTCGAATGGTTCGAGGGTAATTACCAGGATTACGAGGCCGACAAGAAGCGGCGGCTCGGCGCCGATGCGGAGCAGCCGCATCGTTTGAAGTACAAGCCGCTGACGCGCGCCTGATCGCGCGCCAGCGTTTCGCCCTAACGTTACTTGGCGGCGGACGTGGCAGCCGTCGCGCCCTTGATCTTGTCCTGCATTGCGTGGTTGAGGCCGTCGATCGTTCCACCATTGCGGTCGGCTACGGCAGCGATCTCGTCGCGCTGGGTCAACGCCATGCTGACGCCTTCCACCGAGACATCGACAACCGCGTAGTCGTCGTCGCCGTTCTTGCGCACGATCCATTCGACCTTGGCGGGCGGCGCGCCGCTCGGGCTGACGAATTGGCTGACGACCACCGTGGTCGCCGGGCCTTCGGGCCGTGTGGCCGTCACTTGGATTTTCTCGCCGCTATACTGAGTGAAGCGCGCCGAATATGTGCGCACGATCCAATCCTCGAAAAGCTGGCTGAATTCCTTGCGCTGATCGTCGTTGGCGACATTCCAGTAGCGACCCAACACGAAGCGCGAAATACGCGGAATATCGAACCCGGTCTGCAGCAGAGCCCGGAATTTGGTCTCGCGTTGATCTTCGCTTTCGCTCGTGTCGACGATGACGTTGATCGCCTGGCCGACCAACTGACTGACGACGGTCGAGGGATCGGCCGCCTGCATGGCATGGGCCTGACCACAGAGTATGGTTAGGGCGAGCGCAGCCGCCGAAAAAAGCGCCGAAAAACGAAATCTCATCGTGGCGGGTCCCCTGACTGGCGAAAGCAGCGGCTAAGCATAATTCCGGCTCAAAACCGCGACAAGCCCAAGCCGGCCCCAGGGAAATGGGGATTATACGCGCGAAAAATCTGATTGACATTATATATAAAGATATATTTATATGGAGAGATAACAAAGTAGAGAAAGGATCATGGAGTCCATCCTTAGCAGCCTGCGTGCCGCGGCCGAATCGACCCGATTGCGCCTGCTTCTGCTCTGCGCCGGAGGCGAGCTGACCGTAACGGAGCTCACCGACATCCTCGGCCAGAGCCAACCGCGGGTGTCGCGTCATCTGAAGCTGCTATGCGAGGCGGGATTGCTCGACCGCTTCCGCGAGGGGACCTGGGTCTACTACCGGCTGGCGGCGCGCGGCCGTGCGGCCGAACTGGCGCGGCAAATCTGCGCCGCGGTGCCGAGCGACGACGCAACCGTGGTGCTTGATCGGGCACGCCTCGATACGGTGAAGCGCCAGCGCGCCGAGACGGCCAACGCCTATTTCCGTGCCAATGCCCAGCAGTGGGACCAGATTCGCTCGCTCCATATCGATGAGCGCGAGGTTGAGGCCGCGGTGCTCGAAGCACTCGGCAGCCACGCCGTGCGTGATCTGCTCGATCTCGGCACCGGCACCGGCCGTATGCTCGAGATTGTCGCACCGCGCGTCGAGCGCGCGGTCGGCATTGATCTGTCGCGCGAAATGCTGGCGGTGGCGCGCGCCAATCTCGAGAAGGCAAATCTGCATAATTGCACGATCCGGCAAGGCGACATCTTTCAGCTGCCTTTCGTCGATCAAAGCTTCGATGCGGCAATTTTCCATCAGGTGCTGCATTACGCCGACCGCCCGTCGCTGGCAGTTGCCGAGGCGGCGCGCGTTGTGGGGCCCGAAGGGCGGCTGGTGATCGTCGATTTTGCGCCGCATGCGCTTGAATTCCTGCGTGAGGGACATGCGCATCGCCATCTCGGCTTCGCTGATGCCGAGATCGCCGATTGGTGCCGCGAAGCGGGGCTGGTGCCCGAGCCGGTGCGCCACCTCCTCGGCCTGCCGCTGACGGTGTCGATCTGGGTAGCGTGGCGCACGCGGGAAGCGAAGATTATCGAAAAACCCGCAGACCGAGCACAGGGCGCGGCGTCGCCATGAAGCCGCCGCAGCTCTCGTTCGAGTTTTTCCCGCCGAAGACTGCGGCGATGGATCAATCCCTGTGGCGGGCAATCACGCGGCTCGCACCGTTCGGGCCGCGCTTCGTCTCGGTAACCTACGGCGCCGGCGGCTCGACACGTGAGCGCACGCATGCGACCGTCGCACGCATTCGCCGCGAGACCGCGCTAAAGCCCGCCGCGCACCTTACCTGCGTCGGTGCGAGCCGTGCGGAAATCGACGCGGTGGCGCGCGACTATTGGGATGCCGGCATCCGCCACATCGTTGCGTTGCGCGGCGATCCGCCGGCCGGTGCCGACCGCTATGCGCCGCATCCCGCCGGCTATGCGCATGCCGTCGATCTCGTCGCGGGCCTCAAGCGCGTGGCCGATTTCGAGATCAGCGTCGCCGCTTATCCTGAGGTGCATCCGGAAGCCGCGAGCCCCACGGCGGATCTCGATAATCTCAAGCGCAAGCTCGATGCCGGTGCGACGCGCGCCATCACGCAATTCTTTTTCGACGTGGATCGCTACCTCCATTTTCGCGACCGGGTTGCCGCGGCAGGCATCGTGGCCCCCGTCGTGCCCGGCATCCTGCCGATCGTCGATTTCGCGCAAGCGAAGAAATTCGCGGCGGCTTGCGGGGCCTCGGTGCCGGCATGGCTTGAAACAGAATTCGCCGAAGCCGGTGACGAGTTGCGCGCGCGTGAGGCGGTCTCGGAGCGGGTCGCCGTCGCGCAATGCCGGCGCCTGATCGATACCGGTAGCGACGTGCTGCATTTCTATACGCTCAACCGGTCCGGGTTGGTCGGCGCCGTCTGCGCGTCGCTGGGTATCGGCGCGCCCACCGTCGCGCTCACGGGGTGAGCCAGAAATTCGAATCGGTCGTGCAGATTTCGGATCAGCCGCGGCGCGCTGAAGCACCGTTTTTCCAATCCCACGCCAAGGAGCTAGTTTTGTCCGTTTCTCCGCTCGCCGTCGCAACCCTCGGCACGCCGCGCATCGGTCCGCGCCGTGAGCTGAAAACCGCGCTCGAAAGCTATTGGTCGGGCAAGTGCGATGAGGCGACGTTGCTCAAGGTCGCAGCGGAACTTCGTGCCGCGAATTGGGCGCGCCAGAGGGCATTGGGCGGTACGGTCATCCCCTCGAACGACTTTTCGCTCTATGACCACGTGCTCGATACCAGCGCGATGGTTGGCGCGATCCCGGAAACCTACGGATGGAAAGGTGGCCCGGTTACGTTGGCGACCTACTTTGCCATGGCGCGTGGCGCGCAGGGCGAGGCACGCGACCGGAATTGCGCGCATGGCCACAATGCCGACGCCCAGGGTAAGGGTGCGCCGGCACAGGAAATGACCAAGTGGTTCGATACCAATTACCACTACATGGTGCCGGAATTCGCTCGAGGGCAGCGCTTCGAACTCGCCTCGTTGAAGGCGGTCGACGAATACCGGGAAGCCAAGGCGCTCGGCTATGATACAAGGCCGGTACTGGTTGGCCCGGTCACTTATTTAAAGCTGGGCAAGAGCAAGGATGCGAGCTTTGATCCGCTCTCGCTGCTTTTCGGCCTCTTGCCGGTCTATATCGATCTGTTGCGCCGCCTAGCCGCGAATGGCGCGGAATGGGTGCAGATCGACGAACCCTGTCTGGTCCTTGATCTCGACGATGCGGCGCGCGCGGCGCTGCGGCAGGCCTATGCGCAATTCGCGCGCGAACTGCCGAATCTGAAAATCATGCTCGCCACCTATTTCGGCAGCCTCGGAAGCAATCTCGATACGGCGCTGTCGTTGCCGGTCGCGGGACTTCATCTCGACCTGCGGCGCGCGCCCGAACAGCTCGAGACCATCGCTAGGAAAGCACCGGAAGGGTTGGTTCTGTCGCTTGGCGTCGTCGACGGGCGCAACGTCTGGCGTGCCGATCTACCGGCTCTACTCGATCGGCTCGAACCCTTCGTCGCAAAGCGCGGCACCGGCCATCTGCAATTGGCGCCATCTTGCTCGCTGCTGCACGTTCCGATCGACCTCGAGCTGGAGACCGATCTCGACGAGGATGTGAAGAGCTGGCTTGCTTTCTCGCTGCAGAAGATAAGTGAGTTGGCAGCGCTCGCCGCGGCTTTGACCAAGGGACGCGACGCCGCACGAGACGTGCTTGTGGCCTCGGCGAGGGCCGTGACGGCACGCAAGACTTCGCCGAAAGTGCATGATACGGCCGTGACCGCCCGGCTTGCGGCGGTCACGGCG
>DASXCX010000077.1:0-28187 GCA_036490955.1 Allostellaceae bacterium | reverse complement strand
CTCCAGGGGCGATGGCGGCAAGGCGACGAAGCGCTCGAGCGCTGCGCGCCGATAAGCGTAGAGACCGATATGGTGGTAATGCGCGCCGCCGCCATGCGGCACGGGCAAGCGGCTGAAATAGAGCGCCCGCGCGACGCCGACACCCGGCGCGAAACCGGCGGCGATCTTCACGACGCTGGGATTGCCGAGCTCTTCGGTATTCTCGATCGGCGCAGCGAGGGTCGCAATGTCGACGCCGACGTCAGCGAGCGGCAGCAGCGCGGCGCGAATGGCGCTCGGCTCGATCAGCGGCAGATCGCCCTGAACATTCACGACGACATCGTATTGCCGCGCCGGATCGAGTTGCATCACCGCTTCGAAGATGCGGTCGGAGCCGGAAGGATGATCAGGCTTCGTCAGCACCGCCTTGCCGCCGGCGGCTTCGACCGCGGCCGCGATCTCGCGCTCGGCGCAGGCGACGATCACAGGGCCAAGCGCCGCTTCGCGCGCGCGGCGCCAGACATGGACGATCATCGGCACACCTTCGATATCGGCGAGCGGCTTGCCGGGCAATCGCGTCGACGCCATACGCGCAGGAATGATGAGTACGGGATTCGGCAAGGCGCAAACTCCCAGACCGAGCGCGTAGGGTTGGTGTGGCGGCTACGCGCGCGGCCTCTACATGAGCGCGGCGTTATGCCGCACGAAACGAGCGCAGAGCCGTGAAATCACCGCGCTAATCTCGCGCCGCACTATATTTGGTTTGAAGGCGCGGCGGAAATTGCCTTTCCTGCTGGCCGATAACCGCCCGCCAAAATCTGCCCGCGCGAGGCACTTTTCCCGAAGGTTCACTGATGTCGTTTGAAGCCAACAAAATCGCCGGCGCCATTCTTGCCGCCATGATTCTCGCGATGGTCTCGGGAATCGTCGCCAATATCCTGGTGCATCCGACGCCGCTCGCCAAACAGGCCTATGAGGTCGCCGGCGGACCGCCGGAGGGTGCAGCAGGCGCCGCCGCCGCTGCACCGGCTGGACCCGAGCCGATCGCACCGCTGATGGCGAACGCCAGCGCCGATGCCGGTAAAGCCAAGACGCAGCTCTGTGCCGCCTGCCACACCTTCGATAAGGGTGGCCCCAATCGCATTGGCCCCAATCTCTACGGCGTCCTGGGCTCGCCGATCGCCGAGGATCGCGGCGGCTTCGCTTTCTCGAGCGCGCTGCAGGACAAGGGCAAGGGCCAGACCTGGACGCTCGACAATCTGAACGCCTGGCTGTTCAAGCCGCAGGACTTCGCCAAGGGCACCAAGATGACCTTCATCGGCCTGCCCAAGGCCGAGGACCGCGCCAACGTCGTCGCTTATCTCAATTCGATGAGCGACAAGCCGCTCGCGGTCGCCGACCTTACCAAGGGCGCGGCGACCGGCGCACCTGCCGGCGGTGCGCAAGGCAGCGAGCAGAAGCAGGGCGCCGCGCCCGCTGCCAACGGCACCAACCCGCCCGCCGCGAACGGCGCCTCGCAGAGCAACGGGGCTGCGCCCAAGACGCCGGGCGATCAGCAGGGCGCCAATTCGGGCTCCTCGGCGGCCGAAGGCCAACAGAAGTAGCGGCCGCCACGCTCTCGCCATTCCGCTAGACTGCGCGGCATGACGCCAATCGTCACTGCAGCGCATCTCGCGCTTGCCGAGACTCTCGCCGACGCCGCCGGCGAGATCATTCGCGGCTATTTCCGCAAGAAAATCAGCGTGCAGCAAAAGAGCGATCGCACGCCGGTGACGATTGCCGACCGCGCCGCCGAGAAGGTGATGCGGCGGCTGATCGAGATCGCTTTCCCAAAAGACGGCATCTTCGGCGAGGAATTCGGCCGGCATAACGCCGAGGCCGATTACGTCTGGGTGCTCGATCCGATCGATGGGACCAAATCCTTCATCAGCGGCGTGCCGCTTTTCGGCACGCTGATCGCTCTCGCCTATCGCGGCAAGCCGGTGCTCGGCGTGATCGACCAGCCAATCCAAGGCGAGCGCTGGATGGGCGCGGCCGGCCGGAGAGCCACCTTCAACGGCGCGGCGATCAAGACCCGCGCTTGCGGCAGCCTCAAAGACGCGACGCTCTACGCCACCGCGCCCGAGATGTTCATAAAGGGCAACGCCGCCGCCTTTCAGCGGCTGCGGGCACGCGTGAAACTCGCCCGTTTCGGCGCCGATTGCTACGCCTATGGACTGCTCGCTTCAGGCTTCATCGATCTCGTCGTCGAAGCCGACCTCAAGCCCTATGACTACTGTGCGCTGCTGCCGATCATCGAAGGCGCCGGCGGCAAGATGAGCGACTGGCGCGGAGAGCCGCTGACGCTCAAGTCAGACGGGCGCGTGATCGCGGCCGGCGATCAGAGGCTCCTCACTAAAGCGCGCGCGGTTTTGGCGGGAAACTGATTTTGCCCTAAACTCGCGCGATGATGCGCTTTTTCGCGAAGGTCTTCATCGCCGCGAGCCTCGCGCTCGCTGTTTCGTCCATCTCCGCTGCGGCCGAGCCGCAGCACGGGCTGTCGCTCTTCGGCGATCTCAAATATCCGGCGAATTTCCAGCATTTCGACTACGCAAACCCAGACGCGCCGAAAGGCGGGACGGTAAAATTCGCCGCAACGGGCACCTTCAACACGTTCAATCTTTTCCAGCTCGTCGGAGACAAGCCGATCGCCGAAAATCAGATATTCGACACGCTGATGACCCAATCGGCGGACGAGCCGGCCTCGTCCTATGGGCTCATTGCGCAAAGCGTGGACATTGCGCCCGATAAGAGCTCGGTCACCTACACGCTGCGGCCCGAAGCCAAATTCCAGGACGGCAGCAAGATCACGGCTGATGACGTGGTCTGGACTCTCGACACGCTAAAGACCAAGGCCCATCCGCACTATAAGCTTTATTACGCCGATGTGCTAAAGGCCGAGAAGGTCGGCGACGACGCCGTCAAATTCACCTTCCGCAACGGCGACGATCGCGAGCTGCCGTCGATCGTCGGCGAGATGCCGGTGCTCTCTAAAGCTGCTTGGTCGAAGATCGATTTCGACAAGCCCTTGCAGGAGCCGCCGCTCGGCAGCGGCCCCTACAAGATCACGGGCTTCGAGATGGGCCGCTCGATCACCTATCAGCGCGATCCCAACTATTGGGGCAAGGACCTGCCGGTCAGCCGCGGTCGCTACAATTTCGACACGATGCGCTACGACTATTATCGGGATCCTTCGATAGCGCTTGAAGCCTTCAAAGCCGGGCAATTCGACCTACGCATCGAGAATGTCTCGAAGAACTGGGCCGTCGGCTATGACAGCCCAGCGCTCAGCGCCGGCCTCATCAAGAAAGAGCTGATTCCCAATAAGATCCCGCAAGGCATGCAGGGCTTTGCCTTCAATACGCGCAAGCCCTTGTTCCACGATCCGAAGGTGCGCGACGCGCTCACCTACCTCTTCGATTTCGAATGGACGAACAAGAATTTGTTCTACGACGCGTATACGCGCAGCCGCAGCTATTTCTCGAATTCGGATCTCGCCGCGACCGGCGCGCCGAGCGCCGACGAACTGAAGCTGCTCGAGCCGCTCAAGGGCCAGATACCGGACGAAGTCTTCACCAAGGAATACGATCCGCCGAAAACCGACGGCAGCGGCGATATCCGCGAAAATTTACGCACTGCGCTGAAGCTTCTGGGCGAGGCCGGATGGTCGGTCAAAAACGGCAAGCTGGTCAACGCCCAGGGCCAGCCCTTCCAGTTCGAATTCCTCTTGTCGCAAGACCAAGCCGATTTCCAGCGCATCGTGCTGCCCTTCGTCCAAAATCTGAAACGCATCGGCATCGAGATGGCGGTGCGCTCGGTCGACCCGGCGCAGTATGAGAACCGGATGAAGGACTTCGACTACGACATGACAATCGTCACTATCGGCGAGTCGCTGTCGCCGGGTAATGAGCAGCGCGAATACTGGACCGCCGCCTCCGCCGACGAGAAAGGCAGCCCGAACTACATGGGCATCAAGAGCAAGGCCATCGACGCCTTGGTCGACGACGTGATCAACGCCGGGGACCGCGCCGGCCTCGTCACGGCGACACACGCCCTCGATCGCGTGTTGAGCTGGGGCCATTACGTCATCCCGAATTGGCACTTCCCCTATTTTCGCGTCGCGAGCTGGGACAAATTCGCGCGGCCGAAAATCTCGCCGCCTTACGCGCTTGCTTTCGACACCTGGTGGATCGCCCCGGAGCGTGCCCAGGATGTCGAAGCGAAGAAGCAGCAGGTGGAGCAGCACAAGTGACGATGCGCCCCGCGCATCGCCACCCCCGCGAAGGCAGACTACCCGCACGACCGCTCCTCGCGGGGATGACGGTGTTAGCAGCTGGACGCGCGGCTTAAACGATGCTCGCTTATGCGCTGCGCCGCATCTTGCTGATGGTGCCGACGCTTTTCGCGATCATTCTCGTCAATTTCGTAATCGTGCAAGCGGCGCCCGGGGGGCCGGTCGATCAACTCATCGCCGAACTGCGCGGTACGCAGGGCAGCGGCCTCGGCCAAGTCGGTGGCGGTGGCGGCGAGCTACGCAGCACCGCAACCTCCGCCAACGAGACCCGCGGCGCGCGCGGCATGAATCCCGATTTCATCAAAGAGCTCAACAAGCTTTACGGCTTCGACAAGCCGGCGCCCGAGCGTTTCTGGATCATGATCAAGGATTATCTGACGCTCGATTTCGGGACCAGCTTCTATCTGGGCCAACCGGTGATCCGGCTCATCGCGCAGAAGCTGCCGGTATCGATCTCGCTCGGCCTCTGGACGACGCTCATCACTTATCTCATTTCGATCCCGCTCGGCATCCGCAAAGCGGTGAAGGACGGCAGCACTTTCGATATCTGGACGAGCGGCGTGATCGTCGTCGGTTATGCGATCCCCGGTTTCCTCTTCGCTGTGCTGCTGATCGTGCTCTTCGCCGGCGGCAAGTATTTCGCCTGGTTCCCGCTCCGCGGCATCGTCTCCGACGATTGGGCGAGCTACTCGCTCCTCCATCAGATCGCGGATTATTTCTGGCATATCACCCTTCCGGTTCTGTCGCTGGTCATCAGTGGCTTCGCCAGCCTCACCATGCTGACGAAGAACTGCTTCCTCGACGAGATCAACAAGCAATATGTCGTGACCGCGCGCGCCAAAGGCCTCGGCGAGCGGCGCGTTCTCTACGGCCACGTCTTCCGCAACGCGATGCTCTTGGTGATCGCCGGATTCCCCGCCGCTTTCATCGGCATTCTCTTCACCGGCGCGCTGCTGGTCGAAGTGATCTTCTCGCTTGACGGGCTCGGCCTCCTGGGCTTCCAGGCGGCGATCGGGCGCGATTATCCGATCATGTTCGGCACGCTTTACATTTACACGCTTGTCGGCCTCGCGCTGAAGCTGATCAGCGATCTCTCCTACATGTTCGTCGATCCCCGCATCGATTTCGGCACGCGCGGCCAATGACGCCTCTCACCCGTCGCCGGCTGCAGAATTTTCGCGCCAACCGCCGTGGCTTCTGGTCGCTCTGGCTGTTCCTAGTGCTTTTCGGCCTCAGCATGTTCGCCGAATTCCTTGCCAACGACCGGCCACTGCTCGTGCGCTTCGACGGCCATTTCTACTTCCCTGTCTTCACGGAATACACGGAAACGGATTTCGGCGGCGATCTGCCGATACCGGCCGACTACCGCGATCCAAGCCTCGCCACGCGGATCGCGACGGGCGGCTTCATGATCTGGCCGCCGATCCCCTTCGCCGACAGCACCATCAACTACAACCTTCCCTCGCCCGCGCCCTCGCCGCCCGATCGCGTCAACTGGCTCGGCACCGATGATCAAGGCCGCGACGTGCTGGCGCGGCTGGTCTACGGCTTCCGCATCTCGGTGCTGTTCGGCCTGACGTTGACGATCTTCAGCTCGATCATCGGCGTCGCCGCCGGCGCGATTCAAGGCTATTACGGCGGTTGGATCGATATCTCCTTTCAGCGCTTCATGGAGGTTTGGGCCGGGTTGCCGGTGCTCTATCTCCTGATCATTCTTTCCAGCATCATTGCGCCGAATTTCTGGTGGCTGCTGATCATCATGCTGATGTTCTCGTGGATGTCGCTGGTCGATCTGGTGCGCGCCGAATTCCTGCGCGCGCGCAATTTCGACTATGTCCGCGCCGCGCGTGCTCTCGGCGTCGGCAATGCCACGATCATCTGGCGTCACGTGCTGCCCAATGCCATGGTCGCGACGCTGACGTTTCTGCCTTTCATCCTCAACGGGTCGATCACCACGCTGACTTCGCTCGACTTCCTCGGCTTCGGCTTGCCGCCCGGCTCGCCTTCGCTCGGCGAACTCCTATCGCAGGGCAAGAACAATCTGCAGGCGCCATGGCTCGGACTCACGGCTTTCTTCGTGCTCGCGGTCATGCTCTCGCTGCTGATTTTCATCGGTGAGGCCGTGCGCGATGCCTTCGATCCGCGGAAAGTGAAGTAATGGCGGACTGCTTGCTCAAAGTTACCGACCTCTCCGTCACGTTCACCAGCGGCGACAGCCGGGTCGAAGCGGTACGCGGCGTCTCGTTCGAATTGGATAAGGGCGAGACCCTTGCCCTCGTCGGCGAATCCGGCTCCGGCAAATCGGTGACAGCGCTCTCGATCATGCAGCTCTTGCACTACCCCATGGCGAGTCATGGGGCAGCGAGCAGTATTTGCTTCGAGGGCATCGAGATGGTGCGCGCCAGCGAAGCAACGTTGCGCAAGATTCGCGGCGATCGCGTCGCGATCGTGTTCCAGGAACCGATGACCTCGCTCAACCCGCTGCACACGATCGAGAAGCAGATCGCCGAGACGCTCAACCTGCACAAAGGATTGAACGGCGCCGCGGCGCGCGCGCGCGTCTTGGAATTACTGCGGCTCGTCGGCCTGCCCGACGCCGAGCACCGGCTCAACGCCTTTCCGCATCAACTCTCGGGCGGCCAACGCCAGCGCGTGATGATCGCGATGGCGCTCGCCAACGAGCCCGATATCCTGATCGCCGACGAACCGACCACGGCGCTCGACGTGACCATCCAGGCCCAGATCCTGAAGCTGCTGAAGGATTTGCAGGCGCGTTTCGGGATGGCGTTGCTGCTCATCACTCATGACCTGACCATCGTGCGCAAGATGGCGGATCGCGTCGTCGTGATGACCGACGGCCGAATCGTCGAGCGCGGAAAAACGGAAGATATCTTCACCGCGCCGCAACACCCCTATACCTGCAAGCTACTGGCGGCCGAGCCACGAGGCGCGCCGCGGCCGGCCGACGCGACGCGCAAGCCGCTGGTCGAGATGCGGGATATTCGTGTCTGGTTTCCGATTAAGACCGGGCTCCTGCATCGCACGACCAACTATGTGAAAGCCGTCGATGGCGTCGATCTGATTCTACGCCAGGGCGAGACACTGGGCGTGGTGGGCGAATCGGGCTCGGGCAAGACAACGCTCGGCCTGGCACTGCTGCGGCTCATCCACAGCGAGGGCGAAATTGTTTTCGATGGCCGCCGCATCGACGAGCTCGGCGGCAACGAGTTGCGGCCCCTCCGGCGTGAGATGCAGGTCGTTTTTCAGGATCCCTATTCAAGCCTGTCGCCGCGCCTGTCGATCGCGCAGATCATCGAGGAAGGGCTGAAGGTTCATAAACTCGGCGGCGGCGCCAAGGAACGGCGCGCCGAGATCGAGCGGCTGCTCGTGGAAGTCGGCATCGACCCGGGCTGTGCCGACCGATACCCGCATGAATTTTCCGGCGGCCAGCGCCAGCGTATCGCCCTCGCCCGCGCACTGGTGTTGAAGCCGCGCTTCCTGCTGCTCGACGAGCCGACCTCGGCGCTCGACATGTCGGTCCAGGCGCAGATGGTCGAATCGCTGCGCGATCTGCAGGCGCGCCACGATATCGGCTATCTTTTCATCAGTCACGATCTCCGCGTCGTGAAGGCGCTGGCGCACGACATCATCGTCATGAAAGACGGCAAGGTGGTCGAGACAGGCACATCGGAAGCGATTTTCACCGCGCCGCGAACGGCTTATACCCGCGCGCTGATGGCCGCCGCCTTCGATATCGAGATCGCAGAGCCGCAAGCCGTCGGGACGTGAAATCGCGCGAAGGGATTCTGCGCATGAGCCGGAAATTGAGCCTAGCCGTCACCGCGAATCCCCGGACGCGGCCGGTGATCGAGGGGCGTGCGGTGCCCGAAGACATCGATCTGGCGGTGACCGTGCTCGACCCCGGCAGCATCTTCGCGCGCCAACTGCGCGCCGCCGAATTCGACGTCGCGGAGATGTCGATGGCCTCGCTGCTGATGGCGCTCGATGCCGGCGATACGCGCTTCGTCGGCATTCCGGTCTTCACGACCAAACGGTTCTTTCACACCAACATCCTGGTCCGGCGCGACGCGGGCATCGAGAGCCCGGCCGACCTCAAAGGCAAACGCGTCGGCCTGCCTGAATATCAGCAGACGGCCGCGGTCTGGATCCGCGGCTTCCTGCAGAGCGAGTTCGGCGTGACGCCCCGCGATCTCGAATTCTGGATGGAACGGACGCCCGAGCAGAGCAATGTCAACACCGCGTTCGTCGCGCCGCAAGGAGTCGCGGTCCATCACGTGCCTCCCGATAAAAGCCTCGGCTCGATGATGGCGTCCGGCGAGCTGCAAGCCTGCCTCATCTATTACGGCGGCCATCCCGGCGAGCGCAGCACCGAAAATCTCGCCGCTCATCCGGACATCCGGCGGCTGTTCCCCGATCGCGCCGCCGAGGGCGCGCGCTATCACCGGAAATCCGGCATCTATCCGGTCAATCATGGTGTGATCATCCGCCGCGAAATCGTCCGCGCCGAGCCGTGGATCGCCGCGAATATCCTCAAAGCCTTCAGCCGCGCCAGCGCCCTCGCCGATCAAGAGCGCATGGAACATGTTGCCAATCATTTCGATGCCGGGCTGCTTCCCGGCCGCGACCGTGGTGCGCTCGAGACGCCGCTCTTCGAGCAGGGCATCGCTGCCAACCGCAGGACGATCGAGGCGGTCGCGACCTATGCCTGCGAGCAAGGCCTCACCTCGCGAATCTTCGCGATCGATGAGATCTTTGCCGAAACAACCTTGAACTCATGAAGAAACTTGCTTTAGCGCTGCTCACACTCGTCTCCTCCACGGCGACCGCGGCCACGCAGGACTGGAAGACCGAGTGGGATCGCACCGTTGCCGCCGCCGAGCAGGAAGGCACGGTGATCGTCGACACGGTTTCCGACAAAGCGTGGCAGGATTTCGTCGCCAGGGAATTCCCCGCCGCTTTTCCGAAGATCAGGCTCGACGCCTCGCGACTATCGCCGCCCGATTTCGTCGCGACGCGTGCGCGTCGAGCGCGAAGCCGGCAAATATCTTTGGGATGTCGCCGCCGCCGGCCCCAATCCGATGTATGCGCTTTATAAAGATGGCGCGGTCGATCCGATCCTGCCTGAGCTCATCCTGCCCGAGGCCAAGGACGAAGCGGCCTGGGGCGGATGGAACGAAGCGCTGATCGATGCGCCGCATCGCTATGTCTTCTCGATGTCGTCGTACATCTCCGCGCCGTTCTACAACGCAGCGTTCGTTCCCACCGAGAAGGTGCAGCAGCTCGGCCTCAAAATCCTGCTCGACCCTGCTTACAGTGGCAAAATCGCGTGGCAGGAGCCGACGATTCCCGGCAGCGGCCATTCTTTTGCGCTCGATCTGCGCGAGCATCTCGGCGATGAGGGGCTGAAGCACCTCATCCTCGATCAACGCGTCCTCTTCGACCGCAATATGCAAACCGTCGTCGAGGACATGGCGCGCGGCACGGTCTGGTTCACCATCGGACCGGCGACCCGCTCCCTCGTCGGGCCCTACGTCAAGGCCGGCGCGGGCGTGACCACCGATCTGCACATGCTCGGCAACAAGCCCGATGAGAGTCACGTGACCGATGGCGGCAATACCGTCTCGGTCATGAACAAGCGGCCGCATCCAAACGCGGCGCGCGTCTTCGTCAATTGGATCTTGCGGAAAGACGTGCAATACCGGCTGGCGCAGGCGATGGACGAGGACAGCCGTCGCACCGACATTCCGCCTGTATCATCGCCTGATGAAGCGCGCATTCCCGGCGCCAAATATCTGGCGCCGCCGCGAGAGGAAGAGGCAACCCGGCTCGAAGAGGCCGTCACCTATATCAAGCAATTACGCCGCGACGGGCGCTGAGCTTCGCGACGCCGAGCCGCGAAGCGATCGGAGCACGCTTTTTTATGCTCATTTTTCCGGCGTTGGCCGGTCGCAGCGCATTGTGCCTATACGGTATTCAGGCGCTGAGCCGCCACTTCTCGATGAGGAGCTTGGTGCCGCGGTCATTTGGCTGATCGATCGTCCAGCCGTGATGCAGCAACGTGCGCGCGGTGAGGCGATTGCCGTAAAAGCCGAGTCCGATCTGCAGCACGAGAAAAGCAGCGAAGAGCACGAGCTGCGCGATCTGTGTCGCGCCGGCGCTGATGCGCAGGATGCTGACGATCAGCACGAAGAGCCACAGCACCAGCACCGCGGCGCCCCAACTCGGCAGCCGCCGCCAAAAGAGCGGCACGCCGAGGACGCCGGCGAAGAGAAAAAGATCCCAGGCGAAGCCGGTCGCGACGCGCCGCTCCTTGCCGCTCGGCTTGTGCTTGAAGCCGACCGATGCCGGTGAAGTATCGGCAGCACCGTTGCCGCGCGCGCCGCCTTTGCGCCGCGAGGGCGAGCTAGTTCGAGCCACGGCCGAAGCGATGCTCGATCAACGAATAGAGCGCGCGCATGGCCAGCGCCTCGCCGCCTTCGGGCCGGCCCGGCCGGCTCTTTTGGTTCCAAGCATACGTATCGATATGGATCCAGGGCGTGCCTTGCGTGACGAACGCGTCGAGATAGAGCGCGGCGGTAATCGCTCCGGCAAAGCTCGATTCCGAGACGTTGTTGAGATCGGCGATCGGCGACACGATCATCTGGCGATAGGGCTTCCATAGCGGCAGGCGCCAGAGCGGATCGCTTTCGACGAGGCCAAAATGGAGGAGTTCGTCGGCAACCGTGTCATCATTGCTGAAGAGCGCGGGCAGTTCCGCCCCGAGCGCGGTGCGTGCCGCACCGGTCAGCGTCGCCATATCGATGAGCAGCGCCGGCTTCTCGCCGCAAGCCTCGTAGAGCGCATCGCAGAGGATCAGGCGGCCCTCGGCATCGGTGTTGCCGACCTCGACCGTCATGCCCTTGCGCGTCTTGATGATATCGAGCGGACGAAAGGCATTGCCGGCGACCGCGTTCTCGACAGCCGGTACCATGACGCGCAGCCGCACCGGAAGCTTCGCCTCCATGATCGCCGAAGCGAGGCCGAGCAAGGTCGCGGCGCCGCCCATGTCCTTTTTCATCATGCGCATGCCGCTTGACGGCTTGAGGTCGAGCCCGCCGGTGTCGAAGCACACGCCCTTGCCGACGAGCGTCAGCTTTGGCGCGTTCTCGTTCCCCCAGACGAAATCGATCAGGCGCGGTGCTTTCTCCGCGGCGCGCCCGACCATATGGATCGCCGGATAATTCTGTTCGACGAGCGCGTCGCCGACGATCACGCGATAGCGCGCGCCATGTTTCGCGGCGAGACTCTGCGCTGCCTCGGCGAGCTCGGGCGGGCCCATATCCTCGGCCGGCGTGTTGATGAGATCGCGCGCCAGCCCCACGCCGCGCGCCAAGCGCTCGACCCGGCCGCGGTCGGCATTCGCCGGCCAGACGAGATCCGCCCAGGCCTTGTCGCGCGCACGGTAGCGGGTGAAGGCGTAGCAGCCGAGCGCCCAGCCAAGCGCGAAGCGCGTCGCCGCATCTGCCGCGTATTCGCCTTCAAGCGCGTAAGCGGCGCCTTGACTGGAGAGGGGCGGCAACGCATCGGGCAGCGCGGCCAGCCCCCACAATTCTTCGCCACGGCGCACTCCGATCAGCACACGCTTCAGCCGGCCCGCTCCGTCCGGCAGAAGCGCGAATTTGCCCGGCGCGCCGAGATACTGCGTGGTCTCGACCCAGCGCCGTTCGACCTCGTCGAGCCGGGCGAGCGCCTCGGGAAGGCTCTCTTCGCTGACCGGTAGAATCGGCACCGCGCTGATGCGGTCGGCAACCAGATGATCGAGCACTATCGCATTTCCTTCACGAAGAGCCGGGGTTGCAGCGCCGCTGCGCTGCCGTCAGAGTGACCGGCGAGAACCAAACCGCGCCAACCCGACCGAGCATAGCCGATGGCCGAGTTCACCATCTACCTTGGGAATAAGAACTATTCATCCTGGTCGCTACGCGGCTGGCTGATGCTGAAAGCGACCGGCGTCGCCTTCGACGAGGTGGTGATCCCGCTTTACGAGCCGCAGAGCCGGGCCGAGATCCTGCGCCACACCCCTTCCGGCAAGATGCCGACCCTGGTGCATGAGCGGAAGACCGGCGGGCCGGTGACTGTCTGGGAATCGCTGGCGATCGGCGAATATCTCGCCGAGCTCTTCCCGCAGGCCGGTCTCTGGCCACAGGATCCGGCGGCCCGCGCCCACGCCCGCGCGATCAGCAGCGAGATGCATGCCGGCTTCCTACCGCTCCGCCGGCATTTCCCGATGAATATGCGCTCGGTCTTCGATCGCGAGATCATTCCCGAGGCGCAGGGCGATATCGACCGCATCGCTGCGCTTTGGCGGGATTGCCGCCAGCGTTATGGCCATTCGTCCGAACATGGCGGCGGCGATTTCCTCTTCGGTTCGTTCACCATCGCCGATGCGATGTTCGCGCCGGTGGTCAGCCGCTTCCGGACCTTCAAGCTGCCGCTCGACGGCGAGGTCGAAGCCTATGCGCGTGCGATCAGTGCCTGGCCGGCCTACCAGGAGTGGCTCGCCGGCGCGCGCAACGAGCCGATGATCATCGAGCAATGGGAATTCTGACCGCGGCAGCCGGCCGCACGAGCGGCCCTACTTGATTTGGACATAACGCAGCGGAAACACGCCGTCGCCCTGCTGCACCAGCGCGACGTTGTCGCGTGCCGCCCAGACCAGATCCTGCTGATGCAACGGGATATAGGCGATGTCCTGCTTCACCTGCGCCAGCGCTTTGCGTAGCAGGTCGAGCCGCTTGTTTCCGTCGGTTTCGCTCGAGACGTCCGCGATCAGGCGATCGAGCGCCGGATTGGAAAAGCCGCCGAAATTCGCATCGCCGCGATGCGCCTGCTTGTCGGGCGTTGCCGCGAGATTCACCAGCGCATCGAGCGCGTCGTAGGTCGCGGGCGACCAGCCGAGCAAATAGAAACTCGCGCCCTGCGCCCGACTCATTAGCTTGGCGAAGAATTTGCCGCGCGTCTGCGCGTTGAGGCGAATCTTGACGCCGATCTTCGCCAGCATGGCGACGACCGAATCGCAGATCGCTTCGTCATTGAGATAGCGATCGTTCGGACAATCCATCCCGACGGAGAAGCCGCGCGGATAGCCCGCCTGCGCCAGCAAGGCCTTGGCCGCGGTGGGATCATAAGCCAAACGTTGATTGAGCGCCGGATCGAAACCGTTGATGCCCGGCCCGACCAGCAGCCCGGTCGGGGTCGCGAAGCCGCGCATCACCTTGTCCTTGATCGTCGTCTCGTCGATCGCTTGATAGAACGCCTGGCGGACACGCCGGTCGCGAAAGGGGTTCGCGCCTTTCACATCGCTATCGGCGAGTTGATCCTCGCGCTGGTTGAAACCGAGCATGATCGTGCGCAACTCTGGCCCTTGCACCATGTGCACGCCTTTGGCGCGGGCGATGCGGTCGATCGATTGCGGCGGCACGAAATACAGCATGTCGAGCTTGCCGCCGAGCAGCGCTGCGACGCCGGCGGTACCGGTCATCGGGCGGAATTCGACGCGGTCGAGATTGTGCTGCGGCTCATCCCACCAGCGCGGATTCGGAACGAGGACGGTCAGCTTGTCGGGCTGACGCTCTGCGACCGCGAAGGGCCCGGTGCCATTGGCATGATCGCTGGCATAGCTGTCCCCGCTCGACTCCGCTTTGGCAGGCTCGCTTGCCTCGTGCTCGGCGCACCATTTCGCGCTCATGATGTCCCAGAGCGGCAGCTCTTCCGGGAGGATCGGATCGGGCAGGTTTGTGGTGATGTCGATCGTGTAGTCGTCGATGCGGTCGACGCTGCGGATCGACGCCAGCGCGTTGGCGATTTGCGACGTCGGCGAGCGCGCGCGCGCGAAAGAGAACACGACATCGGTGGCGGTGAAGGGCGTGCCGTCCTGGAACTGCACGCCGTGGCGCAGCTCGAAGCGCCAGCGATCCGGCGCGTCCTGATGCCAGCGCAGCGCCAGCGCCGGCTCGACGCGGAGATCGCGGCCGCGGCGCACCAGCGGCTCGTAAATATTGGAGTCGAAAGACAACAGGAAAGTCTCCTGCCGGGCATAGGGATCGAGCGAAAATACGTCCTGGTCGCTCGACCAGCGCAACGTTTTCGCGGAAGTGGCGGCCGCACAGAGCAGCAGCGCCACGCAAGCTGCGACAAGACGCGTCGCGATCATTCCTCTATCCGGCCCCATTCGCACGAGCGGAGAGTTTGGCGCGCGGCTTGCGGTGTCAACCGTTTTGGCAAAGACTGCGACAAACATGGAGGGGAAGCCGGATGGCGGTGATCTATGTCGCGCGCAGCGCCGCGCTGAGCAAATGGGGATCGGATGTCGGCCTGTCGAAAAACATCTTCAAGGTCGGCATCGCCGAAGAGCCGGTCAAAGATTTGCTCACGGCCGAATCCTGGGCGGGCGTAACGGACTGGACCCTGGTCAAAAAAGAAGATGCCGGCGATCTCACTGAAGAGGCCGCCCTCGAGCGGCTCGGCAAGCGCGAGACGGCCGTCGAGCCGAAATACTATCCGCGCATTCGCGACACGCGCGGCCTCTTCAAGGTTAACCCCGTGCACGTCGAGAGCCACATCATCGTCGGTCGCGCGCTCGAAGGCGGCGCCGAACGGGTCGCGGTGAAGCTGAAACCAGCAGATTTCGCCAGCTACCTTATCCATAACGTCAAGCGCTAGGCATCCCCGGAGAGCGCGCACGCGCTCGTTCGCGCGGCCAGAATCTCTAAATATTTCCAAATATTGGAGACCCGCCTAAATCCACGCGCAAGTGAATGTTCATGTAAATCGAAATGACACCTGTTAATACAGATTAATTGATAAAATTCTGTTTTTCATGGTTAATGCATCTTTACTTCGTATGGAACGGTGTGTATATTAGGAAATTGGAAATCCAATCACGGTTAACGAGCAGAATGCTCCTCGGTCGCCCGAAGGAGGCTTTTGCTATGTACGCGTTCCTTGCTCGTTATGCGCTGCGCCTGTCGCCCATCGCGATCCCGCTTGTCGCGCTGTCATTTATCGCCGGCGCGCCGAGCCCGGCGAAAGCCGATGCCTGCTCTGTCATCGAGCCGGCCGCCTTTCCCAATCTCCCCAATGAAACCGGCGGTGGAGCGGTCGTCGGCTGCACGGCGACGGTCAGCGTCGATCGCCACGGGATTCTCAGCGTTCAGCAAAACGTGAACCCCGCCTACGACAACAGCGGCGACTCGATCATCGCCTTCACCAACAACAGCTCGTCGTCGATCTTCGATCTTTTCGTCTGGGGCTCGACCAACAAGCCGATCTTCGATCCGACGCGTCCCTTGAGCGAAACGCTCTGCGGCACGCTCGGTGCGGGCGCCGTGCACTGCGGCCCGACCGGCGATGAGGGCACTATCCTCAACACCCTCGGCCAAAAGATCGGCTTTGTCGTCTTCTCGAATATCGGCAACAGCGGTGGTCCGGGCTGCAGCCCGACGCCGGATAATTGCGCCGACATCCTCTTCGATATCGGCGGCGTCACAAGCGGCGGCTTGCCGGTGGGCGATGTTGCCATCTTCGGTCTCACGGAGCCGCAATTCCTGGCCGAATTGAGCGCCCCGACCAAGGTGCCGGAGCCCGCCTCTCTCGCCGTGCTGGGCATGGGCCTCCTCGGTCTCGCGTTCTACCGCTTTCGCCTGCGGCTGCGCCGTCGCGCCGCCGCAGCGCTGAAGCCGCAGCACGCCTGATCATCGCCTCCGCGCAACCGCTTTACCGAGGCCGTCATCATGGCAATGGCCAACCCGACTTCCTTGCACGCCGCCGATGCGCCGCAGCACCCTCCTGCTGCGTGCGCGCCGGCTCCCGCCAACGTTGGCAATTCGCCGATCGAGGTGCCTGAACCGCAGCCGGGTCAGCATATCGAGCTCACCGTCACGCCGAATCAGGCGCTGGTCTTCGACTTCAACCCGCTCGATGCGGAAGCGGTGCGGCATGGCGACGATCTGACGTTGACCTTCGCCGATGGCGGCGTCCTCGTCTTGCACCATATCGCACAGAACGGCAATCCGCTGCCGACGGCGCTGCAGTTGCCGGACGGCACGATTATCAATCCTTGCGAGCTGTTGCAGGCGCTGCCGGACGAGCAGCCCAGCCCAACCGCGGGCAAGATCCCAGAAGAGAAGATTCCGCAGCCCAATCCCGCGGCCGGTCCCGTCGTTGGCGCGCCGCCGGTCACGACGCCTTTCGAAGCGCCGGGACTCGGGCACGGCCTGACGCCGCTCGGCCCGCTGAGCCCGGAAGGCTTCACCATCACGACCCACTTCCCGCCGCCGGGCAATGGCGGCTTCCCGCCGAGCCCTCCCAGCTCGCCCCCCACGACGCCGCCAAACACGCCGCCGCACACGCCGTCGACGCCTTTCCTCGCAATGATCGAGGATTCGCACTTGCTCCAATATCCGGCGACCGCCACGACGGGCGATCTCATGACCGACAGCTATTTCGGACATGCGATCGTCACCTCGAATCCCGCGGCGCATGTCGATAGCTACGTGTTTTGGCAGCCGGGCTCCGTCGCCGTCGATCCGGCGGCCGACCCGGCGGGCGCCGCCGCAGGCATGTGGGGCTCGCTCAATATGCTCAGCGACGGCTCCTACACATACGCCCTCAACGCCACGGGCGTTGCCGCGGCCAGCCAGCTCGGCTCCGATATTCTATCTCAGGAATTGGGCAGTCCGGGCTCCCCGGATACGCCTTATCCACTTCTCGATCTCTTCACCGCTACGGTCGATAACGGGTTTCAGACTGCGAGCCAGCAACTCGCGATATACACCGTGGCTGATAACGTCGCGCCGAGCCAAACGACCGCGTCGATCTCGGGCTCGGCGGCCGGCGCTCAGGTCCTGCTGACCTATACCGACCTCGCCGATCCGGCCCATTCATTCCAGGAAACGCTAACGATCGGCAGCAACGGGCTGATCACGGCCGAGGGCGCGCCGATCCAGCCGCATGACGCCGCCTTGGTGACGCTCGAATATCAAGGCACGCCGACGACCATCACCGGCTTCTCGGTCGCCGGCGAGACCTTTACCGGGCTGAATATTCCGCTCGACGGCACCGATCACGCGCTGACCGCGATCATCAATCCCGATCTTTCAGGATTCGGCGACCCCGGCGATACCGGCTCGGTCATCGTCGCGCCAGCCGGCTATGCCAACGTTGCCGGCTCGTTTTCGGCCGCCGTCGCCGGGCAGTATGTCTATGAGACCGCCGGCAACCCCGACAACACGCTCTCGGTCGTCTCCGGCTCGGACGCCGATCAAAGCGGCACCGTGCTCAATCTCGGCACGAATACGGGCCACGCGATTGGCGGGCTTGGCTCCGATGTTTTCGTCGATAATGGGGTCGGCGGCACGACCTATAACGGCGGCGCCGGGATCGTCATCACCGGCACGCCGACGGAAGTCGGTACGCTCAGCCTCTTTGTCGACAATGCCAGCCTTGCCGGCGGCTTCGAGCAGGTTACGGTCAACGTGACCACCGGCGAATCGGATACCGCCATGGCGACGGCCCTCGCAAACGCGGTCAACGCCGACGCCAATTTGAACGCGCTCGGCCTGACGGCCAGCGCCGTCGCGGCCGGCGGCGATTCATTTCAGCTCCTGCAAGGGGCCGGTAGCCCGTCGTTCGATAGCTTGACCAGCTTCGAGGAATTGGCGCTTTCGACCTCCGGCAATCCGCCGGCTATGTCGATCACCGGCCAAGCCGGCATCGACACGCTGCGCCTCGACACCGGCGGCAACAACATCGTCAATCCCGCGAGCCTCAATCAATTCGCGAATATCGATGTCTTCGATTTGACGGCTTCGGCCGCGGGCTCGGGCGCGTCGAATTCGATCACCTTGAATGCAAGCGACGTGCTGCAACTCACCGCGAACGAGAACCCGGCGATCAAGACCTTTACCGGCGCGAATGCGATGTGGGTCGAAGGGACCGGCAACGACATCGTCAATCTGCAGGGCTTCACGCAAATCAGCGATCCCATCACCAACTCGTCGCAAGCGCCCGCCGTCGCCACCGCGCCGACCGGCTTGCAGACGAGCGCCAGTCAGATGGTCGGGTTCGCCGAATATGCCGGGACGGTCAACGGGCAGACGGTTCACGTCTATGTCGAGAACGCTATCGTCAACGCCGGGCACGTGCATCTCCACTGAGTGCAAAGACGGAGGAACAGGACATGACCACGCGCATCTTTGCGCTCGTCACCGGCTGCCGCCCGAGGCGGGAGAACAACGGCCTGACCTTCTCGCTCAAGGAGCTGCTGCCGGACGGCGGCGGCGAGGTGGTGATCCATAATCACACGGGCGCCGATGTCACCGTTCTGACCGACGATCCGGTCATCGATCGCGGTTTCCAACGGGATCACATCACCCGCGCCGGGCACGACGTCTCGGGCTTCGCCTATTGCCGCTTTGCCGGCGGCATCACGGTGTTCTACCCGCGCTCGCATTCGCTTCTCATCGAGGAGAGCGAGTTGGTCTGAGCCCAAGCACGGGATTGGGGGGCACCGGCGCGCCCCACGCGCAGCAATTCGGCGAACTCGCTCTCTCGCGCACGCCATCGCCATAGCCGCGCAAATCACTCAGTCCTTAGCGGTGAGGGTGTCCCGTACCCAGCGCGCCGTGCCGATCAGTTCGGCGTCGCGATCGAGGAAGCCCAAGAGCTGCAGCCCGAGCGGCAGGTCTTCGACCGTCAGCAACGGTAGCGAAATCGCCGGCACGCCGAGGCATGAACCCGCGACGACGAAGATCGAATCGCCCGTGCTTTCGAGCCCGATCGGCGCCGGTCCTGTCGCCGAGATGGTGATCACGGCATCGACCTCGCCCGCCAGCGCGGCATAGATCGTGCGGATCGCCGCGCGCTCGGCGCGGCGGGCGCGATACTGATCGAGGGTGATGCGCTCCGCATCGAGCAGCCGGTCGCGCGCGAATTGCGTGATCTTGGATGCGTCGGTTGCCCGATAGGATTTGACCGCCCAGCGCGATTCGAAAGCGTTGATCAACTGCGACACCGGCAGCGCGCGCGTGAGCGCGGCTTCGGCGCCTTCGAGTGCTTCGCTTTCCTGGCGACGCACCAGCGTCACCCCGGCGGCATTGAGCCGCGATAGCGCCCTATCGAGCGCGGCGAGCGCTTCGGGCACGGCCTTGCTCCAGCCCGGCCCCTCGAGCACGGCGAGACGCATCGGCTTTCGCGCCTCGGGCGGCGCGGCCGGGCCGAAGAGACCGGGATAATCGGGATCGCCGCCGGCACGGTCGGCAATTTCGCGCAGCATCACCCAAGCATCCTCGATGCTCGCCGCAAGCGCGCCATGGACGCTTTGCGAGAGCCCGTCATGGCTACCGCTGCGATTGATCGCGCCAAGGCTCGGCTTGAATCCGACGCAGCCGCAAAAGCTCGCCGGGCGAAGGATCGAGCCGAGCACCTGCGTGCCGAGACCCGCCGCGATCATGCCGCTGCCGGTCGCCGCGGCGGAGCCCGAGGACGAGCCGCCGGGGGTGCGTCGCGTGTCCCAAGGATTGCGCGTCGGGCCCGGCGGTGCGGTGGCGAATTCGGTGGTGACCGTCTTGCCGAGGATCACCGCACCTGCCTCGCGCAGCGCCGTCACCGAGGCCGCATCGCGGCGCGATTGCCAGCCCTTGAAAAAGGCCGAGCCGTTCTCGGTCGGAAAATCGCGCGTCTCGATGATGTCCTTGACCCCGACCGGCATGCCGTCGATCGGCGAGAGCGGCTTGCCCTCTTTCCAGCGCGCCGTCGAGCGCGCGGCGGCCTCGCGCGCCGCCGCGGCGTCGTGATGCACGAAAGCGAGGACCTGCGGCTCGGTCTCGGTCAGCGTCGCCAGGCAACGCTCGAGAAAGGCGCTGGGACTATCCTTGCCGGCGCGAAAATCTTGCTGCGCGGCAACGTAAGAGCGCATCGCGGGTTTTGGCATAAACGTACCTCCCTCTTGCGACGATACCATGATTCGCGCGCCGGCGCGCAACCGCCTGCCCCAATTGTCTCGCCGAAATCGCCTCGTTATCCTTCTCACCTGACAAAAGCGAGGAAACGATGACGGATCTCTATGAGCGCAAGCCGCCGGGGCCGGGCCACAACCAGCCCGAAGACGAAAACGAGGTGAAATGGGAACGCTGGACCAAGCGACGCATTTTCGTGCGCGAGCTCGCCGGAACCTATTCACATCTCTACAAGCAACTCCTCGACCAGCCGCGCATCTACTCCGCCAAGCAGCTCCCCTGGAAAGGCGGGCCGCAGCAATACGGCAAGCAGATCATCAACCCGCAAGCGGCGATGGTCGCGCAATCGATCGAGACGCATATTGAGGCCTATGGCCCCGGTGCTTTCGGCCAGAAGCACGGCCATATGAACAGCGCTGTTTTCTACGTGCTGAAGGGCTACGGCCACGACATTCACGATGGGCGCCACATCCCTTGGAAAGCGGGCGATGTGATGATCGTCGAGAACGGCTGTGTCCATCAGCATTTCAACGACGATCCCGAGAACGAGGCGATCCTCCTTGTGATGAAGGCGAAGCCGCTCTTCCTCTTCATGCACCTGCTGTTCCAGAAAATCGTGTCCTATCCGCCGAACGAGCCGATCAAGGGACATGAGGACTGGCAGCCGCCGACGGACCTATAAGGGAAAGAAACATGGCAAAAGCACCTGACGAACGCGACTTCGCTCATGCCGGCGGCGAAAGCTGCAGTTACCGCACCGACGCAATCGCGCAATCCGCCCAGTTCCGCACGCTTTATGAAAGCCTGCGCAACGTCGTTCATGCCGAGGAGATGCCGTTCGAGAACTCGCCCGACGGGCTCTTGAAGCATCTCGTCCACGAGAAGCTCAACACACGCGAATGCTGCATCGAGGCCTACATGCAATTCCTCGAAGGCGGTGGTCGCTCCGGCAAGCATCGCCATATGTGGGAAGAGGTCGCCTTCGTCGCCGAAGGCTCGGGCTACGATCTTCACTGGGATTTGAAGTTCGATTGCCTCGACAAATTCGAATGGTCCTGGGAAGAGGAGCCGAAGAAGATCGAATGGTCGCGTGGCGATTTCATCTATGTGCCGCCCTTCACCATGCATCAGCATTTCAATGCCGATGCGACGAAGGAGGCGCGGCTGATCGTCATCAGCAACCGGATCGTTCGCGAGATGGGCTTTGACTGGCTCGACCAGGTCGAGCATGCACCGGGGTTTTAACGAGATGCGTTTTTTTGTCCTTGCACTGACAATTTCCGCCATCGCGTTCGCGGCACCGGCGGCGTGCGCCGCCGATTCGGTCGCCGATTTCTACAAAGGCCGCACCGTCACCATCGATATCGGCTACAGCGCCGGCGGCGGCTACGACCTCTATGCCCGCGTCTTGGCGCGGCATTTAAGCGAGCACATTCCCGGCAATCCCAGTGTCGTGCCGCAGAACATGCCGGGCGCCGGCAGCCTCAAAGTGGTGAATTACCTCGCGAACCTCGCGCCGAAGGACGGCACGATCATCGCCACTTTTGCGCGCGGCATGGCAATGCAGCCGCTCTTCGACAAGACCGGCGTCGAATTCGACGCCCAGAAGCTCAATTGGATCGGCAGCATCACCAACGAGGTCAGCGTGTGCGCCTTTCGCAGCGATTCGAGCGTCGCGACCTGGCAGGACATGATGACGAAATCCTATACGGTCGGCGGCACCGGCTCCGGCTCCGACACCGACGTCTTCCCCGACGTGCTGCGCAACATGTTCAAGATGAAGATGAAGCTGGTCACCGGCTATCCGGGCGGCAGCGACGTCTTGCTTGCGATGCAGCGCGGTGAGGTCAATGGACGCTGCGGCTGGTCGTGGTCGAGCGTCAAGAGCACGAGCTACGCGCTCTATCAGAAGAAAGAGATCGTCATTCCCGTGCAGCTGTCGTTGCAGAAACATCCCGATCTGCCGGACGTTCCGTTGATCATGGACGAGACGAAAGACCCACAAGAACGCGACGCGCTGAAGCTCATCTTCGGGCGTCAAAGCGTGGCTCGGCCCTATGCGACGGCGCCTGGCGTGCCGGCGGAGCGCGTCGCCGCGCTGCGCAAGGCTTTCGACGATACGATGAAGGACAAGGCCTACCTCGAGGAAGCACAGAAAACCGATCTCGAAGTGCAGCCGGTGTCCGGTGCCGATGTCCAGGCGCTCGTTGCCGATATCTACAAATCCTCGCCCGAGGTAGTGAAGATTGCTGCCGACGCGGCGAAGAGCGAGAGTAAGTAAGCCCTCCCTTCTCGTCAGGCCCGGACCTGTTCCGGGCATCCACGACTTGAAGCACATGCATGGCCGGGCCAGTCCCGGCCATGACGGCTATTTTTGTTTATCAATAAAGGCCACGATCCTATCCGTGACTTCTTTTGGCCTCTCCGTGTGCAGCGCATGGCCGGTCCGGTCCATCGCATCGAGCGTCGCGTTTTCGATCGGCTTCAAGAAATATTGGGCGCAATCGAACGGGCAGATCTCATCGTTTTTGCCCCAGATGAAAAGCGTCGGCACATCGATGCGATGCAGCCAATAAGGTAGCTGCGGATTGTTGAGGCGCGGATTCCAGGCGAGCCGCGCACCGGCGGCGCGGTTCTGCAACCAAGTGTCCTGATCCATCGTCGCGAGTTGCTTCAAGCGCTCTTCGACGAATTTCTTGTCGTAGAACATGTGCTGCGCGTGCTCTTCCGGCGACCAGAGAAAGATATCGCCGAAGGGCACGTTGGGCGAGCGCACGCCGGCCGGCGCCAGCAGCGTGAGGCTCTTGAGGCGCGATGTGTTGCGCACGGCGATCTCGGCCGCGGTCCAGCCGCCGAGCGAATGGCCCACGAGATGGACGTTCCTCAGATCGAGCCGATCGAGGAAATCGAGATAGAAATAGGCAAGATCGCCGATGCCCATCATCCATTCGGGGATCTGCGAGCGGCCGAAGCCGGGATGCTCGGGCGCGAGGACGCGATGCTTTTCGGCGAGGAGCTGGAGCAAAGGACTCCAATTCGATCCGCCGGCGCCGTGGAGAAAGAGCAGCGTTTCGCCGCTTCCTGCCTCATAAACATTCAATTCGGTGCCGTTTATTTGCCGTTTTGCCTGTTCCATGCGCTCTCCCCGACGATTTGCGACGATAGAAAGCGAGGTCGTTGCACGCAAGCACAGGACGGGCTTATCGTAGCTGCGAACGGAGGTATCCCATGCACAAAGTCGCCATTCCGCAGACCATCATCGACCGCGTCGTCGCTCGCCGCGGGAAAGAACATGTGTTCGAGGATTTCGATCCGGCGCGCACCGCGCTGATCGTCGTCGATCTGCAGAACGGCTTCATGTTGCCGGGCGTCGCCTTCGCGGAAATTCACGAAGCGCGCGAGATCGTGCCGAACGTCAACCGCCTGGCCGCTGCGGTCCGTGCCGCCGGTGGTCTGGTCGTCTGGATCGTCACCACCTATGACAAGGCGATCGATCATGAATGGTCGATCTATTATCGCCTCTCGACCCCGGCGAACGGCGCCAAGCGCAGCGCGGCCCTGACCAAAGGCGCCAAAGGCCATGAGATTTACGCGGACCTCCAGGTGATGCCCGAGGACCAGATCGTCGAGAAGCGCCGCTTCTCCGCCTTCATCCAAGGCTCGGGCGAGCTCGACAGGGTGCTGAAGGCACGCGGCATCGATAATCTTCTCATCACCGGGACGGTGACCGGCGTGTGCTGCGAGTCCACCGCGCGCGACGCGATGATGCTGAACTACGCCGTGACGATGATCAGCGACGGCAACGCGTCGTACAGCGACGAAGAGCACAACCGCGCGCTCACCGCTTTCTACGGCACCTTCGGCGACGTGATGTCGACCGACACGCTGATCGGCCTCCTCGCCAAGAACGGCAAGAAGCAAGCGGCGGAGTAGCGCACGCAGCCTTGCTTCAATCGTTCGGCTTGTCCGGCCGGAACTTCGTCTCGGGCTTCACGCCTTTGCGGCGCTGTTGTGCGCTGATGCGACCGTTTTCGAGATAGCGGCCGGTCGCGGCGCGCTGGGCCGCCTGATCCCATTCCGGCAACCAATCGCCGAGCGAATAGCCGAACCACGGTGCTTCGGGTCTGAGCGCCGGCAGGCCGAGCTTTTCCCAGATCTTCTTCGCCCGCTCCATATATTCGCGCGTCGGCAGTGCCAAAGGCGGCATGTCGCCTTTCGCCGTCGCGTCCATGAGCAGGGTCGAATCCTCGGCCGCGTCGGATTCGCGCTGGGGTCCGTGGCCCATGCCGCGATGCGCGACGGTTTGCACATCCTCAACCGGATTCATGCGATAGGCCATCGCCCAAAGAATCGCATCGGCGTTATCGGGATCGATATCCTCGCTGACGCCGATTGTTATCTTGCTCATATCGCCCTTGAAGAAGGCGGCGCCTTGCAGCGCGCGCCAGATCTCGGTGCGCGACGTGCCTTTGGCGAAAGAGACCACCGTCACGCGCAGCAGGCCCGTCAGCTTCTCATGCAGCGAGACACGCTTAACGCCCTTGATGCCGAGCGTATCGCGGAGATGCGTCAGGAACAGCGGCTCATAAGAGACGCGCTTGATGACGCTCGATTCGGACGGCGCGACCTGGCTGATATAAGACGGGATGACGGCGTTGCGGCGATGGGTGATCGCCGTAACGCGCATCGGCATATTGAATTCCTCGAGCGCGAGATGGCCGTGGCTTTCGCCGAACGGCGCTTCCGGCTCGACATATTCGGTGTCGATCAAACCCTCGATCACGACTTCGGCTTCGGCCGGCACCATGAGGTCGACGGTGCGCGCGCGCACGACATTGATCGGGCCTCCCGCCAATCCGCCCGCTACCTTGAATTCGTCCATATCGATAGGCAGCTTCTGCGGGCCCATGAAAGCGACATAGGGCGGGCAGCCGAGAACGATGGCGCAGGGCATTGTCTTGTCGCCACGCTTCTGATGCTTCAAGTAATGCTGATAGCCGCCGGCGCCGCCGACGCGCGTTGCCATGCGGACGACCAGCCGGTCGGGCGCTTTCAGCGCCGCGCGATAGGTGCCCATATTCTGCACCAGCGTGTCGGGATCGCGCGTGATGACGTTGGTCGCGGTGAGCGTCGGCGCAGCATCGAAGCCCGGCGTCGAGACCGGGATTGGCAGTGCGTCGAGCCCATGCCCCTCGCCTTCGAGCGCCTTGCCCTCGATCACCACCTCGTGGCACGGCGCGTCGTTGACGATGCGTGGCTCGACGGGATGGGCGATGGCGCTCTCCCATTTGCGATCGATCCCCTCGACGGGCGCACCCATGCCGATGGAATAGATCGCGCGGTTGGCGGCGATCGCGCCCACCACCACCGGCATCTCGAATTTCCGGCCCTTGCCGTCGACGATATTGGTAAAGAGGAACGCCTTGCGCTCCTCCTCCTTCATGCCGCCGACGAAAGCCCAGCGCACCAGCGGATGGAGCTCCGCGTCCTTATCGATCTTCTCGTCGACGGTGATGAGGAGATTCTTCGCCCGGAGCGCATCGAGATGATCGTGGAGATCGGGATAATTGCGCGTCGGCGCGCTCACAGGCTCGCTCCGCATTCGCAATCGACCTTGAAGATGCGTGCCGCGGTCTCGCCGAGGATGGCGCGGCGCTCGGCGACGGTGAGGGGTGTCTCCTCGACCACCTTCACCGGATCGGGATCGCCGATCGGAAAGGGGAAATCCGAGCCGAGGCAAACCTTGTCGGCGCCGGCAACGTCACAGAGGTAACGGAGCGCCCGCGGCTCGAACAACACGCTGTCGAAATAGAGCTTCTTGAATTCGGCTTCGACATCGGCGTATTCGCCTTTATGGATCGTATTGTTCCGCTTGAAGCGGCCGAGCGCGTACGGCAGCGCAGCGCCGCCATGCGAGATCAGCAACGTCATGTTGGGGTAACGCGTCAGATGGCCAGCGAACATCAGCCGCGCCAGCGCGATCGATGTATCCGACACGCGGCCGACCGCGTTCATCAGATCGTAGTCTTTCACCCGGTCGTCGCCGCAGATGAACATCGGATGCACCATCAACGTCGCCTTATGCGCGTTGCACGCCTCCCAGAAGGGATTGAGATCGGGATCGTCGAGCTTGCCGAGCTCGCCCTTCGGCTGCGTGCCGATCATCGCCCCGTGGAAGCCCTGGCCGAGCGCTTCTTCGAGCACTTGCGCCGCGAGCTTGCCGCTTTGCAGCGGCACGCAGGCCAGCGGCTTCAGCGCCGGCAACGGCTTGATGTCCTTCAGCATTGTCTCGTTCATGAAACGGCACCAATCGGCGCCTTCTTCCGGCGGCAGCTCATAGCCGAAAATATCGAGCCACGAGCCCACGAGCTGAAAGTCGACCCGCGCCTTACCAAGCCATTCCTTGCGCTTCTCGAGATCGTGCAGCAACGCGCCGACCGGCCGCGTCGGCGCCGCCGCGCCGAAGCTGAAGCGCATGCCAGGCTTCTCGTTATGCACCTTCACCGACGGGAACATCCGCCGCTGGCTCGCGACGCCTTCGAGGAAAGAACTGGGAACGTAATGACCATGCGTATCGATATTCAACGATGCCTCCTTTAGGCTTTTCACATCGTCATCCCCGCGAAGCGGGGATCCATGGCAACTGCACCGCACTCTTCCTGGGATTCCCGCTTTCGCGGGAATGACGGGATAGCGCGATGCCCTTTCAACCCTTCTTTCCCGTTGCGATCAGATCGCCGAGCAGGCCCGGCGTCATCGGCAGTTCGGCGATCGTCAAATCCAGCGGCGCCAGCGCGTCGTTCACCGCGCATGATATCGCGGCCGGAGCGCCGAGATAACCCGCCTCGCCCGAGCCTTTCTGGCCAAACGCGGTCAGCGGCGAGGGCGTGCAATGATCGACGATCGCCACATCCGGCACCTCATGCGCCGACGGAATCAGATAATCCATGAAGGTGCCGGAGAGGAACTGCCCGCTCTCGTCATAGCGGAAGCGCTCATAGAGCGCGGCGCCGATGCCATGAGCGATACCGCCATAGGTCATGCCGTGGACGATGTCCGGATTGATCATCACGCCGCAATCATGGCCGACGACATAGGGCCCGAGCGCGACCTGGCCGGTGATGCGATCGATCTCGGCATAGACGACATGCGCCTCGAAGGCGTAGCAAGGATACATCTGCACCCGGCCATCGGCGCTCGGCAGCGCGCCGCCGGTCGGCACTTCGAGCACATGGCTCGCCTGCAGCCCCGGCTCGATGCCCGGCGGCAGCTCGTGGAATTTGCGGTGGGCGATCTCGGCGATCGCCTCCCACGACACTTTCTTCGCCGGATCGGCACGCGCGATCACGGCACCGTCGCGATAGTCGACCTCGCCGAGCGCGACGCCGAGCTTATGCGCGCCGATCGCGGTGATGGTTTCTTTCAGCTTCTTCGCCGCGCCCGCCGCAGCGCCGCCCAGCATGATCGCCATGCGGCTGCCGACCGGGCTATTGGACGGCAGCGCCGAAAGCGAATCGTTGCGCACGACGCGGATGGTCTCCGGCTCGCGCTCCAGCACCTCGCCAACGACGGTCGCGGCAAGGCTTTCATGCCCTTGCCCCGAAGACGAAGTGTTGATCGACACCACGACTGACCCGGCGCCATCGATCTTGATGCTCGCCGCCTCCATCCAGGTCGTGGTCTCGTTCTTCGGATTGAAGAGCGGCTCGAAAGCGGAGTTACCGCCGGAGGGCTCGAGGCAGCAGGCGATGCCGATGCCAGCGAGCTTGCCCGCGCGCCGCGCTTCGTCGCGCCTCGCGACAAGTGTGGGATAATCGGCAGCGGCTAGCGCCTTCTCCAGCACGGTCTGGAAATCCCCG
>DASXCX010000076.1:0-3692 GCA_036490955.1 Allostellaceae bacterium | reverse complement strand
TCGGCAGTTATCTTGCCGCGTCGGGCGTCGACGTTGCGCGCGAGACGGGGCGCGGCGCTTTGATCCTGACATCCGACCGTAGTCATCTTGCTCACGGGCTGTTCGATGCCGATCGCATGATCTCCCTGCTCAACGACGAGCTTATCCAAGCGCTCGCCGACGGCTATCAGGGATTGTGGGCGACCGGCGACATGACTTGGGAATTCGGCCCGGAACAGAATTTCGAGAAGCTTCTCGATTACGAAAGGCGGCTCGAAGAATTCTTCCACCGGAATCCGCGCCTCGGCGGCGTCTGCCAGTACCATGCCGACACTCTGCCGCAAGCGGTGATGCGCCACGGCCTTGCCGCGCACCCGGCGTTCGTCGTCAACGAGACGCTGGCGCGGATCAATCCGTATTACTGCCCGGACATCGCGACCGATCAGGGCACGCTGGCGAGCGCCGAGCTCGATCGCGCCTTGGCACGATTTTTCGCACGGCCGGCGCAGCGTGCGGATTAAGCGAGCGGCGTCTTCTTTTCTTCGCGGCTGGTTCTCGTCGTCGTGCCTGATATCTAATTGCAATTCGGCTTCAAGATGCCGAACGGTCTCTCCGTCCGGATCATCGCGCCTATAGTTTCGTCTCATCGCAGACGTAAGAATACAATATTACCAAATAGTTACGGGCCGAACGCTTGCGTTCCGCGCGGAATTCGCCTATCTATCGCGCGCTTAACGTCAACCCACACGCGGGGATGCGGTTTCGGTCTGGTCCAGGGCCGAAGGCGCCTTCCGGTGTCGCCGTCACAGGCGATCAAACCCCCGCGGCGGCTCAACCGGAGAAAGGAAATCGATTCATGGCAATCCCGACCTTTACCATGCGCCAGCTCTTGGAAGCCGGCGTCCATTTCGGCCATCACACGCGGCGCTGGAATCCGAAGATGAAGGATTTCATCTTCGGCGCGCGCAATGGCGTGCACATCATCGATCTCGAGCAGACCGTGCCGCTCTTGGCGCGTGCGCTGCAGGCGATCCGCGACGTCGCTGCCGGCGGCGGACGTGTGCTTTTCGTCGGCACCAAGCGCCAGGCGCAGGAAGCTGTCGCCGAAGCCGCGAAGCGCTGCGGTCAATACTATGTCGACCATCGCTGGCTCGGCGGCATGCTTACAAACTTCAAGACCATCTCCGCCTCGATCAAGCGGCTGCGCGAACTCGACGAGAAGGTCAACAGTCCGGAGGCCGGCATCACCAAGCGCGAACTCCTCGAGCTGACGCGCGACCGCGACAAGCTCGAGCGCGCGCTCGGCGGCATCAAGGAGATGGGCGGTCTGCCCGACATCATCTTCGTGATCGATACGAATAAAGAGGCGATCGCGGTGCAAGAGGCGAACAAGCTCAAGATCCCGGTGGTTGCCGTGCTCGACAGCAACTCCGATCCTGCCGGCATCACCTATGCGGTCCCGGGCAACGACGACGCGATGCGCGCCGTCCATCTCTATTGCGATCTCGTCGCGAGCGCGGTGCTCGATGGCCTGCAGGCCGAAGCGGTCGCGTCCGGTGTCGATATCGGCGCTGCCGCCGATTTGAGTGAGGATATGCCGCCGGCCACGCATGGCGATGCGCGCGGCTCGGAGACGGAAGCACAACCCGACGCCTAGGGCCAATCCGAAGTTCGTCCAATCTCGGATCACGCTCCGAGCGAATTTGGGATTTGAAGCCGCCATGGCAAATTTTAGTGAATAGCGTGTGGTTCCGGATTTGACGTTCCTGAAGTACGTGCCATCGAGAATTGGGGACCGTCGAATCCGCCACGCGCCTAAACGGAGGCGATAGATGACAGAGATTTCCGCAGGGCTGGTCAAGGAGCTGCGCGAGAAGACCGGCGCCGGCATGATGGATTGCAAGCGCGCGCTTTCCGAGACGCAAGGCGATCTCGAGAACGCGGTCGATTGGCTGCGCAAGAAAGGCCTTGCCGCCGCTGCAAAGAAGGCCGGCCGCACCGCGGCCGAAGGCCTGATCGGCGTCGCGATCAAAGGCAATGTCGGCGCGATCGTCGAGGTCAACGCCGAGACCGATTTCGTCGCGCGCAACGACATCTTCCAGAAATTCGTTGCCAACGTTGCCGAACTCGCGCTCACCCATGTCGATATAGATCGGCTGAAGGCCGCGCCTTATCCGGGCGGCAGCCGCAAGGTCGAGGAGGAGTTGACGCATCTCATCGCGACGGTCGGCGAGAACATGTCGATCCGCCGCATGGCGCGTCTTCATGTGCCGCATGGCGTCGTCGCGTCCTACGTGCATAGCGCCGTTGCGCCCAATCTCGGCAAGATCGGCGTGCTGATCGGTCTCGAATCGACCGGCTCGCCTGATCGGCTGGGCGGCGTCGGCCGCCAGATCGCGATGCATGTTGCCGCAGCGAAGCCGCAATATCTCGACATCGCCTCGGTGTCGAAGGCCGATCTCGACCGCGAGCGCGACGTGTTGCGCGAGCAAGCCAAGGCCTCGGGCAAGCCCGAGAAGGTGATCGAGCAGATGGTCGAGGGACGGCTCCGGAAATTCTACGAGGAGACCGTGCTCTTGGAGCAGATTTTCGTCATCGATGCCGAGACGAAGGTTGCCAAGATCGTCGACGCGGCCGGCAAGGAGCTCGGCACGCCCGTTAAGCTTGCGGCCTTCGAGCGGCTGGTGCTCGGCGAGGGCGTCGAGAAGGATGCGACCGACTTTGCCGCCGAAGTCGCCGCGACATTGAAGCCGAACTGAGAGCGACGATTTTCTATTAATTCGCGGATGCGCGAGCTGTCCTGCGCATCCGTGAATTTTTCGCGACTCGTGGATGGCCGGGCTAAGCCCGGCCATGACGTTTAAGGCTGGTCGTTGTATAGTCGAGCCATGCTGGCCGATCCGACATATGAGCCCATCAAGCCGAAATACCGCCGCGTGCTGCTGAAGCTCAGCGGCGAGGCGCTTATGGGTGACCAGACCTCCGGGATCGATTCCGATATCGTCGGGCGCATCGCCGCCGAGGTGAAATCGGTGCACGATCTCGGCGTTCAAGTCGGGCTCGTCGTCGGGGGCGGCAATATCTTTCGCGGCCTTTCAGGCGCGGCAGTCGGCATCGAGCGCGCAACCGGCGACTACATGGGCATGCTCGCTACCGTAATCAACGCGCTCGCGCTGCAAAGCGCGCTCGAGAAGCTCGGCATCGAGACGCGCGTGCAATCGGCGATCTCGATGCAGGAAGTATGCGAGCCTTATATCCGGCGCCGCGCCATGGCGCATATGGACAAGGGCTATGTCGTGATTTTCGCGGCCGGCACCGGCAATCCGTTCTTCACGACCGACACCGCGGCGGCGCTGCGCGCCTCGGAAACCGGCTGCGAGGCGCTTTTGAAGGCGACCAAGGTCGATGGCGTCTACAGCGCCGATCCGAAGAAGGATCCGAAGGCGCAGCGCTACGACCAGCTGAAATATATGGACGTGCTGACGCGCGACTTGCAGGTGATGGATGCGGCGGCGATCGCGCTGGCGCGCGAGAACCGCATCCCGATCCTGGTCTTCTCGATCTATGACAAAGGCGGGTTCGCCCAAGTCGTCTCGGGCAAGGGACGCTTCACCATCGTGACCGATTAAGGCATAGAGCATCAGCGAGGAGATGCGGCGATGAGCGAAGAGAAGGTGGTCATCGATCTAAGGCGGCGCATGGATGGTGCGCTC
>DASXCX010000075.1:0-21925 GCA_036490955.1 Allostellaceae bacterium | reverse complement strand
GGTCATTTACCGGCGAGCGAAAAGGAGCCGACATGAAAGCTTGGCTGAAGCAACTCCCCGACGCCGAGCGCCGCACGCTCGAAAGAACCAATGCGAGCGGCACCGTGAAAATCGGATCGCGCCCCGCCCTGATCGTCGTCGATGTGACGCTCGGCTTTTGTGGGCGTGAGGGCTTGAGCCTCGCGGAGGCGGTGAAGGAATTCCGCACCGCCTGCGGTCCGATGTCATGGGAAACGATGCCGCGGATCGTAGGTCTCATCGATCTTTTCCGCGCGAGGGAATGGCCAGTGGTCTTCACCCTCGGCGACCCAGACAAGCAACCCTTCAGCGGCGGCGCGACGAAATCGCTGCGCACGGGCAGACGGGATGCCGGCTACCCGGCCGGCCACAACGATTTTCCGGATGCGATCAAGCCGCGCGACGACGAATTTTTATTGCCCAAGACGAAAGCCAGCGGCTTCTTCCAGACGCCCTTGACCAGCTATCTCGTGCGCGAGCAGATCGACACCACCGTCGTCTGCGGCGTCTCGACTTCGGGCTGCGTGCGCGCGACCGCCGTCGATTCGCATTCCAATGGTTACAACACTCTCGTGATCGACGATTGCTGCTTCGACCGGTCCTACTACGCACATTGCGCCAATCTCTACGATCTCGCCGCAAAATATGCAGGCGTCATCTCGCTCGATGAATTGACGGCCATCGTGAAGGGGCCCGCTCTGGCGCAGGCCTCGTAAACACGCCACGATCGTGAAAGCCCGCCTTCCGGGATTCCTGTTGATCCTCTTCCTGTTGGGGGCGTGGGAGATCGGCTCGATCGAACGCTGGATCGATCCTGTCGACATGCCGCCGGTGTCGACCATCTTCCTGTCCTGGTATCACAACATCGCCGGCGGGCCTTTGCTGAAACAGGTTCTGCCGAGCCTCGGGCGCATCTTTGCCGGGTTCTTTCTCGCAATTGCCTTGGCGGTCCCGCTTGGCCTGATGATGGGGACGGTGCGGTTCATCTATCGCCTGCTCGAGCCTCTGACCGAGTTCCTGCGGCCGATCCCCAGCTCGGCTTATATCCCGCTCGCCATCTTGTTCCTCGGTATCGGCGAAGAGATGAAAATCTTCATCGTTTTCCTCGCCTGCTTCTTCCCGATCCTGCTCAACACCTATGGCGGGGTGCGGAGCATCGATCCCGTCCTGATCGACACCGGCCGCACCTTCGGTCTGTCGCGTGTGAAAGCGCTGCGGCAGATCATCCTGCCCGCTGCCTTGCCCAGCGTGCTCACCGGCATGCGCATCAGCCTCGGCATCGCCCTCATCGTCGTCGTGATCGCCGAAATGATCGCCGGCAACAGCGGCATCGGCTATTTCATCCTCGACCGCCAGCGCGTCTTCCGGATTCAGGAGATGTTCGCCGGCATCTTCACGCTGGGAATTCTCGGCTACGTGCTCAATTTCATTTTCCTGCGCATCGAGGCGTATTTCCTGCGCTGGCGCGGAACCACGGATGCAACCTGAGAGAATCACGATGCCCGATATCGATCCCGCGTCCCTCTTTCCCTATGCGCCGATCGTCGATCGTCCGCCGGTCACATGGCCGAATGGCGCGACGCTGGCGGTCTGGGTCATTCCCAACATCGAGCATTATCGCCTGGGCGGTAACGCACCCGACGTCCGCAGTTTCGCGCGGCGCGATTACGGCAACCGGGTCGGAATCTGGCGCCTGATGGAAGTCCTGGCGAAACATGGCGTGCGCGGCAGCGTTGCCCTCAATGGCGAGGTCGGCACCCGTTACCCGCGCGTGATGGAAGAAGCCGTCAAACTCGGCTGGGAATTCATGGGCCACGGCTTCAACAACTCGACCATGCTCCCGAGCCTCAGCCCGGAGGAGGAAGTCGCCAATATCGACGCCACCAAAAACGCCATCGCGGCCCACGGACAGCGCATGCGCGGCTGGCTCAGCCCGGCATTGCGGGAAAGCTGGAACACGCTCGATTTCCTGCAAAAAGCCGGCGTCGACTATGTCTGCGACTGGGTGAATGACGATCTGCCTTATCGCATGAATAACGGGATTTTCTCGATCCCTTATACGATCGAGCTGAACGACTATTCGCTGTTCAGCGAACCGAGCATCAGCATCGACGATTTCGAAAAGCGCATCCGCGATTCCTGCGACACGCTCCTTGAGGAAAGCGCTAAAAAAGGCGGGCGCGTCATGGCGATTGCCTTGCACCCTTTCCTGATCGGCGTTCCTCATCGCATCAGGTATCTCGACCGCGCGCTGCAATACATCGCCGGCCAGGACAAGATATGGTTCGCGACCGGCAGCGAGATCATCGACGCATTCCGCGCCCAGACAAAAACCTGACGCTGCCTAACCGCGCGCCGGTTTTTCCTGCAGGAAAATACTGCCGAAGCGTCGCTGCGCGATGGTCGCGAACCGCTCCTCGCCGCGCATTCCGATCCGGTCGCGGGGATAGGCAAACCGGGTGTGCTGGCGGTGCTTACCGGGGCGGATTGGTCGGCGAAGAAATTCGGATCGATGCTGCCGTTACTGCCGCGAAAGCGGCGCGACGGCTCGCCGATGTATCTGCCGCACCGGCCTTCTCTGGCGCATGATCGTGCGATGCTGGTTGGCGATCCGATCGCTTTCGTGCGCAACCAGGACAAGCCGGGCTTCATCGGCAATCTCGGCCGTACGCTCAGCGAGGCGGGGATCAACATCGCGACCTTTCATCTGGGCCGCAAAGCCGCGGGCGAGGATGCGATCTGCCTCGTCCAGGTTGATCAGGCGCTCGACGATGCCGTGCTGGCTCATGTCTGCGCGTTGCCCAACGTGATGCAGGTGCGGCAGCTGCGATTCTAGCTGCGCAGCAAACGCGAGGGTATTGCGAGCTGCGAATGCCCGGAATAACAGCTAGTCAATAGATTGCTCCAAACCTCTGATGGCTCTGGAGTTGAGTCTTGAGCCTATGACGGTCTCGACTAGTTTCTCGATTATACGCGGGACATTGTCGTATTTGGTGACATGTACGTTCCGAACCCGCGCAATAGTTGCCAAGTCTGATCTACTCAGATTCAATTCGTATAAAAACTTCGCGCCTTCCTCGCGTGTCGAAGCTTGTTCTAGTTGATGCACTATTGCTTGCAATTGAGCGGAGGAGAAATTTCTTATTTTGTCCGCGTTTAGCGGAACGCGCGCCGACGACTTTGTCGAGCGTTTCCCAGAGGGGAGGGCTGCTAAGAATCGATTGAGTTCTTCTTCGGTCATTGTCTCAATCGCGTCGGCGATCCGGCGGAGGAGCTGCGAAATCGAAATGGCCGCCATAGTCATTCTCCTAAGCCTAGGATAGTCGAAAATTCCGTAGCAACTTCTTCGAGCCCGTCAACAACGCTCTGATGGCTAGTGTTGCTGTGCGCGTTCAAAACGACCGGAACACCGTATTGAGGCGCATCGGCAAACAGCGAGTCATTCCGTTTGATATAAGATTTGAATACGCGAAGGCCGCTGTCGTGCTGAACTTTGGCGATATAGCTTCGCTGGGCAGAAATCGGACCGCCGCCGTATTCCTGAATCATCGTAAAGACGACGCCCACGAGCTTGGGCGATATCCGTGCTTCTTTTGTCCCTTTGTCTAGATCGACGTAGTCGTTGTAGTCGTCTATTAGGCTGCGGATACTTCGCAGTAGATAATCGATCCCGAGGGTGGATAGCTCGTCGGGTCTTGTGGGGACTAGAATATAGCTACTCGCGATGATGGCTGTTTTGGTCACAATATTAAAGTTAGGCGGACAATCGATTAACACCACGTCATATTCTCTCACTCGCGCTAGTGATTTCAACCCGTCCGCAAGCCGGCGATGAATCGCAATAAAATTCTTTTTTGACTGTATCAGATTGGCACCGCCTAATTTGGTAGCCAACTCGAGGTCGACATTGATCAAGCCCAGATGAGAATAAATGATGTCGAGCGTGCCACGACCAATTAGCCGTTGTCTCACGCGTGTCGGGGTTTGAATTAGCGTTTCAAGTCCGATCTCTTTTCCATCCTCATATGCGTCGAACCAAGATTTGATCGTTCCCCCAGCTTCAAAGCGCCGGCTCCATTCGTCTGCTGGAATGAACGAGAAGGTGAGGCTGGCTTGCGCATCTAAATCAATCAGAAGGACCTTTCTTCCCCGAAAGGCAAGCTCGGCGCCTAGGTTGGCTGTCAATGACGTTTTTCCGACGCCACCTTTGTAATTGATCACTGAGACAATTTTCATTCTTGGGTCACTCGGCGACGTTCATTGGTTTCGGAAGGACCATTTCAGATAAAATAAGAGAAAGGGGTCGGTAATGACGAGGGTACTATCGCCCTCAATCCATTCCAGTGGCGGATCGCCCTGAATTCGTTCTCTCGCAACATTACTCATGTTTACCAGTCCGGAGATGATCTCGGCCCTCTGCGGTATCGACGCGTCTGCTGCCAGCACCTCACGCAGCGATGTTCGGATGTCGTCAAGGCTGGAATTGGACTTCGGGCCTAAGCGCGCAACGGACGCCAATACCGCTGTGAAGATGTTCTCTTCGCCGCCGTACCTCATCCGTCGTACTTGGCGGGCGCGACGCCCTGTCGGCCCAGCCCTTAGCTTAGAGTAGGTGGGCAACCCCTTACTTTCGGCCATTTCCTTGTATGTGGGCTCGAGCAATTTTGCGTCCAGGGTGAGCGGCGTAGACTGCGCTTCCCTAACCTTGTTTTTGAGGCAGAATTCGCTGCAAATTTCCTGCACTAAAAGGGGATTGCCAAAGCTATCCTCACAAATTCTTCGCTGAAGCGACCTTTCCACCTGCACGTTCAGCGCGGGAAAGCCTGAACCCGGGATTTGTAGCAGGTCATCCAATGCCCACTGGGGCATCGGAACGTGTTTGAATCGACCTTCAACTTCGCTCTCAACGATCAATGGGTCAAACGCGCGATGCGGCACCGCGAGGAGGAAGACCGGTAAACCTTTGAAAACGGCGCCTTTCAGCGCACGGATGATTGCTTTTTGGCTATCTTTATCAATGTAGTGAAAATCATCGACCATCAGCACAGATTGGGTCTCAAGTAGACGACTTATTGCGGCGATCACCGTTACGTTGTTGTACGTGAGGCTGGAGGTGGTCTGTCGTGCTTCGCTTTGTGAGCCGCCTCCCTTTGCTTGGAAGATTCCCGGGACGCCTCCTCCTCCTTCCGCTGCAGCGGTGGTCGTCGAAGTGTCGGCCCGGCCCTTCGTAGCGGCAGAAGCCACATTTAGCTGATAGCCCATGTGTGACCAGAAGTCGGCTTCAGAACGAATTTGGCCGCCCTCGATGGCCACCAAATTCCTGTCGCCAAGCACCCGGCGGCACAACACCGATTTGCCAGATTTCGTGGGACCAGTTACGACGGTAAAGGCGTATCCTCGCTCGACTGCATCGGTGATTTTTTCCTCGAGCGCCAAATGATCGCGCCTCACGTATGTGACCGATGGAAGGCCGCCTGGGGTGAATACGTCGCGGAGACGGATTTGGCTCATATCCTATAACCGGAGTCGGCAAAGTTGCTGGTACGATAGGCTGTGCCTGCTTGCCTTTAGATATCCTGGCTGCAGTTGAGCTTTTGAACAATAGTCTCGTCATCCCGAGTCGGATTCATTGTACAGAATTGGGTCGGCCCCCTTTGGTTCGGCGATGCCCTTTCCCTTTGCCACCGGGCCTTAAACCCGCTATCCCGCCCTCATGCCCGGTCCGTCGAACGACAATTTGCATAAGGCGCTGCTGCCGCAGGGCTTGCGCGACCTGCTGCCGCCCGATGCCGAGGCCGAAGCCGAGGCCGTCGGCAAGCTGATCGCGGTGCTGGCGAGCCACGGCTATGAGCGGGTGAAGCCGCCGCTGATGGAATTCGAGGAGAATCTGCTCTCCGGCGCCGGCGCGGCGATGGCACCCGAGACCTTTCGGCTGATGGATCCGATCTCCCAGCGGATGATCGGGCTCAGAGCCGATATGACGACGCAAATCGCGCGCATCGCCGGTACGCGGTTGGCCAACGCATCGCGGCCGCTTCGGCTTTGTTACGCCGGCGAGGCACTGCGCGTGCGCGGCAGCGACATGCAACCCGAGCGCCAGATCGGCCAGGTCGGCGCCGAGCTCATCGGCAGCGACGCGATCGCCGCCGATATCGAAGCGGTGACCCTCGCCGCCGAAGCCCTGTCCTCGCTCGGCATCGATGGGCTCTCGGTCGATCTCACTTTGCCGACTCTCGTACCGGCGGTGTGCCGCGCGGCGCGGGTTCCCAGCGCGGCGCTCGATGAGCTGCGCCGCGCACTCGACCACAAGGATGCGGCCGGCGTCAAAGCGGCCGGCGGCAAGGCGGCCACTGTGCTGCAAAAGCTGCTATCGGCGGCGGGCGCGGCGGCGCCGGCGCTCAAGGCCATCGCGGCGCTCGAACTTGCGCCCGAGGCGGCGGCAGAGCGCGCGCGGCTCGTCGCCGTCGCCGAACAGCTCGCCAAAGCGATGCCGTCGCTCGCCATGACCATCGATCCGGTCGAGAATCGCGGCTTCGAATATCACACCGGTGTCAGCTTCTCTTTCTTCGCGCGGGGCATCAAAACCGAGCTTGGCCGCGGTGGTCGGTATCGCACCGGCAACGGGGCGACCAGCGGTGAGGATGCGACCGGTTTCACGCTCTATACCGAAGCGGTGGTCGAGGCGATGACGCCGCATCGCCCGGCGCCGCGTCTTTATGTACCGGCGGATAGCGACGTCGCGTCGGCGTCGCGCTGGCGTGCCCAAGGCTATGTCACGGTCGCGGGGCTGGTGCCGGCGAAAGATGCGACCGCCGAAGCTCGGCGCCTCGGCTGCACGCATGTGCTCGATGGCGAGAAGATCGTCTCGGTTTAGAATGACCGGCGCGTTGACGTTTCATTTGTTATCTCGTGTGAGCGGACGACCCGCGCAGCCGCTCTTCGCGGCTGTGCCCTCGAGGGTTCGCTCGCACAGCGAGCGAACGGGTCGTCCCACGAAAGCAGAATGGCGCTTGCGCGGGATTTTCGCTTTCGCGGGAATGACGATTCAGTAGGGAAGAGTCGCTATGGCGAATGTCGCGGTGATCGGCGCCCAATGGGGCGATGAGGGCAAAGGCAAGATCGTCGACTGGCTGTCGCAGCGCGCCGATATCGTCGTGCGCTTTCAGGGCGGTCACAACGCCGGCCATACGCTCGTCATCGATGGCGTCGAGTTCAAGCTCAGCCTGCTGCCCTCGGGCATCGTGCGGCCGGAGAAGGTCTCGATCATCGGCAGCGGCGTCGTCGTCGATCCTTGGGCGCTGGTCAAAGAGATCGAGGCGATCCGCGAAAAGGGCGTCGTCGTCTCGCCGGCCAATCTGAAGCTCGCCGAGAACGCGACCTTGATCCTGCCGTCGCACGGCCAGATCGATCGCGCGCGCGAGGAGGCGAAAGGCGCGAACAAGATCGGCACCACCGGCCGCGGCATCGGCCCGGCTTACGAGGATAAGGTTGGTCGGCGCGCGATCCGCGTCTGCGATCTCGCCGATCCGGCGAGCCTGCCGGCGAAGATCGACAATGTGCTCGTGCATCATAACGCGCTGCTGCGCGGTCTCGGTTCGCCCGAGGTCGAGCGCGAGCCGCTGCTGCAATCCTTGATCGCGATCGCGCCCAAAGTGTTGCCCTATATGCAGCCGGCTTGGCGCTTGCTCGATGAGGCGAAGAAGGACGGCAAGCGCATTCTCTTCGAAGGCGCGCAAGCCATCATGCTCGATGTCGATCATGGCACCTATCCCTACGTGACGTCATCGCACACGCATCCCGGGCAGGCGGCGTCGGGGGCCGGGGTCGGCCCCGGTGCCGTCGGTTACGTGCTCGGTATTGCCAAGGCCTATGCGACGCGCGTCGGCGGCGGACCGTTTCCGAGCGAGCTCAAAGACGAGATCGGCGAAACGCTCGGTCAGCGCGGCAAGGAATTCGGCGTGGTGACGGGACGCAAGCGACGCTGCGGCTGGTTCGACGCAGTGATGGTGCGCCAAGCGGTGAAGATCGCGGGTATCGATGGCATTGCGCTGACCAAACTCGATGTCCTCGACGGCTTCAAGGAGATCAAGGTCTGCACCGGCTATCGCTTCGGGACGGAGATACTCGATCGCCTGCCGCCGAACGCCGAGGCGCAGGCGGCGGTCGAGCCGATCTACGAGACGATCGAGGGCTGGAGCGAGTCGACGCGCGGCGCGCGCTCTTGGGCCGAACTGCCGGCGCTCGCGGTCAAATATGTCCGCCGCGTCGAAGAGCTGATCGAGGCGCCGATCGCGCTGCTCTCGACCAGCCCCGAGCGTGAGGACACGGTGCTGGTGCGCGATCCGTTTGCGGGCTGACTACGTCACGTCGATCGTGATGATCGGCGCGAACAGTTTTTTCGCCGCCTTCGCATAGGCGCGGGTGAGGACGCCATCGAGCGTGCCCGCGACTACGCCGCCGACCAGCGGTGCGAAGCGTGAGAGACGAATGGCGCTGTCGCCGCGGCGAAGCAGCGCGTGGCGCCCGAGACGGCGCAGCGCGTCGGTCGAGAGGCTCGTCATCGCCTGCTGCGCCAAGCCCGCGCCGACGCCGATGCCCGCTTCCTTCACCACATCCAAGAGGGTCGTGCCGCAGAGGCAGGCGAGCACGACGGTGCGCACCTGGTCGCTCTTTAAATCGTGGCCGCGCAACGCGGCAATCGCCGCGACCATGCGAATCTGGATGTAAAGCGCGCTCAGCACATTGGCGGGGAGGGCGATCGGCAATGTCGCAAGCCCGCCGAGATTGGTGAGGAAGCCGGCGGCGGCGGCTTTCGCCACCTGCCAGCGGATAAGCGCGTCGATCGCGTCTTCATCGGTCGCGCATTGGCGCTGATAGGAGACGGCAAGATCGGGGGCGCCTTCGAGGCCAGGCACGCCGTCGATGGCGCGCTCGTAAATCCATTGCAGCGCCGAGACCAGCGCCGTCATCGCCTTCACGTCGAGCTTTGTCGCCATTCCATCACCAAAGACACACAATCGGAAGTCAGAACCAGCAAATGGGGCTGCACGCGCAGGCGCGCAATGATCTGCTCTGTCCGCGTCTATGCGCGCTCGCCGGCTAGGCCTTCACGCGTTTCGGCGTCGCATGCGCGACGTAATCCTCGACGATCTGATCCAGCTCGGCCAGTTGATTGTAGAAAAAATGATCGGCGCCTTTGACGATGCGATGCTCGATCGTGATGTCGCGCTGATGCTTGAGCTTGGCGACGAGCTTTTGCGTCGCTTCCGGCGCCACGACCTGATCCTGATCACCGCTCACGATGAGGCCTGAAGCGGGGCAGGGCGCGAGGAAGCCGAAATCCAACATACCGGCCGGCGGAGCCACCACGACAAAGGCGCCGATCTCGGGCCGGCGCATCAGCAGCTGCATGCCGATCCAGGCGCCGAACGAGAAGCCGCCGATCCAGCAGGCGGGGGCGTTGGGATGCGTCGTCTGGAGCCAGTCGAGCGCCGCGGTGGCATCGGCGAGCTCGCCCTCGCCGCGGTCGAATTGCCCTTGGCTGCGGCCGACGCCGCGGAAATTGAAACGCAGCGCCGAGAAGCCGCAATGGAGGAAGGCATGGAAGAGCGTGTAGACGACCTTGTTGTTCATCGTGCCGCCATGCTGCGGATGCGGATGCAGCAGCAGCGCGACCGGCGGGTTCTCCTCCTTCGCTGCGGTGTAGCGGGTTTCGAGGCGGCCTGCCGGCCCGTTGATGACGACCTCAGGCATGGGTTAAACCCGATAAAAACACTAGGCTTTTCCCCCGCTTACCTCGCATGAACCACCAGCTAAACTTGATAACGTTACTAGGATAAGCTATATGTCGCGCGAGGCGGTCGCTCTCGGACTGGTGCCGAGAAGGATGCAAATAATAGCACAGCGAATTCCATGATTTTCAAGAACCTACGCGACGATATCGCGAATGTGTTGCGGCTCGATCCGGCGGCGCGCTCGTCTCTCGAGGTGTTGCTGTGCTACCCGGGCTTGCACGCGGTGATGTTTCATCGCCTGGCGCACGGGCTGTGGCGACGCGGTTGGCTGGTCGCGGGCCGGTTTGTTTCGGCTGTCAGCCGGACGCTGACCGGAATCGAGATCCATCCCGGCGTCAAGATCGGCCGGCGGCTCTTCATCGATCACGGTCTCGGCGTCGTCATCGGCGAGACTGCCGAGATCGGCGACGATGTCACGCTCTATCAGGGTGTAACCTTGGGCGGCACTTCGCTCAATCGCGGCAAGCGCCATCCGACTTTAGAAGACGATGTGATCGTCGGCGCCGGGGCGAAGGTGCTGGGTGCCTTTACCGTGCATCGCGGCGCGCGGATTGGCGCCAATGCCGTGGTGCTGCAGGAAGTGCCCGAAGGTGTCAGCGTCGCCGGCATTCCGGCCAAGCCCGTCGGCGAGCGCGCAAGGCAGGAAAAGGCGCCGGAATTCCTGCCGTATGGCACGCCTTGCGATGAGACGCCCGATCCGATCGCTTGCCAGCTGAGCGTGCTACACGGAGAGGTGGCGAGGCTCCGGGCGCGGCTCGCCACGCTCGAGGAGGAACGGCTCGGCTCTGCGGTTTCCGCCGGTTTCGATCCCGCCCGAAGGAGCGCAAACGAGTGAGGCTGAGTACCAAGGGACGCTACGCCGTGATGGCGATGGTCGATCTCGCCAAGCATTGCAGCGGCGAGCCGATCTCGCTCGCCGAGATTGCCGAGCGGCAGGAAATCTCGCTGTCCTATCTCGAGCAACTGTTCGCCAAGCTGCGCGCCGGCAATCTGGTCAAGAGCGTGCGCGGTCCGGGCGGCGGCTATCTTCTGGCGCGCGGCGCCGATGGCACGCGCATCTCCGATATTATCCTCGCGGTCGACGAGCCGATCCGTGCGACGCGGTGCACGCCTGGCGCACCGACCGGTTGCAGCGGCAACAAGACGCGCTGCCTGACGCATGACCTCTGGGAAGAGCTCGGCAATCAGATCCACCTCTATCTGAGCTCGGTGACCCTTGCCGATGTCTGCGAGCAACGCGTGCTCGGCCGTGCCGGCGCACTGCATTGCCAGGCGCAAGAGCGTCCGATCGCGGTGCCGGCGCCGGGTGTCGCGGCGCAATAAGTTCCGTTGGACGCCATGCGCGCGGCCTATCTCGATTGGAATGCCACCGCACCGGTCCGGCCCGAAGCCGCGGCGGCGGTTGCCGCCGCGCTGAACGTACCGGGCAATCCGTCTTCCGTGCATCGCGCCGGGCGCGCGGCACGGCGCGTACTCGACGAAGCGCGCGAGGGGGTTGCCACGCTGGTCCATGCGCACGCCGACGAGATCGTCTTCACGAGTGGTGGCAGCGAGGCAAATGCACTGGCGCTCGCCGGATTTTCCAGCCGCCGCCTGCTGATTTCCGCGCTTGAGCATGATTCGGTGCGCGGCAACGCATCCGATGCCGAGATCGTGCCGGTGCTGCCCGATGGCCGTGTCGATCTCGATGCGCTGAGGTGCATGCTTGCCGGCGATCCGCAGCCGGCGCTGGTTTCGGTCATGTTCGTCAACAACGAGACCGGCGTGGTGCAAGACGCCGCCGCCGTCGCGCGCATCGCGCATGAAGCGGGTGCGCTCTATCACTGCGACGCGATCCAGGCCGCCGGCAAGATCGTGGTCGATTTCGCCGCGCTCGATATCGATTTGATGAGTCTCTCCGCGCACAAGCTCGGTGGGCCGATGGGTACCGGCGCGTTGGTGGTGCGGAGCGGTCTCGCGCTGCGGCCGTTGCTGCGTGGCGGCGGGCAGGAACGGCGGTTGCGCGCCGGCACCGAGAATCTTCCCGGTATTGCCGGTTTTGGGGCGGCTTCGCGCGCGGCAACGGCGTCGCTCGCGGCCTATGCCGACATCCGGAAGTTGCGTGATGCTGCGCAGCAGCGGCTCTGCGCTCTCGCGCCCGACGCCGTTATTTTCGGCGCCGACGCGCCGCGGTTGCCGAACACGCTCTCGATCGCCATGCCGGGTGTGGCTTCGTCGACGCAGGTGATCGCGCTCGATCTCGCCGGGGTGATGGTCAGCGCCGGCTCGGCCTGCTCATCGGGCAAGGTGACGCGCAGCCATGTGCTCGATGCGATGGGCGTCTTGCCCGCGCTCGCCGAAAGCGCGATTCGTATCAGTCTCGGTTGGGGCACGAGCGCCGCGGACATCGATCAACTCGTCGATGCCTGGGGCGCGCTCTATTCCCGCACGCGCGCGAGTGCCGCATGACCGCGGCGATTGCCCGCAAAGCCAATCAGCCGCCGGTTTATCTCGACTATCAGGCGACGACGCCCTGCGATCCGCGCGTGCTCGCGGCAATGCTGCCCTGGTTCAGCGAGAAATTCGGCAACCCGGCCTCGATCACCCATGCCTATGGCCGCGAAGCCGAGACCGCCGTCGAGCGCGCGCGCGGCCAACTCGCTTCGTTGATCAAGGCCGATGCGCGCGAGATCATTTTCACCTCGGGCGCGACCGAGGCGAACAACCTCGCCGTCAAAGGCGCGCTGCGCTTCCACAAGCCGTTCGGCAAGGACCATATTGTCACACTGGTCACCGAGCATAAATGCGTGCTCGAAAGCGCGAAGGCGATGGAAGCCGAAGGCTGCCGCGCGACCTATCTGCCGGTCGAGAGCAACGGGCTCGTCGATCTCGATCGCCTCAAAGCGGCGATCGACGAAAAGACCGCGATCGTTTCGGTGATGGCGGCGCATAACGAGATCGGCGTGATCCAGCCGCTCGCCGATATCGGCGCGCTCTGCCGCGAACGTGGCGCTCTTTTCCATACCGATGCCGCGCAGGCCGTCGGCAAGATGCCGGTTGATGTCGATGCGATGAACATCGATCTCATGTCGATCTCCGGTCACAAGATCTACGGGCCGAAGGGCATCGGTGCGCTCTATATGCGCCGCCGGCCGCGAGCGCGGATCACGGCGCTGATCGATGGCGGTGGGCAGGAGCGCGGCATGCGCTCCGGCACGCTGCCCACGCCGCTCTGTGTCGGGCTGGGCGAGGCGGCCGCGGTTGCCGAGGCCGAGATGGCGGGCGAGGCCAAGCGGCTCTTGGCCCTACGCCAGCGGTTCCTTTCCGGCATCCAGCGCGCCCTGCCGCAGACCCGGCTCAACGGCGATCCCGAGCGGCGCCTGCCCGGCAACCTCAATCTGAGCTTTCCAGGCATTCCGGCACCGGCGTTGATGGAGGCGTGCCCGGGCCTGGCGCTGTCCACCGGCTCGGCCTGCACGGCAGCCGAAATCGAGCCCTCCGCCGTGCTGCGCGCCCTCGGGCTATCCGAGGAACTGGCAGCCGCATCCTTAAGAATTGGCCTAGGCCGGTTTACCACCGAAGACGAGGTCGATTACGCGGTCTCGACCCTGGCGACGGCGGTTCGGCAACTCGGTACGGCCGGGGTGACAACCCGGCTGGCGGCCACCACATAAGGGTGGTATTGAACGAGCAGCCCATGGCCCCACCGACCGCGACCACAACCGCAACCCGGCCCCCTCCGAAGCAGGCAATGACCGTCACCGAAGCGGCGGCGTCGCGGATCCAGCAATTGCTGGAGAAGCGCGGCAAGCCGTCGGTTGGGATTCGTGTCGGCGTGCGCTCGCGCGGCTGCTCCGGTCTCACCTACACGCTCGAATATGCCGACGAGAAGGGCAAGTTCGACGAGGTGGTGCAGGCGAACGGCGTCACCATCCTGATCGACCCCAAGGCGTCGATGTTCATCATCGGTACCGAGATGGATTACGTCGAGGATCAGCTGCAGGCGGGCTTCACCTTCCGCAATCCCAACGAAAAAGGCCGTTGCGGCTGCGGAGAATCGTTTCACGTTTGATGTCGTGAGCAAGCTGTTTCAGATCGAGGAGCCGGACGGCTCGCCGCTCGACCCAACCGGGCCCGGCGCGGCGGTCGGCATCGGGATTCGCAAAGCCGGACGGGTGCTGCAAGGTGCGGTCGCTTTCGCGGTCGGCGGCAATACCGAGATCCTGCCGGGCACCGACGGCGAGCGCCTGCTCGACGCTGACGATCTCGCCGAACTGCTGCTCGGCCTGCGCTCGCGCGCAGAAAAGCAGCTCGCTCGGCCCGTTACACACGCAGTGGTGATGCTGCCGCCAATCGAAGCGGGTCCGCTGGCGCCGGCGACCGAGGCCGCAGGGCTGATGCTGCTCGATAACGTCGATCCCGGCAGCAAATCGGCCGAAGCTGCCGCGCTCGAGGCGGCGGGCCTTGCCGAAGATTTGGCAGCCAAGGATCTGGCGCCCAAGAACTGAGCTGAGATTTATGCCGAAGATGATATTCATTCAGCGCGATGGATCGCGCCGCGAGGTCGAGGCGCCCATCGGGTTGTCGGTCCTCGAGATCGCGCATCGCAACGACATCGATATAGAAGGCGCCTGCGAAGGCTCGCTGGCCTGCTCGACCTGCCATGTGATCGTCGATCCGGAATGGTACGAGCTCCTGAAAGACGCGACCGAGGACGAGGAGGACATGCTCGACCTCGCTTTCGGCCTGACGCAGACGTCGCGCCTCGGTTGCCAGATCATCATGACCGAGGAACTCGACGGGTTGACCGTGCGCCTGCCGCAGGCGACGCGCAACATGATGAACGTGTGAGCGGTTGTTTTCCGGGACGTTCGCGCGATAAGTAGTCCTATCGCGGTAGATTTTGACCGATGACGCATCCTTTCGATCTTCCCAAGTTGCCGAAGGATTGCCGTGTCGTCGTCGCCATGTCGGGCGGCGTCGACAGCGCGACCACGGCCGCCCTCCTGGTCGAGGCGGGCTGCGATGTCGTCGGCATCACGCTGCAGCTTTACGATCACGGCGCGGCGACGGGCAAGGCGCATAGCTGTTGCGCCGGACAGGACATCCATGACGCGTCGCGCGTTGCCGAGCGGCTCGGCATCCCGCATTACGTCTTGGATTACGAGAGCCGTTTCCGCCACGACGTGATCGATACTTTCGCCGATGCCTATGCCCGGGGCGAGACGCCGATCCCCTGTATCGCCTGCAATCGTACGGTGAAGTTCCGCGATCTCCTGGCGACTGCGAAAGAACTCGGCGCCGCTGCGCTTGCGACCGGGCACTATGCGCGTCGCGTCGCCGGGCCCGAGGGCGCCGAACTGCATCGCGCCGCCGATGATTCCCGCGACCAAAGCTATTTTCTCTTCGCGACGACGCGCGACCAACTCGACTATCTGCGCTTTCCTTTGGGCGGCATGAGCAAGGACGAGACGCGGGCGCTGGCGCAGCGCTTCGATCTACCGGTCGCGATGAAGCCCGACAGCCAGGATATCTGCTTCGTGCCGACCGGCTCTTACGGCGATCTCGTCGCAAAGCTCCGGCCCGAGGCGAATGCGCCGGGCGACATCGTCGATGTGGCGGGCCACGTGCTCGGCCGCCACGACGGCATCATCCATTTTACCGTCGGCCAGCGCAAAGGCTTGGGTGTTGCCGGTGGCGAGGCGCTTTACGTGCTGCGGCTCGATGCGGCGGCAAAGCGCGTGATCGTTGGGCCGCGCGCTGCGCTCGGTCAGCAACGCGTCGCGCTGCGCGAGATGAATTGGCTTGGGGCCTGGCCCGATAGCGCGCTGCGTATATCGGTGAAGCTGCGCTCGGCACAGCCGCCGCAAGCGGCGACGCTGTCGCTGGACGACAGCGGTTGCGGGATTGTGCTGCTCGATGAACCGGCGCTCGGCGTCGCGCCCGGCCAGGCCTGCGTTGTTTATGACGGCACGCGCGTGCTCGGCGGCGGGACCATCACGGGCGCGCCAAGGACGGCGGCCACGATGGCGACGAGCGTCAACGAGGCCATCGCGCGCGCGAAAGCCTAATCGCGCTGCGGCTCGGGTAGACGCTTCGCCGCTTCCTCGACCAGGCTGAGATCGGCGTATTTTTTCACCGGCACGTCGCCGGCGATGAAGCCCAAGGCCTTCATCACGCCGATGTTCTTTTGCAGCGAATCGAGATTGGGCTCGAGCTTCGGATCGACATAGCTGTCCTCTTTCGTGAAGAGGAAGGGTGCGAGCCCTGCGGCGGTTTGCTTCGTCAGATTGGCGGCGATCGCCACGGCCGCGTCGTGGTTGGCGGGATCGCGGAACCAGCGCTGCACCCGCATCATGTCCTCGAAGAAATCGACCATCGCCGCCCGGTGTGCCGCGATGAAGCCGGCGCGCGAGGCTTGGATCGTCATCTGCGAGGGACCAAGCGCGTCGGCGGCCGTGAAAAGCACATGCGCTTTCGCCACCATGTCGGGACTGCGCGCCCAGGGATTGGCGCCAGTGACCAGCGCGGCTTTGCCCGAGAGGAGCATCGCCGGCATGTTGGCGTAATCGGTCTCGATGGCGGTGTAGTTGCGCTTGTCGTCGAGCCCATGCCGATGCAGCATCCAGCGCATCGCGACATCGAAAGCGCCGCCGGCGCCGTTGGTCGCGATCACCTTGCCTTTGAGATCCTCGGGCGCTGCGATGCCGCCGTCGTTGAGCACGAAGAACGAGACCGAGCGGTGGCCGTCGGCGCCGTCCTGATTGGCGTCGGCGACGACGCGCACATCGTCGAGATGCGCGTTGAGCACCGCGACGGCAAGCGTCGAGTAGCCGAGCGAGACGATGTCGGCGTCGTCCGAGGCGAGAGCGGTGAGCTCGAGCGAAGTGCTTTGGAAATGCCGCGGCTCCAGTACATAAGATTGGCCGAAATGCCGCATCAGGTCTTTCTTCTCGAGCAGCAAGGGCGAGAAGCCGCTGACCATCACGGTAAAGCCCGAGCGGATCGTGACGGGATCGGCGGCGGCGCTGCGCGCAACGAGTAGCGCGCCGAGAAGGAGCAGGAGGAGCGGACGGATCGCGATCGACATGCGGTGATGATAGCCGATCGTCCCGGTTGGCGCGCGGCAAAGCCTGTTACGGGGCCGGCTTACGCAGCCCGTCCACGAACTTGGCGTCCGCGACGAGCTGCGAAAACGCTTCCTCGCGCTGTGGCACCGAATATTTCGCGCCCTTGATGGGCGCCGCATCCGGTGCCGAGGCCGCCGGTATGTCCTGGCGGCGGCTATCCTGTTCGATCGCCTTGGCAAGGCTCAGCTGCACGTCCTGCTGCAACATCCAATTGACGAAGACGCGCGTCGCGTTGGGATGCGGCCGCTGATTGAGCACATAAAGGCAATTGCCGCCGATGCTGATGATGCTCACTTCAGGCTTGTTGCCGAAGGCTTGGATGTCGGCCTGCTTGATCGCCCCGGCCTGCACATAGGGCGCGATGAGCGCGCTCACCGACGGGCCGATGCCGAACCATGCGGTTGCGCGCGCCATCGCGTCGACGACCTGCTGCTGTTGTGCGAACAACATGGCTTTCTGATCGACGATCAGCTTTTGCAGGTCGTTGTCGCCGAGCGTCCGCATCAAGGTGGCATAAGACTGCCCGCTGCCCGGGACGCCCGGGTCCTGCCAGGCGGTCTTGCCCGCATAGGCCGGATCGAGCATCACGCGCAGGCCGAGCTGCGCTACTTTCTCGGCCGGCACATGCGCCGCGTTGTAATAGGGGCTCAAGACGAAGGCCGACATCGAGAAGACATATTTTCGCGGGGCGTCGACGAACGCCTCGTCCCAGCCGCCCCAGATTTGCGGGTTGTTGACGTCGGGCAGGATCAGTTCGGGCAACAGGGGATCGATGGCGCCGTCTTTGTAAAGCGCGAAGCCGGCCGCCGCACCGGCCGCGCCGAGATCCCAAAGATACTTGCCGGTCTGGCGCTCGAGGCGCACGCGCGCGACGAACTGATCCGACGGGATGATCGAGAAATTCAGCTCGATCTTGGGATAGGCCTTCGCGAATTCGCGGAGGATGAAATCGCGCCACACAAGGTTTGGCTGGGAATTGATGACGACGCTGCCCTCCCTTTCTGCGGCAGCAACGATCCGGTCCCATTCGCCCTTCGTTTGATCCGAAGACTGCGCCGCGGCAATGTTGGCCGAGAGCGCCGACACAAATACCGCGATCCCTACCCAGCCCGATATGCTCCGCATGCTTCTCCCCCGCCGGTTGAGTGTGCCGCTCGCGCCCCGTCACGCTAAAAAACCTGATGGGCACCACACCAGAAAGGCACGGCCCTGTCGATTGAAGATTCGAGAGCCGGCGATTGCGCCGCGCGCCGAGTTTCCCTAATCTCGCGCGCTCACGAGCAAGGGCTGGCTTAAGCCCTTGATCGGTAAGGCGGCGGGGTAGCTCAGTTGGTTAGAGCAGGGGAATCATAATCCCAAGGTCGGGGGTTCAACTCCCTCCCCCGCTACCACCTTTACCGAACGGCGGAAATCCGCTGTTGCTGGCCCTCCTGAGAGGGCCAGCGTAACTATGCAATGCGCGGACGACAGCGCTTACCTCTCTAGCGAGAAGCCCATCACAACGCGTTCTGTTTCTTTTTCCAGAACGGAGTTGCCGCACCAAATGCGTGGCCCTTCTGCCGTGTTGGTAATTACACGAATTGATGCATTAGCGAGCGCTGCTCGGACGGACGCCACCAAGAAAGCAATCAACGCAACCGCGCGCATGGCACGGCCCGACCTACACGCCACCCTCCCCAGTGTCCTGATTTGCGCTCGGGAGTGTCCGAATTCGGACGGCGCCCACTAGATTGATCGTGCTAGTCTCCATCCAAAATTAAGGGAGGGTACGATGAAGCGTCCGATTTCGATCATATCGATTCCGATTGCGTTATGCGTGTCAGTCGCCATGGCCGCCGGCTCGGCAGGCGCCGGAAAATATGATAGCGGCGCCAGCGATACGACGATCAAAATCGGGCAGACGTATCCCTTAAGCGGTCCGGACTCGGGCGCCGCTTTCGGTGCCCGTGCCATGGCCGCCTACTTCGCGATGCTGAACGACAGCGGCGGCGTCAATGGCCGGAAGATCGAGCTGCAAACCCTGGACGATGGCTACAGCCCGCCCAAGACCGTGGAACAGACGCGACGCCTCGTCGAATCCGACGGCGTGCTCTTGATGTTTGCCTCTCTCGGCACGCCGACCAGCGAGGCGGTCAGGCCTTATCTCAATAACAAAAAGGTGCCGCAGCTCTTCCTGGTCACCGGCGCGAGCAGCGTCGTCGATCCGAAGCGCTTTCCTTGGACCATGGCTGGAATCCCGAGTTACGCAGCCGAAGGCCGGATCTTCGCGAAATATATCCTCGCGGAAAAGCCCGACGCGAAGGTCGCGATCCTTTACCAGGATGACGATTTCGGTCGCGATCACCTTGATGCATTCCTCGGGGAACTCGGTGATCAGGCGTCGAAGATGGTCGTCGCCAAGGCTTCCTATCAGATCACCGATCCAACGCTCACCTCGCAGATGATCACGCTGAAAGGCTCGGGTGCCGATACGGTCTATTTGATCACCCAAGGACGAGCGTCGCCACAGTCGGTCACCGCTGTCCGGGCACTCGGCTGGAATCCGCTGATGCTTTTGCCGGGGGTCTCCACCTCCAAGGGCATTATCGGGTCCGTTGGCGATGAAGCTCTCAAGGGCATTGTCTCCGGAGGCTACATGAAGGATGCCACGGATCCGTCCTACGCCGACGATCCCGCCGTGAAGGAATATCTCGCCTGGGTGGAGAAGTACGTTCCGTCCTCCGACCGGCGGATCGATATATCGGCGCCGAACGGGTTCATCGCGGCGCAGCTGATGGCCGAAGTGCTGCGGCGCTGCGGCGACGATCTGACCCGCGCCAACGTCTTGCAGCAGGCGACCCACCTCAAGGATTTCACCATGCCGATGCTGCTACCGGGCGTCACGATCGACACCAGTCCGACGGATTACTTTCCGTTCGGGGAGCTGCAGATGGAGCGCTATGACGGCGCTCGCTGGGCTCCTTTCGGAAAGCCCATCAAGGGATAAATCAGTTTCGTTCGAACGGCGTTACTGCCAAAGTCGGGTCCCTCTTCTGCGGAACGTCCGGTGCCCTGATGATCGCGATGCCCTCGTTGAAGATATCGATGTCAATCCGATCATCGTGTACGCCGTGGCGACGGTGGATGTGAGGTTCGGGATCACTCAACAGACGCTTAGCCCAGTAGAGGCGGAAGCGTTATCCAATGGCGCCTCCCGATTCCAAATGGGTGAGAAACGGCGATGATTGGTGCGGATTTGATGGCTCGGGCCGTCGAGCGCCAGGGTGTACGAACGGTGTTCGGGCTGCCCGGCCATCTCGAGTCTTTCTTTGGCGCGCTGGCGCGCCGCGATATGCGCCTCATCCATATGCGGCACGAAAGCGCGGTCGTGCTTGCCGCGGACGCTTATGCGCAGACTCGGCGCGGTCTCGGTGTTGCCTGTGTCACTTCGGGGCCGGGCCTTGCCAATGCCGTGGGAGGCCTCGCGTCATCCTTCGATGCCTGTTCGCCGGTCCTCATCTTCGCGGGCCGCAATCCAATCCGGATGTTGGATGCTCGCCCCCAGCAAGAGCTCGACCATACACGCCTCGTGCGCTCCATCACGAAATGGGCGCAGGTCGTGCATGATCCTGCGCGCCTCGGCGAATATATCGAGATGGCCGCGCGCATTGCACTGACCGGTCAGCCGGGGCCGGTGTTGCTCGAGGTACCGCGCGATGTCGCGAATGCGCAGGTCGACGAGGCAGCCACAGAAGCCTCCCTCGGTCCGATCCTGCGTGCTCATGCGCCGGCGCCCGCTCCGGTCGATCTCGAGCGCGCTGTCACGCTGTTGTCGGCAGCGAAGCGCCCCCTGATGGTCGCTGGCGCCGGCGCCTATTGGAATCATGCTGGCCCAGCGATTGGCCGGTTGGCGCATGATTTCGGCATTCCGGTGCTGCTCCAAGGGCCGAGCCGGGGGTTGATCCCCGAAGATATGGAAATCGCATTCCCCTGGCCGATGGGCAGCATTGCCGCGCGCCATGCCGATGTCGTGCTCCTCGTGGGTTGCCGCATGGCAGGCGCCATCGGTTTCGCGGCCCCGCCGTTTTTCTCGGCCGATGCTTCCTTCATTCAGATCGATGCCGAGGCCAGCGAGATCGGGCGCAACCGCGTCGTTGCCGCCCCGATCGCGGCGGATTGCGGTTTGGCGGTTGCGGGCATCGCGGATGCGTTGGTGCAGCATCGCTTCAGCCGTCGCGATCCGGCTTGGGTCGCGGAAGCCGTCGCACCGAAGCTCGCGCGTATCGATGAGGCGGGCAGGAACGAGAAGGGACCGGTACACCCGCTGCGGATGGCGCGGGAGTTGGCGGCCCAAATGCCGGACGACGCGCTCTTCGTCAGCGATGGGGCCAATTGTGCCAACTGGTACAAAGCCGTGATGCGCTGCACGCGGTCGCCGGGCTTCATCGATCATGAGCCGTTCGGTGCGATGGGTGTCGGCGTACCGCATGCGATCGGTGCCGCGGCCGCTCAACAGGAGATGGGCGAGAACCGGCCTGTCTTCCTAGGCACCGGGGATGGTGCGCTGGGCCAATATCTCGGTGAACTCGCGACTGCCTCGCTGCACAAATTGCCCATCTTCGTGATGGTGGCGAATGACGGTGCCTGGGGTTCCAGCCGTAACATCACGCTGCGTCTTTTCAACGGCACGACCGGCGTCGACCTCGCGCAGAGCCACTACGAGCGCGTGGCCGAAGGCCTCGAATGCCATGGCGAAATCGCCGAGACACCGTCCGATGTCGGTCCCGCCTTCGCCCGCGCCATCGCCGCGACCAAGAGCGGCAAGCCGGCGCTGGTCAACGTGCTGGTCGATCCCAGCACCGGGTTGGAGCGCAGCGATCCGCTCTTGCAGGTGATAAGCTTCAATCCGATGCGCTTTGGCGGCGCATGAGGTCGGAAATCATCAGGGATACGGCCGCGCACGTCGAGGGCTGCGGCATTGTGGGAGGACGGGAAGATGCTGACGAAAGAACAGAATGACACTTT